>NZ_JBHTXX010000006.1:0-208789 GCF_042791415.1 Arthrobacter sp. NPDC056691
ATACCGCCGGTCGGAACCGGCCTCGCAGTCCGCTTCGCCCAGGGTGCACCCACACTGGCAGCCGCAGTTTCCGTATCTGCTTTCAACGGTGGAACGGCAATCGGCACAGGGTTTGGCGCGGCGGCGCTCGAATCGACTCTGGGCGTCCTTGGCCCGCTGACCATCGCGATCATCATGGCGGTCCTCGGTGTACTGACGCTCCTGATCCTGGCCCAGACCCGGGCAACGTCCCAACAGGACGCCGAAGCCAGCCTGTAATGCCGGCCACGATTCCGGTAGGAAACATGGCCGGATGCTTTCCAGCCATCACCGATCAGGAGGACAACCCTTGGAGTCAATAACTGCACCGGCGCCGGCACGAATCAACCGGGCCATGATCCTGCTCTTTGCGGTCGCGGGTGGAGCGGCCGTGGCCAACCTGTACTGGGCACAGCCGCTGCTTGAGGCGATAGCGTCCTCGTTCGGAACGTCGCTTGGGGCTGCCGGGTTGCTGGTGACGACCGCGCAGGTCGGATACGCCGTCGGCACCTTTCTGATCGTTCCGTTAGGTGATGTCGTGGACCGACGACGTCTCCTGCCGCTGATGATGCTCCTTTGCGCGGCCGCCCTTACTGCCGCTGCCGTAGCTCCGACCTTTGCAGTGTTGCTCGTCGCCCTGGTCCTGGTTGGCCTCACAACAGTGTCCGGGCCCCTACTGACGCCGCTTGCCGGTGACCTCGCCGGGCCGGGGCAGCGCGGTCACGTGATCGGCACCGTCGCGTCGGGGCTGATGATCGGAGTTCTTGCTTCCCGCACGATCAGTGGCCTTCTCGCCGAAGCGTTCGGGTGGCGGGCGCCGTACGCCGTAGCTGCCGCCCTGGCCCTTGCCTCGGCGGTCCTCCTGCGGCGGACCATTCCACCGATGGCTCCGCGGGCCAAGCTGGGTTACGCAGCCCTGCTCGGCTCCACCTTCGGCGTGATCAAACGACACCCCTCCGTTCGCATGTCGCTGTTCGTCGCTGGAACTGCCTTCGGCGTCCTCACGCTCTTCTGGACGGCCCTGACGTTTCTGCTCGCGTCCCCACCGTTCTCGTACTCCGTCACCACGATCGGGCTGGTCGGGCTGGCGGGAATCGCCGGCGCCGTCGCAGCACAACGATCCGGGCGCCTCCACGATCGAGGCTTGTCCAGGCCCGCCATCAGCGCAGCCCTGGCGCTCACCCTGGTGTGCTTTTTCCTCGCCTGGATCGGGGCCACATCAATCGTTGTGCTGCTCGCAGTGATCATTCTTCTGGACATTGCGGTGCGGGTGGCCTCGACCTTGACTCAGGCCCGTGTTCTTGCCGTCGACCACGAGGCACGCAGCCGTCTCAATACGGCGTATGTGGTGAGCAACTTCATCGGCGGGGCCGCCGGTTCCACACTCGCCACCACGCTCTGGCAGCTCGGAGGATGGACCGCGATCATGACCGGCGGCGCTGCCGCGACAGCCACCGCGCTAATGCTTTGGGTTCTTTCTACAAGCAGAAGACGTGACAACGCTGAACAACCGATATCGGCACAAACGACCACCCAGGAAGCAGAGTGACATGCCGTTCTGACGCATCGTGGCTGGTATTCAGCGCGGCGTATCCCGGGCAGAACCTGGCCGGGATACGCTGCGCTGCTTCCATTGAATGCGTCCGGAGTTTAACGGTTGCCCTTTGCATAGGACATGAATGCCCGCATCAGCGTCATCATGGCCGGTTCGGTGATCGGGGGCGCCCCCGTGGCCTCGGCTCGTCGTGCGGCCAGTGATCCCAGCCCGATTGCTTGGGTTTGCCTTGCACCACCGGAACCCTCGCCACGGCCTTGAAGGCGAGCCGAAATGCACCGGGCCCGGCATCAACCCGTAACTAACCCCCAATCCGAGGGGATCAAGGGGAGGGGACCGCGGGTTCCGACAGATTTCCCAAGGTTTTCATGGGCCATCAACCGCACGATGAAAAACGTTAAGTTCCTCCTAGCGACTGGTGTGGAATGAGATTCAAGCCCAAGAACCGACGGAATGGCCAAGAGAAAGCGGAAGACTCATGAGCGCTCCAGGCAAAATCACCGTCTGTGTTGCCCTCTTGGCGGCGTCTTTGCTGGTCTCCTGCGCGGCCCCTTCAGCGGAGGAACCCAATGCCACCACGGTTACCAGTCCTGTTGATCGAGCCACCGAGCAACGCGTCAAGAACGGCTGCCTGGAAGACCTCAAGGCTCAGGCGTCCCCCAGCACTCCGCCGCCAGGACAATTGCACGTGCGCAAAGCCACGCTCTCGACAGTGAAATTCCTCGGCGAGGTCACGCGGGTCGAGCTTCCTGGGGAGGCCAAACGGTACGACCTCGGAATAGAGTTCGCCTACAAACTTGGGGACGACGATTCCGGCACCGCCAAGAAATTGTGCAGGATAAATCTCGCCGATTCCACGGTGGAGTGGCAATCCCTGCAATAACACCCGGCAAACCAGCCGAGGGCAGAAATCCTTTCGCATGCTCATCAGGGAGGAACGAGAATGGGCCAACGACGTGCACAGCTCCTACCGCTGCAATTGCCGGGCCAGTCATGGTGGCTCCTGTTTGCCTCCGAACTGGTATTTTCCGCTGCCTTTGCCATCGGCACGCTGGCAAAGATCTACGGTTCCCCGGGCCCGGACGACATCTGGATGAAGGCGATCGTTGCCGCTCCCACGACCGCGCAAACCAGGTTGGCGGCACTATTTGACGGGCTCTTTTCACTACCCGGACAGGCGATCGTCGTGCTGGTGGCGGTTCTCTTTGTGGCATTGATCATGCGAAGCCCCTTGAGGTCGCTCGCATTTGGATCAATGGTCTGGGTCGGCTGGCTGTCTTCGCAGATAGGGCAGGACATGATTCACAGGCCGCGGCCTCCCGCCCTGCCGACGGTCGTCGTGAGCCCGGACGTCATGGACAGCTTTCCCAGCGGCCACACCGCCATGGCAACTGCCTTGGTCTGGGCTGGGGTGCTCGTGCTGGCCCGGACGCCTGCGCAGAGGCTGATCACCGGCCTGGTCGGCACAGCCCTGGTCCTGGCCGTTGCCTACTCCCGTCTCTACCTCAGCATGAACCACCCGTCAGACATCATTGGGGCTCTGCTCATGAGCACCGCCGGAATGTTCTTTTGGCTTGCTGTCTGGAACAAACTCATCGAACCCGCGCTCCGCCGATCCTCACTGCTGACGCGCGCCGGCCGCAAAGTCCGAGTCGCCACCGGTCCGACGCTACGCGCGGCTCCGGAGGACTAGGGTTCAGACGCCCCGCGATCCTGGGTTTCCGGCGGGCCTTCATGTGGCGGCGATCGTCCAAGTCCTGAACGTCGCGAAAGTGGGTGGGAAGAGCCAGTTCCAGATGCCCGGGTTCCCGAGCCCGAACGCATGAGTTGATCATGCCTGTCTCAGGCAACCTCGCATACGGATCGCGTGTCAACCTCGCGGAAGGCGATCCTGACGTCGCCTACTTCAAGATCATGTCTGGCGTGACCCACAGCTATCAAGTCCTCGAAGGTCAGATCCTGCCCTTCGCCGGCGTCCTATCCATGGTCTGGCGCCCTGAATACGGCGAGTGGCGCGTCCACGGCATCGGCCAATAACATCAGGCCCGAAGACTTCCCTCGCTGATCCCCGTCGTCACAGGACACGCAGGGACCCCCTTGCCGCCTGCACAACGCAAGCGGCAGGGGCTCCCTGCATCGAGGATCAGTCTTCGCAGTTCTGCAAGACCCAGTTCTGAGCCCGCCAGATGACGTTGTAGAGGTTGTAGGGGGCCACATCAAACGTGTCCCACTTCTGGCCGACATGCGCGGTCCAGTCGGGAATTGCACCGCAGCATACCCGGTGGCCGAATGCGTGGAACAGAGCACGAGCGAGGGCGCGCTTCATCATGGATTTGCCTTTCCATCGTCGTCAACCCCTGAATGGGGCTAACGTAGGCGCGCACTCATAGCCCCCATGTTAGCCCGTCGTTGTACTAACCGGCCGTACGTCGAAGCAGCTCTACTATGTTTCCGCGCCGGCTTCCCGTCCAAGGCCCGGGCGGCGGTTCGGGGTGGCGATGATGGCGTGGCAGGGCTCTTCGGTGAAGCGGTAGAGACGGCCAATCCTGCTGTGCGGCTATTTGCCGGCTTTGCACATGCGGTAGACCGTATCGGTTGACACGTTCAGTTGGATGGCCAGATCAGCGGCCGTCAGCATCATCGGGGCCCTGTCGGCAGGTAGTTGCTATCGATATGGTCCCGCAGCAGCCCCGGACCGACGCCCAACGCCCCAACCCGCCGTTCCCATCGGCGCGGCATGCGTGCACACCCATCCCGCACAATTCGCTCGTTATAGTTGTGGACAGGGGTGCGTCAAACGCATGCACAACAAAGAGAAGCGCCTGGGCAGTACGCCGGAGGTTGCCCGGGAATACCTTCGGGTCTCGAAGGACCGTGACGGCCGGGGCAAGTCCCCCGACCAACAGCATGGGGAGAACGCCGAAGCAGCCGCACGTCGCGGGTGGACGCTTCACGCCGATCCGTACCGGGATGACGGGATCAGCGCAAGCCGCTACGCGACGCAGTCCCGTGCCGGATTCGACGGGCTGATTGCAGATCTTGATGCGGACCGTTTCGGTGCGCAGATCCTCGTGCTGTGGGAGTCGAGCCGCGGATCGCGTCGCGTCGGCGAGTGGATCACCCTGATCGAGCTTTGCGAGGAGCGTGGCGTTGTCATCTTCGTGACGACCCACGGACGTGACTACGACCCCTCCAACCCCCGCGATCGCCGAAGCCTCCTCGAAGACGCCGTGGACTCCGAGTATGAATCAGCGAAGGCGTCTGAGCGGATCAGGCGCGACGTGCGCTCAGCCGCGGAAAATGGCCGCCCGCACGGCAAGCACCTGTACGGCTACCGCCGTGTCTATGACGACCTGACACGGACACTGGTCCGGGTCGATCCGGAACCTGAACAGGCGCGGATTGTCCAGGAAGCTGCCGAACGTGTGCTGGCCGGCGAGACGTTCTACTCGATTGCGAAGCTGTTCAATGAACGTGGCCTTCCTCCCCGGCGTCCGGCCTACAGGGAGCAGCGCAGGAATCTCGGGTGGACACCTCGTGCCATCAAGCAGATGCTCACAACCCCTGCATATGCAGGGAAGCGGCAACATCTGGGACAGATCGTTTCCGATGCCGTATGGCCGGCCCTGATTGACCCCGGCGTCTGGGAGAAGCGGCTGATGCCGTTGCTGAACAACCCGTCGCACAAACGGACAAACGACTGGCCAGCCAGGCATCTGCTGTCAGGGATCGCCGTCTGTGGCATCTGCGGAGTTAAGACGCGTGTCGGCAAACAGAACGTCGGCAAATTACGGTATGACGAGTCCGGCGAGCCGCTCCCCCGGGACCACTACAACACCTACATTTGCACCGGCGTTCCGGGGAAAACCGGCACTCATGTCGCCATGAAAACCGATCATCTCGATCTGGTCGTCCGCGAGCACGTGCTGGCACGCGTGCAGCGCCCGGACTTCATGGAAGGCCTGGGTCAGAAGAACGACGGTCTCGATGCCGAGAGGCAGGCCCTGCTTGACGAGATAGAGGAGCGCCGCGCGTACCTGGAGGACGTGCGTGTGCAGGCAGCGGCGCGGCAGCGGATGGATTTGCTGTTTGATCAGGAGGACCGCGTGCGCCCCCTGATCGTTGCCGCCCAACGGCGGTTCGAGGCACTGGCGGCCACGGACCCCCTGGTGCTCGATCTGGCGAAGTCCGACGACGCGCGCATGGCATGGGAAATGCTTGAGCTGGCGTCCAGACGCCGGGTCGTGCGTGCCCTCATGCAGCCGAGGATTCTGCCCGTCGGGAAGGAACGGCTCGGTCAAAGGGGTATCAATTACGACAGGGTCGAGCCCGGTTGGCGGTAGTGCATGACCGGGCAGTGGACTGAAATCCTCATAAGCAATTGATAAGCGATTCGACTAGGCATCCGAGAGACTATCGCGATAGAGTGGTGGCACCTCATAAGTACACATGGGGAGGCCTCGACAGGGGTGACCGGCTCAATCTGGACAGCGATCCAGGAGACCGTAGTGCGAGCCGGAGCTACGGGGTGGGTGTACACGGCAGCATCATCGTGAGGACAGTCCATGGTCTCCGCGTCATTTGAACATTCAGAGCAGCTCGATCTCGCCCGCGCGTCGGAGATCCGCAACCTTGACGGTGACCGCCGCTACGGGTCCATTGACACGCTTCGCCGTCGGATCAGGTCCGGCGAGCTGTCCTATGAGCTGGACGGCAAAAAGTACATGGTGAAGGTTGCTGACCTGGACGCGATGCGTCAGGCGTCAGCCGCCGAGCGTGCGTTCGCTGAGCTCAAGGCGGCCGCGAAGAAAGCCGCCGCCGCCGCTCCCCCCATCACGCCTGAGCGCCGGGACCTCATTGTCTCAATCCTGCGGGGCGCTGCAGCCTAGTCACGGCAGACGACACGGTCAGAATTCGCCGAAGGGCGAGGTGCCGGCATTCCCTGAGCTGTTGGCGTAGACGGCGTCGGAGACGCCTGGTCACGCCGCACAGAAAGGATTCGTTAGCTATGCGGTCTCTGCTGCCAGGAACGCGGCCAGCTCAGCGTCAGTTGGTTCTCTGAGTTCAACCGGAATTATCGTCGGAACCGGGGCAAGGTAGTCATTAATGGATGTCTGGCCGACAAGCTGAACAGGCAGTGGGTGCTCGGCATTTTGGTCCATAACGGCATTCTACTTTCTGCGCAGGACAGAGAGGTCGCCTTTGAATATCGCGGTTGATCCAGGCCCTCTAGCTGGATGTGGAGGTCGGTCCGCCGTAGGTGTTATCGGCTGGAGTCCATGACGTTTGTTTAAGGACGATGTTGTTCGTGCGCATTAGGGTGTCAAATTCCGGTTTGTATTTGGGGCAATAGGCTGTCACTGCAATCGCTGCAAACACGATTGCGTCATGCCGGGGGATCCGGCCATCGCCGGCGGCATCCTGGTTGATACCGTTCTGGACGGATCCACCGGAATCGTAAAAGGCGCAGCTTCCTTTGCCAAAAGATTCGATGACTCTTGCCTGCCCAGGGTAGTCGTCAGCTGGGCCAATATTTGTGCCGTTCACCAAGGCAAATTGGGCTCCCCATCTCACCTTGTCCGTGGGACTGCCCTGGGCAGGGTCAAACGCCGCGGGTGACGGTGGGCTTTCCGACGAGGAGCCGCACCCAGTCGCTGCCAAGCAGACCGCCAGTAGAACCGTTCCGACCATGTAACGCAACTTGCCCCCGAACAGCAATTACGGACTTTGTATGTACGAGGTGAATCATAACTGGGTAATTGGACGGACCATGAGCGTGAGCTGGTCGAATGTCGGCTGGTTCAAGAACCGGTAAGGCCGGCCCGATGCACGTGACCTCAGCCTAGGCCGAATTACACACCGATTCCATAAGCCGCCGCGGGTTTCCTACATCTCGGCCACCTCTGCGACGGAGGAGTGGATGCGGCTGAGGAACGCAGCAGCTGTGACCAGAGGGTACACCGCTGCGTTCCGGGGATGGCCGACCCAGTCATTCCTGAGACGAACCATGTCATTCAGGAATTCCAATAGCTCGGGTCGAAAAGGGGATCGCTCTTGGGTGGCTTTGATAAGCCCGCTCATCCCCGCACGCGATGCCGGATCCACTTTAATCCGCAGCATTAGTTCAAGTGCCTGCAAGGCCTTCTCCAGTGAGAGCGCCGCAAACTCATAATGCACCACGGAGGTCTCCAGCAGGAAACCGCTGAGCTTGAGCATCCCTGATACTTCCTCGGGGGTCCGGGTTGACGATGTGAAACTGGTAATCATTTGGCGGACCGTGAGTGGAGTGGCGGGAACGGGCGGCTGGTCAGGGCTCGTGGGCACAAGAGACATGTGAGTGGTTCGCTCGTCTAGCTCGAAAAGCCAAGTAGTCGGGTAAAAGCTGTCGTTCACGTTTCTCCAGTTCTACCTTTTGCAGCCGCACGGCACATCTGCCAGGCGCCTCTAGTGTCCATGCTGCCTCAGCGGTCCTGAATCAGGTTGACATACTCTTCGTTTGTGTCAGCGAGCCCGGTCCCGCCCGTGCCGAGGATGTCCTCCCAGTCGATTCACACGGGACGACTTTAGCTGAATTCATCCAGCAGCCGTGCGATGCGGGCGTTGAGCTCATCGGCCCGGCGGAGGATTGCGGCTTCTTCTTCCTGGCTGATGTGCCTGACGGGTGGTGCTGGATTCGGTTCAGTCTGCTGGCGTTCGACAACCGGGGCCCCGGCCGTCGCGACCATCGTCCGGATGAGATTCGAGAGCGACGAGGGGTGCATCGACGCGTACGGGTCGAGATAGCCCCACCGGTCAATGGACGGCAGCAGATTCGCCTGGTCGGGCCAGTCGAGCCATTCCGGCCTGGGGTCCGCGAGCTCATGTCTGTGGACCCCGTCGGTTGGACCATCGAATGCCCGGCCCAGGGCCCGGACGGATCCGCGTGACCACCCGCTGTTTGTTCCAAGGATTTCCAGCCAGGACCAGGCGGCGCAGGCCGGGCATGCGGCCTGATCGTCTGCACGGCCGATCCGTGGCCGCAAATCCAGCAGCCCATCGGGCGTAAGGCTGCGGATTCCTCTTCGGTCCAATCCCAGTCCCCCGAGGCTGGCAGGTGCAATCAGCACAGCTGCGAACAGCAGCCGGCGCAATCTGAGACGGGATATCCAATCCACATCAGGGTTGCCGATGTGCGAAGATCCTCCTCGGATGATCCGCGTGAGTGCCGTGTCACCGGGCCGCAAGTGAAAAGGCCACGCGGGGGCCGCCGGCTTCCCAGCCCTGGGCTCCAGGCTATGGCGCAGCGCACGTGACGGGCAGGCCTGACGGCGGAACAGCTCCAGCGTGGACTGGTCGTGCTGGTCTGCGGGGGTCCCGGTCACCGCGCACCAGTCGAGCCAGAGGTCCGGCAGGGTGGACGCCGCCGGCATCAGCTCAGCCATTGGGCTGTCCTGAATGCGAGATCCAAGCGGTCCGCCAGATCGGCTGAAAGCCCGAAATCCGTTCCCTCATCACACCAGCGTGTCACGCGACACCGACACTTTTCATACCGCGATAAGGGCACTTACCAGAAACCCGCGTTGAACCCCGACAGGGCTTTTGCTGGCGCAAATTCGAGCTTCCATTGATGTTGTGGAGCGAGGGGTAGGCCGTCCGTGGCGGGTATCGTCCGACTCCAGGCCTGTTCTTCGGGCCGCCGCTCACGGCCGCGTCGGACTCAGCCCCCACGATCCCCCGATGTTGTGAACGCGAGCGGGCGCGACTCCCCGTCGAGGACTGAACCCGGCAGGAAAAAAGAAGGAGCTTTCGAAAGCTGCCATAACGGATCCCTATGTGGGAACACAAAAGCTGTCTTTGTGTGACCTGCGCCTCAAACGCTAACTTGATGTCTGAGGCCAGTCGCAAAGCCGTACAAGACACGATCGTAATGCGAGAGAGCCCACGGCAGGACCAACCGGACATCCCATTCGAGATCTCCTTCCGCAGCCCACGTGTACCGGCAGGCCGCTGTTCACCCATCGCCAATGGAGACGAAATGACTCAAACCACACTTCCCAGGAAGACCCCGGTCAGGGCGGCAGTCGCGGCCTGGATCGGCACGACACTCGAGTACTACGACTTCGCGGTCTACGGCACCTCGTCGGCGTTGATCCTGAACGTCCTCTTCTTCTCGCCCGATTTGCCCCAAGGCATCAGCGTGCTGCTGGCCATGATCACCTTCGCGGTTGGCTACGCGGTACGCCCCCTCGGCTCTCTCATCCTGGGACCGATGGGAGACCGCCGCGGCCGCAAATTCGTCATGATGCTGACACTGTTCGGCATCGGCGGCTGCACCTTCCTGATCGGCTGCCTGCCGACGTACGCCCAGATCGGTCCTCTTGCTCCGATCCTGCTCGTGCTGATCCGCGTCATCCAAGGACTGTGCCTTTCCGGCGAGCAGCCCAGCGCGATCACCATGAGCCTGGAGCACGCTTCCGACCGCCGTCGCGGGTTCATCGCGAGCTTCACGACGCTGGGCTCCTCATCCGGCACGCTGCTCACGCTGCTGGTTTTCATCCCGATCGCCGCTATGCCCTCGGAGCAGCTGCTGACCTGGGGGTGGCGTCTTCCGTTCTGGTTCTCCGCCCTCGTGGTGGTCGCCGCCTACCTGATCCGCCGCCACATCCAGGAGCCGCCTGAGTTCATCGAGAACCAGTCCACCAAGGCGAACATCGCCCCGCTCAGCCAGCTCCTGCGCTTCCACTGGCGCGCCGTGGCGCGGATCGTATTCTGTGCGCTCATCGCGGGCACGAGCTACATGATGCAGACCTTCTCGGTGGCATTCGCAACCGCCGGATACAAGCTGGACAAACCGACCATGCTCCTGACGACGACAGTCTCGGCCGTGATAGCCCTCGGAATCACGCCCCTGGCAGGATTCCTGGTAGACAAGATCGGCCGCAAGACGATGTTCCTCACCGGAACGGTCGGCGTAGGCATCACGATGGCCCCCTACCTCTGGTCAATCACGACCGGCAACTGGACGCTGATCTTCATCTTCGGCATCATCAACTACTCCCTCTTCTACTCAATGGTCAACGCGTCCTGGCCCTCGTTCTTCGCAGAGATGTTCCCCGGCCGGCTGCGCGTCTCCGGGCTCGCCCTTGGCACCCAGATCGGCTTCGCCATCTCGGGTGTCGTCGGGCCCGTTCTCGCGACAGCACTCGCGGGCTCCGACCTCAAGGGATGGGTCGGCCCGTCCATGGTCGCGCTCGGGTTCATGGTCTTCGCGGGGATCTCAGCGCTCACCGCCAAGGAGACCAGCAAATACACGCTGAAGGAGCTCGACGAGGTGCAGCAGAGTGAGCGGGAGAAGGCCGCCGTCACGGCCGCATTCCCGAGCAGGGCCACCCGCCATCTCGCCGCTAACCCTGGCGCGGAGTAGTGACGGGTTGAGGTCCGCCTGAGCTGATCGCGCAGCAGCGCGACCGCAAGCGGGGCGGCCGGTGGTCCATGGGCCAGCGGCCGCCCCGCGAGGGTGGACGCGCTGGAACACCACCGAATCCACCACTCACCACACAAAACCAGTCGGCCGTGCCCCTCGCGCACAGCCTCGTCGTTACCGGGAGAACCGATGTCCTTCGCTGACTACAAGACCGCCCTCGTGACCGGCGCCTCGACCGGAATGGGGGCCGCGATCGCCGAACGCCTCGCCAAGCGCGGGCTCGCCGTCCACGCCGTCGCCCGCAACGGAGAGCGGCTCCAGGAGCTCGCGAATCGCACCGGCGCCGTCCCTCACGTGCTCGACCTCACGAAGACTGCGGAGATCGCGGCCGAGCTCGGCGGCCTCGAGGTCGACATCCTCGTCAACTGCGCCGGGGTCTCCCGGCCGGGGAACATTCTCAGCTCATCGGAGGAGGACCTCGACGACATCATCGACGTCAATCTGCGCGGCCTCCTCCAGCTGACGCGCCGGATCCTGCCGGGAATGGTGGAGCGCGACCTCGGCCACATCGTAAACGTGAGCTCGATCGCTGGCCTCTACAACTTCTACGGGCACACCGCCTACCACGCCACGAAAGCTGCCGTGCACCAGATCTCCCGCCAACTGCGCAACGACACGGTCGGAAAGCGCATCCGCGTCACCGAAATCTGCCCCGGCCGGGTCGAAACCGAAATCTTCGGCCGGAACATGGGCGGCAGCCCCGAGGCCATGGAAGAGGCCTGGAAGACCTACTACGAAGGCTACGAGTCCCTCACCACCGACGACATCGTCAACGCCCTCGACTACGCCGTCGACACTCCACGACACGTTAACGTCGGCATGCTCGAGATCATGCCGACCTTCCAAGTCCCTGGCGGCCTCACCTTCGACCGCCGCTGAACATCGGCCGGCCGACCCTGTCGTTGGCAGCGGCCGCAGCAGTCCTTCTGCGCGGGGGCCCGACCATGGCCGGGGCGCCATACCCCTGACGGACGCCGCAACAGCCACCGCACACTGGCAGTTGCTCCCTGCCTATGCGCATCACCAGAAGCGCGGTGCGATGCTTCCCGGGTCCGCGCGGAAGCCCGAGGAGAACAATTCGCATGTATCGGCTGACGGATGATCTTTCCGGGTGCTCACGTCCCTGGACCTGGCCGTCAGCGAAACTGGTGTCATGGCGGTGGCACGGGGACTCGGGCGCGGGGCGCATCTTGCGGCCGTCTACGCGCCGCGGGCGATCCTCGATCCGGATATCGACGACGAGCTGCACGAGCTCGAGGAGATCTCACGCCACCTCGAAACGCACACCCTCTCTGCGAACACGAGGCGGGCGTATGCGAAGGCGTGGCGGTCCTTCGAGGGTTTCTGCGGGGACTTCGGCCTCGACGCGCTGCCGGCGCACCCGGAGACTGTGCGGTGGTACGTGGCCTGGATGTCCAACCAGACGGACGAATGGGGCTTGCCCCGCTTCGCGCTGGCGACAATCCGCCAGTACCTGGCAGGCGTCGCGGACCGGCATCTGCATGATGGCTATCTGGATCCGACCGGCCACCGGGGTGTGAGCGACCTGGTCCGCGGCCTGGCAAAGCTGAGGGCCACGAGGCCGGACCGCAAGCGGCCACTGCTGCTGGAGGACGTCACACGCATCATCGAGGCCATGGACCATGACGTCTACCCCTCGGGTGTCTCCGCGACCAGAGATACTGCCGCGCTGTGGCTCGGCTTTGCCGGGGCCCTGCGGCGCAGCGAGGCTGCCAGGCTGAGGCTGAACAGCCTCGAGCTGCACCCGGGCGACGGCATCCATGTACGCGTGGGCAGCTCCAAGACTGACCAGGACAATGTGCTCCCCGACGTTGTCGTACTCCCCTTTGGCAGTACGCCCCGAACCTGTGCCCCCTGTGCAATGCACCAGTGGGTCGCTCTGCTGCGGACCTCCGGCATCACGGACGCACGGGAGCGGCGGCGGGCGGTCATGCAGCAGCTGTACAGCCACCAGACGGCGTCCCACGTCTGTGGTGCGGCGGGCAGCGCACCGCTCATCGGCGGACCGGAACTCCTGTCGCCCGCTCCCCTGTTGCGGGCGACCTATCGCAATCGGAAAAGTGCCAGTATCCACGACAGCGGCATCAGCGGTGATGCGCTGAACACGATGCTTGGCATGCGCATGAAGGAGGCAGGGATGGATCCAACAGCATACGGCTTCCACAGCCTTCGGGCCGGGCACGTTACCCAGGCCAGGCGAAACGGCGCGAACACAGAGGAAATCATGCGGGCCGGCCGGTGGCAGAAGGCTGAGACGGTGAACGTTTATGACCGGGAGTACAACCCGGCAGCGCGCAACAGCGTCATGCGTCTGGGTCTGTGACCCGTTTTTCGGGGTCCGCCGGAACGCGGGCGTCGATGGCGGCTTTGAGATCAGCGTCAAGCTCGAAGTCCTTCGCGGCCTCGGGGTCTACGTCAGCAGCATAGGAACGCAACCGGTCGCGTTCGGCTGACAACTTCTGGATTGCCCTGGTCAGCCGGTCGACCTCGTGCCGCTGTGTCTCCCATTTTTGCTCGGCCAGGGCAAGCTCCGCGAGGTGGTTCTGGATCTCAGCTTCATTTTCCCGGGCAAAGTCGTCGCTTAGCAGCACCAGGAGGGGCACTCCAAGGGCGTTGGCAGCACTGACCGCTTCGTCCAGCCTCACGGCACGTGTCTGCTGCTCGATGCGCGTGATCGCTGTGGACTCGACGTTCTGTCCGAGCAGGTGCGCCATGCGCCGGGCGAGTTCGGCCTGGCTGATGCCCAGTCGCTCCCGCTCCTGGCGCAGGCGTCGGGCAAACAGATCTCCGGGCATTGGCTTCATGATCGTTCTCGGTATTCCTGGTCGGGTGAGCGGGTTGGGAAGGCTGGCTTCGTGGAGGCCATCCTGGTCACAGCAGTGCTGGAACAGCACATTACACAGGCCGCCCTGCGGATTCCACAGGCGCCGGGCTCTGACCCGCTCCCCGCCAGCGGAAAAATGTTGTGAAGATCTTTTCAACTTCCTTCGACTCGTTACTCAATTGCTGACACGATAAGTATATCGAATGGGGTAGATTAGGCACTGAAGATACGCACGTATACGAGTCGGCGACAGGGGTGGGCGCCATGTCACAGCAGGCAAAACCTCACGTTCGACCCTTCATGGCACTTCACGGACATCAATGAGGCGCTTTGAATGATCCATCCGGACGATCTGTCAGCGTTTATTGTCCTGTGACTCAATGTCATGTCACGAGTGATCCGAAAGGCGAGAGGAAACAATCATGACGAAGATCCATGAGGCAGCGGCCCTTGCGCAGGTATCGCTGCCGACAGCGGCCTGGGACATCGCCAGCTTCCTTGAGAACGCAAAGACCCAAATCCAGCTGTGGGGCGGTCTGCTGCTCATGCTGCTGGGTGCGGTCGGCCTGGTCTGGGGCGGCGTGCTCCTCATCAGGAAGCTCATGGCGAACCCGCAGTCCGGCCCGCAGCAGGGCTGGGGAACGATCGCCCTGCTGATCCTGGTTGGAGGTGCCCTGGGAACCGGAGGCTGGCAGCTGATGTCCACCATCGGTTCCGGCGGCCAGCAGACCATCGAGGACCTCGGCGGCGGCACGGTGATGGTCCAGCCGTTCGACGGGATCTTTGACGTCACTTCCGGCTGGTAGTCATCGCCGGCAAGCAGACAACGCACGCGACCGGATACACGAGGCGTCGTTGAACCGGGCCGGCAGGGGTGTGAAGCCTCCACCGGCCCGGTTCGTCGTTTCCCGGGACTGAGCCACGGCAGGCAGGGAAATATGGGGATCAAGGACAAGGCTTTGGCCTTCGGCAAGAAGTTCAGGCTTGACTCGCATCACGCAATCGAGCGTTTCGGCGTGTTCTTCGGCATCTTCACGGTGGTCGGCGGGATCGTGATCGCAGGCTCCGGGGCAGCGGCCATCAAGGCAGGAAGTGACCTGCTGTCAGAGACAGCGCTGTACACCGCAACCTTTACGACGTCGAAGACTGACCTCAAGGGCGACGTTGACGGGGTCTACGTCAACAAGACCCGCGACAGGGCGCTGGTGATGATGCATTTCGCCAGTAACGCCCACATTTCCTACAACGCGGCGGACTACCAGGCATTCCTTCTGGGGTCGGACCGCTCGCTCAAGAGCGAGAAGGTGGCCACCGGGGGGATCAGGGGTTCGTTCCACGTGTTCGGATCAACCGGCTACGTTGGCGTTCTCCTTGATGCCGACGGGCATTTCGAACGCCAGGTTTTGAATCTGACGGTCCGGGCCAATGCCGAGCTGTCCTTCAAAGAGGGTAAGACCGGCGGCAACGCCGAGCAGATGACGGCCGACGGGACCTTCGCCAAGTACGACCAATGGCGCGTGTTCTTCAATCCCGGCGCCTCGGGCGCCCAGGAGATTCCGGCGCTGGAAACGCCAACCTTCGATCCGGCACGCGCCTATTACGACGTTGCGCTCAAGGCCCAGGAGCAGGAAGCCCACACCGCGCTGGACCACAAGCTCCTGGAGATGCGCAGTGACCTTGCCCAGATTCAGGCATACACCAGCGATCTGGAGACCACCAAGGTCGACGGGCTGTTCCTGCGGCCGCCACCGGTCCCTGCCGCCATTGCCGGCGACAGGATTACCGGCGTCACTGCAGCCCAGGCCCAAAATGGTATTTCCACGCTGGCCCTCGAGACCCGTCATGTGGTGCCCGGAGGCTTCGACCTCAGCTGGCGCCCGGGTGACGTTTACGACGGCTACCTCGATGTCCTTGTGCCTTCCGGACAGACCTTCGCCCAGTTCCTTTCCAGGAAGAAGGACGAAGGAACGGACAAGACCCCCCGGACCATTTCCAGCCTTGAATGGATCCTCTCGGACGGATCAAGCCTGGCCAAGGACTACCAGGCCTCCGATGTCACGATGCGTCCCCTGACGAACATAATGAACAACCTCTCGCAGGCATACCAGAGCTACGCCAAACACAAGTCCGAATATCAGTCCGCCCTCATGCTCGATCTGCTTCGGCTTGATGTCGACCTGCGGGACGTGCAGTCCAACAGCTCACTCCGTGAGGACAAGGACTTTCTCACCACGCTCTACTGAGCGCGGTCCGGCCTCGCCCACAAAACACTGAGGCCGCAGGCCGGAAAGGGAGACTTCATGGCAACCAACAAGCTGAAGCCGGACGAGTCGGCCCGGACGAGCAGCGGGAAACTGGGCGGTCCGCAGCGCCGTCAGGCTCAGAACCGCCCGAAGCAGATGAAGCCTGCCGTGGCTGCTTCTGCAGGTTCCAACCGGGCCGGGAAACTTCCTGTCAAACGCCTGCCGGTTTTGGAACGTGAAGGCCCTGCGGCTTCTGCTGAATCGTCTCATCAGCGGAGTACGGGCAGTCCTGTCACGCGGCCCACCCCGGCCACCGCCGGGCGCCTGGGCCGGCTGGCGGATGTGGCCAAAGCCCGGAATAGTGCAGGCGGGTTCGCCGGTCGGGCCGTGGAAGGCGATGGTGCCAGCAATGTGCGCCGCTATGCGGGCAAGGCAATTACCGGCGGCGTCAACGGCGGAATGCAGGGCGGCCTGCACGGTGCGGCCGCGGGAGCCGCGAAGGAAGTCGGCGGCCAGGCACTCCAAGACACCGTCAAGAGCGCAAACAAAGTCATAGAAGGCAGGCCGGACGCGACAACGGCGGACCAGCGACAACTGGGTGCCGGCGGAACCGGTTATGCGCGGAGCGGTGGACAGGGCGAGGGGCCGGGCTCGAAGGTGGCCAAGGGCTTAGCCGTCGGCGGTGCTGCTGCAGCTACTCCCCCGGCCATGGTGGTTCTCATGGCGATGGCCCTTCTGAACTGGCTCAAGTCGATGTTCTTCGCCGCTATGGCTCTGGCTGCCAACGCAGGGCTGGCGCTGTGGATGTTCATGCTCAACCTGGCCAAGACTGTTGGCCATGCTGTGGCGGCTCCTTTCATGGCGATCGGCGGCATTGTCGCAAATTCGGCAAGCGCGGTACTCGGTGTCGCTGTTGCTACCACCGTGGCTCCGGCAGTCGCAGCGGCATCGGGCGTCTTTGCTTCGGTGACCGCGATCGCGCTTCTCAGCACGGTGCTCACTGGCGTCATCAATTCAACATCCCTGACCGAGGGCAGCCTCAACGCGGGCCGGACTGCGTGCGTGACCGATGCCGGCCCCGGCACCGGCAACGGGTCCGAGGTCAACCCGGACGCGGAGCAAAATGCGAAGACCGTCTACTCGGTGCTGAGCAGGTGGGGCATGCCGGACGAGAACATCGCGGGCATCCTTGGCAACTGGTCCCAGGAATCAGGTGTCGATCCGACCAGTGTCGAGTCCATCTCCGACGAGCCCTACCGGATCGGTCCGCGCAAGCAGGCTGCCTGGGACGGTGGCTTCACCCACATTCCCGGTCAGTCGCACGGCGGTATTGGCCTGGGCCAGTGGTCGAACGGCCGCACGACGATGCTTCTCGAATACGCCAAGGGCAAGCGCGTGGACTGGCACACGATCGACACGCAGCTGGCTTTCATGGTCCAGGGTGACAACCCGGGCGATGTCGCCGTGTTCAAGGACATGATCTCGACATCGCAGGGATCTCCGTCGGCCGCGGCCGTCCATTTCCACGACAAGTGGGAGCGTTCTAATGACAACCAGCAGATGATGGCCGAGCGCACGGCGGATGCCGGGATGTGGTTCGGGAAGATGAGCGGCTGGGCAGCCGACAAGTCCACCGCCGGCCGTGTCGAGAACATCACTGGTGGCATCATCGAGGGCATCAGCAACGGGATGAGCACGATCCTTGCCGAATGCCAGGACAGTGGCGGCCCCGGCCCGATCTCCCTGAAGAACGGTGGAATGACTCAAGTCGAGGCCCAGGCCCTGGTCACCCGATTCAACGAGGAAGGCGACAAGTTCCTGGACGGGCGTTACGGCGATGGCGGCGGACCGGGGTCGTGCGGTGCCAACCATGCGATGAACTGCGTGAGCTTCTCCACCTACTTCGTGAACAAGTACACGACGTTCCAGACCTATCCCAAGGGTGATGGCGTCCGGACGGCATTCACGATCGCGGAACAGACGGGCAAACAGCTCTCGTCCATGCCTGCCCCGTATTCGGTCGGATCCGGACCGGGAACCGGGCCGGCGGGCCACACGCTTGTCGTCCTGGGCGTCGAGGGCGACAAGGTGGTCCTCGGCGAGGCGGGCTATTGCGCCTTCATGGGCCGGGTCCGCATTGACAGTGCCACGCGGATGGTCGAGGAGGGATGGAAGTTTGTTGATGTCTCGGACATCATGCTGCCCACGGATCAGATCAAGACGTCATGATGCGACGCAAGGATCCGATACCGGCGGCGCCGAAAACGCGGAAGCAGCTCACGGGTGTCGAACTTCAGCAGCGCGTTCAGGCTCGGGCTTCCCGTCGGAACGAACGGCTTGAGCGGCGCACTCCCGTAGACAGCTCGCGAACCCTCCGGAGGGGAATCGCGGTGCTGATGGCCGGAGGGATCGCCGCCCTGGTCATCGCCTCAGGCGTGACGGGGGAAAACTTTGAAGCCACCCGGGCCGAAAATGACGCCCGGATCGCCGACCTTAGGATGCAGCTGGCCGCAGCCGAGGCAAAGCCCGTGGACACGGACATCGCACAGAAGCTGACAGCGCTGACCGGAGCGGCCGCCGCCGATGCAGGCAAGGTTGCTGCCGCACAGCAGCTCTTTGCGGAGCTGTACCGCACGGCGAGTCTCCAGCCCGGCGCAGGCAACGGCTCCCCCAGCCCGGCGATGCTCGGCGTCGTCGCACACCGCCGGACCCTGGCTGCGCTGTTCAGCCCGACGTCCTATCTGGTCGACGACACGGAAGCCTACCGCTGGTCCACGGCGGACTCCTTTGACGCCGGGACGGAGGTTGATCCCCGCTACGCCTGGTACGTCCGCTACGACGGCCAGACAGCAGCCGATCCGGGAACGTATACGTGGACGCTGGAGACCGTACTGCCGGACCTCAAGCCGCCACCCGCAGCGGTGCCGACTGACAGCGCACGGGTCGTGTGGCTCTGCCGTGACAGGGCTACGGGCCAGGTTCTGGCGTGGGCGACCGGGCACTACAGGCATGACGGGAAGACCGGGGTCTTCGATGAGCTCGAGGTTGTCGTGACGACGGCGGGGACGCAGCACCGGTTAGCCGCAGTCACGCGGGGCGGCAGGAACGGCGGGAACCGATGATGGAACCGGAAGCAGTAACTGAACGACCGGGAATCCTGCTGCGCAATGCATGGGTTCTGGTGATCGGGGCCGTCCTCGCAACCGTGGCAACGGTGGCGGGACTGACGTGGGCCGGCCAGCGCGGAACCATTTCCGGGCAGGAAGCGCAGATCAGCGGCATCGAAAGCCAGCTGGCGGGCATCCGGCAGCGGAACGATGAACGGATCGACCGGGACGTCCTGGAAGCGCTGGGAGTCAGCCGGAGCAGGCTCGACGCCGACCGCGCGCGGATTCAGTCGCTGCTCACGATTGCCTTCACGTGGGATTCGGGCCTGGCCTATGCGGCTGCGCGGGAGAAGCTGAAGGAGCGTTTCGGCTTGGCAGAGGGCGGGCCGTTCCTGCGGAACTTCATGCCGCCATCGAGGTTCAACGAGGACGCGGACGGGAAGCGCTATTACTACATCGATACGGCCGGATTGAACTCGACCCTGGGACGGGATCCTGACATAGAGGTCGTGGATGTGCGGGCCGGCAATTACAGCTACGCAGTGCTGGTCGACGTTGAGGTCACTTCCGACGCCGTCAGCCGGACCAGGCCCGGGAGTGTGAAGGCGGACCGCCGGATGCTGCTCTTTGTCATCGTTGACGCCGAGGGCAGGATTGCAGTCTTATCCGGGGTTCCCCCGAGTGGAACCAGTCGCCACTCAGGCTGATTCACATCCCCTTTCGATTCATCTTCTTGATAAAGTTGTGCTGACATCCGAGTGAAACATTGAGTCCGGGTCAAATGGTATATGCCTACGGGTCGGACGATCTGAGCCAATGACAGGCTTGCCCCGCATTTCCGCGGTCACCCGGGACGCCAACTGCGACACAAAGGACGGGACCTTGACGACAACGACCCCGAACAAGACCCTGAAGACCGATACCGCCCAGCCTGCTGGCGCACGGCTCCGGAGACCGACAATACAGCCGGCCGCGGAGGACGCATGGAGGAATCTCCGGGCGGCGCTGCAGCGACTAACTCCGGTCAGGGGCGGTCAGGCGGGTATTGGTCTGGCTGTGTGGACCGGATTCTTCCGGGCAGTCGTCCTCTTTGCAGACTATGTGCTTGCCATGCTCACGGCCATCGTCGTCATTCCCATGCTCGGTGCATGGATGCACACGGAGTCGGGTGCGTCCCGCGGCGGGCTCAGCGGGGACGGGACCGTCGCCATGTGGCTGGTACCCCTCCTCTTCCTGGTTGCCCTGCTTGCTGCCGGTGAGATTGTCCTCATGCGCGCCATGTGGCGCTGGGGAACGCAAAGGATCGAAGCAATCAGGAACGCACGCGCGGCTTCTGCTCTCCATTCCGGACACGCCCCGAAGACCAGAAACCGGAGCAGGAAGAACCCCAGGAGGAGCAAGTGATGCGCACCGCAGGACTGATGATGAACGACGTGTGGGCCCACCGTGTCCTGCACGAACAAGGCGTGGAAACGCACCGGCTGGAACGGTTGGACGCTGAACTGGGTGTTCTCGTCCAGTCGCTTGACCTCAAGCACAAGGGCAAGGAGGAGAACTACCGCCCGTACCTGCACGTTACCGGTGAACTGCGCTCTGTCACTCCAGGTGAGGTCCTGCCGTTCGGGATCTCCCAGGTGACGTACTCCCCCGGCCAGGGTGGAAGGGTTGACTGCTTTTACGAGTTCGACGACGACCAGCTGGTGGCCCTCATTGCCAAGGGCTACTTCACGAACGGGTTCGCCATTCCTGGGCAGCTCACCAACATCGAGTGGGAGCTGCCGGCCAAGGTTGACATGCTAGTGCTTGCACCGTCCGGGGCAGGTGGGGAGGGTGATGTGCCGGTGATCTTCACCCAGGTCCATGACATCGGCAGCCTGGAGATCAACCGGGATACCTCCGGCTACGATCTCGCCGACTATTTCGCCGACCGCTCCGAGGACACTGTTGTGCGGACCGTGGCTGCCGTTGACGACCGGGGCCTGAAGGCACGTTCTGATGCGATCAACTCCCTTTTCACCGACGAGGAGCTGGCCCTGGGCACGGTAACGACGCCGGCAGTAGGAGCGGTTGGGGTTCCGGCGCCTTCAGCGGCGGAGGGCGTGTCCGCGCGTCTGCAGCAGGTCGAAGCTGAGATCGCTGCCGAGGCTGAGCAATTCCGTGCCGAGCGGGAACGCACTGAGGGAACGCCGGAGAACCTCTACCGCGAACGCGTGGCCAATTCTCTGCAGAACGACGGGGAGGAGTTCGAGACCCGGAAGCCCTTGCCTGATCCGACGCTGGATGAGCGCAAGCGCGAGGTGGCCCGCCGGGCTGCCGATCTCGACTTCGGCCAGGACACGGAACAGGGCCTGGGGTCCTGATCAGGATCCGGGCACAACGGGCGTGAGCCCCCGGCTGCCGGAAGACGGCACCGGGGTTGCGTCACCCTGGATGGAAGCCAAGATCGCCGGGTCAAGGAAGTGAGTACACATGGTCATGAAGCTGACGACCGAAGAGCGTTTCTGGTTGAAGGTCGAGAAGTCCAACGATGAGAGCTCATGCTGGCTGTGGACTGCAGCGACGATGCGAGGGGGTCGCGGGTCGTTTAGCGGAGCCGAAGAGAATGTTGCCCATCGGTACTCGTGGTTTCTTCGGTACGGTCCGATCGGGAAAGGCCTGTTCGTCCTCCAGATCTGCGGGAACCCTTCGTGCGTGAATCCAACCCATCTGGAGCTGAGCGCGACGAAGCGCAACACGAGAGATCCCGCGGAGCGGTTCTGGGAGAAGGTCGATGTGCTCAATCCCGACGACTGCTGGTTGTGGACGGCAGCACTCACAGAGAAGGGCTACGGCACCTTCTATTTCAACGGTCAGTGCGTCGGTGCGCATCGCTGGTCCTGGGAGTCTGTGAACGGACCTGTTCCCGACGGCCTGGTCCTCGATCACCTGTGCCGTGTCCACGATTGCGTGAACCCGGGACATCTTGAGCCTGTGACGATCGCGGAGAACACTCGACGCGCGGTTGCTTTCGGCGTCTACGGCTCAGCGAACAGAAATAAAACGCATTGCCCTCGGCGGCACCCGTACAACGTCGAGAACACGTACGTCTCCAAGAGTGGCTCGCGTCATTGCCGGGTGTGCATACGGGAGCGGCTGAGGAAGTACCGGCATGACCCGGCATTCGCCGGGCGAGCACCCGCATACCAGGCTCACTATTCGACAACAGGCGGCATGCGATGAATTTGAAGACTTCGATCGTTGTAGTCAACGAGTTCAGCGTGCCCCAGCCCGGCGGCAAGGGCTCGCGGGGCGGGACGCCGGGTCAGTATGTTGAGCGGTACATGGCCCGCAACCAGGCGACGGAGTCCCTGGCCCCGATCCAGCGGCTGCGCACCGATGATTTCATTCTGAGATACATGGCCCGTGAGAGTGCCGTCGAGCGTCCGGGGGTCACCCGCAGCGCGGCCAAGGCCCGGATGCGCGAGGCCCAGGGCAAAGGAGGCGTCGCGTTCGGATACGGCACCGTTTCCCTCTCGGACGAGCAGCTCAAGGCCGCGTCGAAAGACATCCAACGGCACTTCGACAGCGGTAAGACGGTACTCAAGACGGTACTCTCGTTCGACGGCGCGTATCTGCGCCAGCACGGAATCATCGACCGGGATTTCCACCTTGAGCAGGCCGGAGATTACCGGGGCCACCTGGACCAAATGAAGCTGCGAATGGCGATCATGCACGGCCTGGACCGGATGAGCTCGGGCACCAGCGGCTTCGATGACCTGCGCTACGTCGGGGTCATCCAGGTCGATACTGAGCATGTGCACTGCCATCTCGCGATGGTTGATGCCGGTCACGGCAAACTGGCCAGGGATGGCACACAGCGTGGCAAACTGCTTGACCGGCACAAGTCCCGGCTGCGCCGCGGCATGGACGCCTGGCTCGACGAGAAACAGGTGGTGGCACACCTCTCGAGCGCCGTTGGCTACGAGCGCAGGAATGTCACAACCTTTATCAAGCGCTGGGCGCACGAGCAGATCAGAGCCGAGTCACTCCCCCAGTTCCTGCTGGCCTGCCTGCCGGAGGACCGCCAGCTGTGGCGTGCCGGCTCCAACGACCGGCGCATGCGCAAAGCCAACCGCCTGGTCACTGAGCTGGTGACCGAGCAGCTTGAGCGCGCCGGCTCTCCCCTGCCCGAAGCGATGGAGAAGGTCGTCGACTACGCAAACCACCGACTGGAGGCCGAAAACCTGTCCCCCGCGGAATGGGAGGCCCTGGTCGTTGTGGGCAAGACCCAAATCGTGGAGCGGGCCGTCAACGGCGTCTATCAGATGTTGCGGGCGATGCCCGGGTCGGAGCTGCGGGTCCGCACGCCCATGCTCGAGGTCATGGGAATGGACTACGAACAGATGGTGGTACTGGCCGCCGACCGTGGTGCCGCCGGGGACGGAGCAGAGGATGACCTGGTCACCTTTGGATTCCGGCTGCGCAGCTATGCTTCGCGGCTGCAGCATCACAAGGAGAAGGCCGCACGCCACCGCAGCCTTGCACGTCAGTGGGAAGGGACCAAAAAGGCCGACGTGGTTGAAGAGGATTCACGTCCCCTCTATGAGTTCTACCGCTTTGAGGAGGACTATCACCGTCGGGTGATGAGCAAGTACCAGTACTTCCTGCCATTCATCGGCGACGCCCGTCAGTGGTACGGGCAACAGCAGGAGGCCGCGGCCTACGGACAGCGCCTGCTCTCGCTCATGGCGCTTCGCGCAGACGCGTCGCTGCAGCGGATGAAAGACCCGGATTCGGCCGAGCGCATGGGCCGGGAGATCTATGACCAGCCCGGCGGCAGGTACCTGACCGATGGCGAAAGGGGCAGGGCGGTGCTTGATGCACGGATCATGGCGATGAAGAAGGTCTATGACGAGCGGCTGGACGGGCTGCGCAGCGAGCTGGCTTCCTCGGGTTTGGTGCTGCATGTCGGAAGGAGCAGCAGCCGGGAAGTGCAGAAGGCGGCCGACACCCCGGCGGTAAGTGCAGAGCTGGAGATCACCGCAGGTGCCGGGCACGACTTCGACGGGGTGAAGGCCCTGGACCTGCACCATCTGGGCTATGACTTCGTCGACGACGTCGAGGTTGGGCCGACGTCGCGCCGGATGTTTGTCGAGGCGGCCAGGGAGCGCCGCCGCCTGCTGCTGGCTGCGATGGACTACCTCGACCAGACAGGGCAGTCCGAAGCGATCTCCGTTCATTTGCCGGTGGATGACGTGGCGGCCATGGCACGGGTGTCCAGGGAACTCACGGCGCCGGCGGAGGGTCGGAGCAATGGTTCGTCGTTGCTTCGTTCCCGGATTGCACAGCTTCGCGCAGAGCAGGAGGGCGCAGGCGAAATGCGGCGCTCGAGGACTGCGTCGCTCGACGCAGGCCTTGTGGTGCGGGTCCAGGCCCGGGTGGACGCGGCTGTCGCCGGAACGGACGTCGCCCATGGAACCGACTCCCTTTCGAGTGATTTTTCGAAAGACACACAGAAAGATTGAGAAAGTTCTCTTGTGGTTATTGGTGATAGGTATATAGGTCATTAGTGTGAGAGACAGTCCGGCAGGTACTCGGGTTTATGTCCGGACGATGTGACTGATCAAGGCCGTGCTGCCAGGAGGGCGGCCGGATGACGAAAGGAAAGATCATGGCACTTCTCAAGGGCAAGGGCGCAATGACCGGAGTCAACCTCATCGCCAAGGTGTACGACAACGGCAAGACCAAGGACAACAAGTCGGTCTACGCCGACGTCCAGGTTGATGCCCGCGACGCACGCGGTCCGGAGCAGGCAAACCTGCACCTCAAGTCCGAGCGGGTCAACGGTGAAGACGGCAAGACCCGCTTCAACAACGGCGCGCCGTACTCGGTCAGCCAGCTGGACGAGATCGTCAAGGCCGCCGGCGCCAACGTGGAGCCGATCAAGGACAAGGACGGCAAGGTCATCGGCCAGATCTACGGTTTCAAGGGCAACGTGATGCCCGCGACGCGCGGCACCGGCCTCGTCGCCAACACCAAGTCGGTTGAGGCCTCGGAATTCAAGGTCGACGCGGACACGCTGGACAACCAGTTCAACTCCATGCGCAACGCCCGCCAGGAGCAGGCTCCGACCAAGGAAGTTCAGGCCGATGCTCCGGCCGTTCAGGCAGAGCAGGTCATCGAGCAGGCGGCCGGGATCGAAGAGCCCGCAGTCGGCTGATTCACCCAGCCACCCGAAAGGCCCCCGGTGTTCTCCGGGGGCCTTTCGCGTGGAAAGGGGAATTTCACGGCAGATGCTCCACGCAATCGTGGGGTTGCGTCCGGGATGCCGGCACGGGGTCTCAGCTGCAGGCGCGCGGGAACTGACACTCGCAATCGTGTTCTATCAGTGTCTTGTCATCGCCTTCTCAAGTCGCTCTCATGATAGAGTTTCGATTGAATATCCAGTGGAATCAGCGTCCCGTCGAGAGGTCTTGCCCCGTATGTTCCAGGAAGACGAGCTCAATGAGCGCTACCCACTCCTTTCAACGCTGGCGGAGCCCCTCAGGACGTCCGATCGCGCCACCGTCGGCCGCGAACATGAGATAACCCAGTTGCTGGCCTCGATGAGCCGCCCGGAACTCTGCAATACCCTGCTGCTGGCCCCTCCAGGCGTGGGAAAGACCACTTTGGTCCAGGCAACGATGACTGAGGATAAAAAGCGGCGATACCTGGAGGTCGATCCATCACGGATGATCGCTGCCGCCGGGAATTCCGAAAACATGGCATCCACCCTCAAGGCGTTCTTTGATGAAGCCCAGCGCTTTGTCAACGCCGAGGGCCAGGAGCTGGTGCTGTCCATCGACGAGTTCCACCAGATTGTCCAGCTCTCCCATGCCGCCGCAGAGGCAATCAAGCCTGTGCTGGCCGCTTCCGGAACCCGGGGCATCCGCATCATCGCATCGACGACGTATGAGGAGTTCCATAGGCACATCGCACCGAACCAGCCTCTCGTCGAGCGCCTGCAGCGCATCAACCTGAGCCCTCCGGACCAGGAAACGACGGTGACGATTCTGCAACGCATGGCCGAGCGCCATGGCGTCGGCGGCGAGTTCTGTGACGACCACATCTTTCGTCAGATCTACGAGTACACCGAGCGCTACATGCCCGCTTCCGCGCAGCCGCGCAAATCGATCCTGGTCCTCGACTCGATGATCGGCTGGCACAGGATGACATCCCGCTCCATGGATCGCGAGCTGCTCTCAGACGTGCTCCAGGAGTCGCTCGGGGTCAACGTCGCATTCCAGGTTGACGGAGCCAGGATCAAAGAACAGCTGGATGCGAAGGTGCTCAGCCAGGATCTGGCCACCCGCGCGGTGGCCCGCCGGCTGCAGCTGTCCGTGGCGGATCTCAATGACAAGTCGCGCCCGGAGGCAAGTTTCCTTTTCGCCGGCTCATCCGGCGTTGGCAAAACAGAACTGGCGAAGCAGTTGGCCCGCCTGCTGTTCGGGGACGACCAGCGGCACCTCATACGCCTGGACATGACCGAATACGCGGAGGATTCGTCGTTCGCAAGCTTCCGTTCGGAGCTCACGAAACGCGTGTGGGACCTTCCCCATGCCGTGATTCTGTTCGATGAGGTCGAGAAGGCTTCGCAGATGGTTACCCGCGTGCTGTTGCAGGTACTCGACGACGGACGACTATCCGATGACAACAATCGGGTGGTCAGCTTCCTCAACACCTACATCGTGATGACGACCAACGCGGGCTCGGAAATCTACAGGACGATCGCACAGTACGCGGCCGACCACACGGGTTCAGGCAGGCAGCTTCGCCATTACGGGAAGCTCATCAGGCGCTCGATTTCGTCGACCACCGGCGACAACCGGTTCCCGCCCGAGCTGCTGGGCCGCATTGATTCGATTGTCCCTTTTCAGCCGTTGTCGCTGGTGACTCAGGCGATGATCATCCGGAACAAACTGCGCGAGCTGACCCGGGAAGTGCTGATCAAGCACAACGTGCGGATGGAGATCGACCAGCGCGTGCTGCAGTACCTCACTGAGGACAGGGGCGACACGGACTCCGACGCCGGCGGCGCACGCACCGCGGTGGCAAAGATGACCGACGAAGTTACCACCGCGGTGGCGACGTTCATCAATGAGAATCCGTCGCAGCGGCTGATCCGCGTCGATGTCGTCGGCGATCTGGCCAGTGACGACAAGAAACTGCTGACCTCAGACGCCTGCATCGAGGTCAGCACCATGCGGTGACCTGGACGGGAGGTCGCGATCCTGTCGAATAGGTTATTCAACAAGACACGGATAGCTTTCCCGCTCAATTATGAGTGCTGTCTCGAATATAGTGGAGACAAGATACTCATAAATCAGGCGACCTGTGTTTCATCACGAAGGGACCGACATCAATGGGCATTCTCGGGACGGCGGCAGCGAGCCGAAACAAGGACCGAAAGAAGAAGCCTGATGAGCTTCTGTCCTCCGTGGTGAGGGAGACTGCGATTCCCGCAGCCGTTGAGCTTCTGCGCAGCAACACGCCCTTCGTCTTTCCCAGCGGAACGGCGTGGACCATGCTCGTGCTCGCTGCAGATGCGATCGGCGGCCTGAGCAGGCGGCACAGCCGCGACGAGGCGAAAGGCTCGATCATCGAGCTCATCGGCTCCGACCAGATCCACACCGTGGCAACGGCACAAATGCTCAAGGAAGAAGTCTTCGGCATCATCCCCACCGAGGACACCCTGAACCGCATGGAAGAGTATTCGCTGCTCACCGGTGCGAAGTTCGCCTGGGCCGTTGTCTGGCAGAAGCCGAGCGGCGATCTGCTGGTCGACCTGGTCACTGAAGCGTCGTTTGCACAGGCCCGGGAAGTCGCTGCCGGTATAACGAGCCTGGAAGAAGCTGTAGGCAAGGACGCCTGGGCTGAGCACAGCGGGCTGGATACGGGTTTCGAAGCCGCGGCGGCAGCCGGAACCGCAGACGAGGGCGACGGGATCTTTGACCCTTTCCCGGGCGACGGGGGCGACGGCGGGCCCGACGACGTTCCGGTCTTCAGCGATGCCGATGAGGATGGTGCAGACGCGACTGGGTTCGATGGGGAGGGGGGCATCGATGATGCAGATCCTGCCCCGGCCGAACCCGCGCCGGCGAATTGCGCGGCCGGCGACTACCAGGCGTTCGATGAAACGGACGCCGGCTACGGCGTCGAGGACGGCGGCCAGGACACAGTACTCCTGGCTGACCAGGACGAAGTGCGCGATGTGATCGCCCGCCGGTTCCTGTCCGAGGATCTGGATCTGGACATCCGGCTCGATGAGTTCAATACAACCTTCGGCATCGGCGCACCCGTCGTGCAGATCGCCGTGCCCGAAGGTGCCACCGAGTGGCTGGGTGACCAGATCGCCCAGCTCAACCGGCAGGCGAATGCGGATCTGGCGCAGCTGCGCTTCGCGCATGAGGACGAGCTTCGCACGCTGTACGTCAACCTCATGTCCAAGCATGCCGAGCAGGTCATCCGGGATGTGGCCACCGATCGCGACGGCTCCCGGTACAAGTCGCTGAACGAGAGCGCTGACCAGGCGCACCGGGAGCGGCAGTCGGAGAGGGAACAGCGGATCCGGACCCGCAAGGCCGAGATCGTCAGGGACTATGAGAGCCACGCGGCCAGGCTCGCCCAGCAGGCGGCCATCCAGGCGGAGATCCAGTACAAGGAGCGCAACCGCTCGAAGATGGAGCGTGAGCAGGCCGACGCCGTCGCCGAAATCGAGCGGATCGTTGAGGACGACCACTCGCATGACCGTCAGGAGATCCTGCGCGTGCGCCGTTCGGACGCGTCCCTCAAGATGACGGTCGGCACCTCGCGGATCTTCGAGCTGCTGGCAGAGCGCCAGTCAGGGTATCTCGCTGCCGAGGAGGAGCGCCTGGGTCAGTGGAAGGCCGAGATCCAGCGGATTGTCGATGACAACCGCCAGGCTGACATCGTCCAGGCCAAGGCTCTGGCCGAGCACCAGCGGACCACCGATGAAATCGGCAACGTCCGCCGGGAGCAGGAGGCATTGCTGGAGGTGATGCGCGGCCAGCACGCAGACCGCATCCATCGACTGGAGGACGAGCTCGAGCGCAACCGCAGGGACGCCATCACGCAGATGCAGGGGCGCGAGGCAGAGTGGCAGCACAGCCTCAACCTCGAAAAGGAAAAAACCGACTCTGCGACGCAGCGTGCGGCCTTCATGCTTTCGCAGTTCGAGACGGTTGAGAAGTCCGTGGCCCGGCGCTACGAACTCCGTCTGACGGAGATGCAGACGGACAAGGAATCGTATGCCAACGAGCTGGCACGGGCCTCCGAGGTCCAGGGCCGCTCCAGCAGGATTCTCGTCGTCCTCATGGTGGCACTTTCGCTTCTCACCGGCGTGGCGGGATACATCGGCGGGGCCGGGCTGGGCGGCTGAGCCCCGGGACCGGCATTGAAGCAATGATTCGACGGCGCACGGGAAGCTCTTCCCGTGCGCCGTTGCCGTCCGCAGGACCAGGCGGACAAAGCGAACCGGCAAGACACCGAAGTGAGGATCAGGATGGCTTGGAAAAAGTGGAAGGCTTCGCGGCCGCAGGCGAGCAGCTGGGACAAGATCTCCGCCAGGACGCCGGGTGAGACGCTGACGAACAGAGAAGTCCACGGCGACCAGCAACTGGACCGCGGCCAACGGCGCACCAAGCACTCGAACACCTCGGGGATGGTTGTCGGGGCGGCCGTTGGCGTTCTTGTCGCGGTTGTTGCCTGGCTGATTTACTCCCTCATCGCCGTGGCGGTGCTCTCGATTGGCACTGCCATGGGGGACGGCCCGGCCGGTGGCAGCAGTGTTCCCGGCTCCTACTACGTCAAGAACACGACGACCGGGCAGGGCGGTGCTCCTGTGGCCTGCTTTCGGCCTGTGAACCGGAAGGGCCACCCGGACATCAGGTCGGTATGCCACCGGACCGTTGAGGATGTTCCTGTGCCTGAGTGGTGGACCGCGGCCCAGGCCGGACCCGGGAAAGCCATCCGGGGGGACACACAGGCGAAGGACGGTCCGGCCCCGGCCAGCCTGGGTGGGCAACTGGCAGCCGTCTCCGCATTCAAGCTCTTTCTCACCCTTGGTTCCGGTGCCCTGGTCGTGATCGTGATCGGCTCGTGGACCGGCCGGCAGGTCGCCAAGCACAATGCGCACGTCGACCACACCGACATCAACGACCACCGCAGTGATCAGCACATTGCGTTGCCCGAAGAGGTCCAGCAGAACTACAGCTGGTTCCCGGACGCGGGTGCGCACTCCCCGGTCCAGGTGAGTTCGATGATCAGCCACATGATGCTCAGGAAGAAGGGGCTGGGCACCGTCGAGGTCTCGCAACGGGCTGAAGAGGACGTCATCGGCGATGACGGCAACATCGTGTACTACGCGGGCGAAATCATGGTTGACGACGGGGGAAACCCTTTGGTGGAGACCATGCCGGTCATCGATGAGGACTTCGGTGATGAGCTCTTCGAGGCATCAGGTCTCCCGCAGGACAGGAACCTGCGCAGGAAGTACGACACGACCCTGATCCCGTACAACCCTGGCGGGGCGGACCGCAACAGGTCCGGACCGGCACAGCCTGGCCAGAAGCCGGAGCCGAACTGTAAGACGGTGGCAGACCACATCAGGAACGACTGGGAGTTTCCGGCGTACGAGGTCCAGCGTCCCGCCGGGGCGTACATCGTCGACACCGCACCGGTGAACACCATGGTTCTGGCCATCACCAGGGCCGGCAAGGGTCAGACCTACATCGAACCCATGCTCGACATGTGGAGCCGGGAGACGGTTCCGTCCAATATGGTCGTCAACGACCCCAAGGGCGAGCTGCTGGTGAAGAACTACGTTCCGCTGGTCACGCGCGGCTTCGAACCCGTCCAGTTCAACCTCATCAACTCCATGAAGACCGACATCTACAATCCGCTGGGGATGGCGGCCGACGCTGCACGTGAGGGCGACGCGACCAAGTGCGCGTTGTATGTCGAGAACATCGGGGAGGTTTTCTTCCCCGTCGAAGGCGGCGAGGACCCGGTATGGCCCAACGCGGCCAACAACGCCTTCAAGCGCGCCGCGTACGGTTTGATCGACTTCTACCTCGAGGAGGAGCGTGAGCTGCGCGAATATGCCGCGGCAACCGGCATGGACCCGGAGATGCTGGAAAAGCGGCTCGATGACATGTGGGGCAGGGTCACGCTCTACAACTGCTACCAGTTGTTCGTTCAGCTGACCTCGAAGAAGCTGAAAAATCCGGCGGCCGAGCTGGAGAAACGGGTCAGGGACGGCGAATTCGAGGACGACAGTGAGGCCTTGGCAGACGAGCAGGCGAAGGTGGCCGGGAAGGAATTCCTGTGGGAGGGAAAGGCGGACCAGGACCTCCTGACCCTCTACTTCAACGCGACCCAGGCGCTCCCCCGCAACTCGATGCGAACGCTGGTCGGAAACGCACACAACGCGCTGGTCGCGATGGCAGGGGCCGAGAAGATGATGTCCTCGGTCTACGGCATTGCCATCACCGGGATGAGCTTCTTCACCGACCCAACGATTTCGACCCTCACGTCGGGCAAGCCCTCGCAGAATACCGACCTGGCGGGATTGTCGTTCCCGCGGAGGCTGGGCGTGCGGTTCTCCGCCAACTTCCTGAAGCGCTACCACCTGCTTGGCCAGCAGGCTGTATGGACTGCCTACGCCGACCCGATGTTCACTGAGCCGCTGGGGCGGGATTTCGAGCACTCCGAGATCGTCGGCCGCGTTGGCTGGGCGCGCTACAACTTCAAAGGCATCTTCCCGCAGGATGAGGCGTGGCTGAAGCTGGAACTAATCAACCCCCAGTCGAACATGCTTGTCCGCACTTTCTACTTCCACTTCAAAAAGGGCTACCAGCTCTCGCTCAACGGACGGCACTTCGTGGTGGAGCCGGTCACCGGCAGGAAGATCGTGAAAAACGGCGTGCTGCGCGAGCTCAAGCCTGTGCGCGAGGGCGGGACCCGGGACGGCACGATTCTCTCGTTCGCTCCCGGCTACACGACGTATCCGGGCACCCGACTGGATTTCTCCGGCGGCGGGAACCCCGAGATGATCGAATACGGGGCGCGCGCGGTCACCCGGACGATGGCACGGTATTCAGAGTCGCCGAAGGCAGTTTTCCTCGTCACTCCCCCGCACCTGATGAAGTACGCCAAGCTGATCCTCATCCTGGTCAAGCAGCTGGTGGACGTCTCGTTCGACCAGTCGTACATGACGAAGTCGAACCAGAAGCCGCTGTACCGCACGCGGTTCATGCTCGACGAGCTGGGCAACCTGCAGTCCGACGGAAACGGCATCTCCGGCTTCGAGACCATGCTCTCGATCGGCCTCGGCCAGGAGCAGCAGTTCACGCTCATCCTGCAGACCCTGCAGCAGCTGCGCGACGTCTACGGTGACTCCGTGGACCGGATCGTCCAGAGCAACGTGTCGAACATCGTCTTCCTCAAGTCGACCGACGACTCGATGATCGAGACGCTGGAGAAGATGGGCGGCAAGACGCACCGCACGCACGCCAGCTCAAAGCAGATCACGCAGAACCTGGACAAGGTGGTTGGCGGCAAAACGGACGGAGCCATTTCCGTCACGTACTCGACGGAAGAGGAGCCGCTGATCAAGTACAACGACATGGCCTTCATCGCGCCACGGAACTCGATCGTATTCCGCGCCGGCGATGCCCCGGTGTGGAACCGTAACGAAACGATCCTGCCGATGTCCTACAAGCTGCTGGGGAACACCATCACCCATCCGGGGCACGAGTACTCGCTGCAGACGATCCCCACGCTGAGCTCGGCGATGGAGTTCGACGTGCGCATGAACCAGCCTGACTTCGTGAAGATGCTCGACAAGCGCATGCACCAGGCGGTCAAGGCCACGGACGCCAAGGCGCTGTACCAGGAAACCTACAACTATAAGGACATCGACATCGAGCGCCTGGATCCGGACGTCTACTCCGATGAGGTCATGGAGGTCGTCACGAGGATGACGGTGGTGGATGACAGCAGCGACCCGGACTCCCCTGTGGTCGTGGACCCGGAGGCGTATGAGGCGATGATGATGTCCAGCGACGAGGACTTCCTTGAGAACGTCGAGCTGGCTGTCGGGCTTGTTGAGCTCGAGGCGGACCGGGTTGAGCGGCAGCGCCTGGTCTACGCAGAGGGGACCATCAGCAAGGAGATGCTGATCAACCACAACGGCTCGGCCAGGATCAAGACCCTGGACAGGCAGATAGCCGAAGCGTACAAGTCCGTGCAGATCGAACTCGAGCTGGACCGCGACCACTTCACGGTCGGCGGTGACGGGGAGCTGCGCAGCGCAGACGGGTCGAAGACCTACGTCAGCCAGGTCCGCTCCGACGCATATGCGGAGGCCGCGCGAAAGATCAACACCCAGGTACGGGAGCAAGGCTCTCGTATGTTTGCCGAACAGGATGTCACCGAGGAGGATCTGAAGTCGCTGGCCACGGTCAAGGTCCACTCGGCCTTCTACCAGTACCTGGCTTCGCTGCCGAGCTGGGAGGTCCTCGCCGATGGCCGGTTCGACCGGGCGATGGCTGTGGAGATGAAGTCGAAGTAGCCGGTCTCACCTGTTCCTGGCTACATGTGAGTGCCGGGGGGCTTCCCGCGCAAAGGGAGAAGCACCCGGCACTTGCCTTTCAACTCGTCTTTCAGTTTGCCTATCGATTCTTATCGAGAGGCGCGGTAGGCTCGACACACAGTTATGTATTCCGGGCCGCCACAGGAGGCTGAAAAGATGAAGAAAGCACACGGACTGCGCAGGTACTTCTACGAATACATCTTCTACAAAACAGTCGAAGAGGCGCGTGACCAGACCGGACAGGTCATTCCGATCTCACAGGCGAAGGCGATCCGCGGGCGCGTCGACGGAACGCTCGCCCGCCAGGGCACGGCGCTGGCCGATCCACAGTTGGGTGTCACTGCCTGCCTCACCGCCATCGACCAGGCTTTCGGAGACAAGGTCCCGGGCTATACTCCCCAGTTCGGCGACCGGACGCCTCACAACGGGCGCTACCAGCAGCTGCAGCGGGAATTCACCCGTGCAACCGGAGTCGGCGCCCAGGCGGATCCCGGGACCGCACGGCTTCCGATCAGCCCCTACGACCCGGACTGGTCCGGGCGGGCCACCGTGAAACGTGCGGGTACAGCGCTTGTCTACATTCCGGACCGGACGATCGTCCGGGTGGCCGGCGGCGAGGTCGAAACCCTTGCCGACCCGCGTCGCGGGAACATGGTTCTCTGGCGCATCGACGGGGACGGTAAGCCGTACGAGGCAGGCCGGGCGATGACGAATGAAGACGCGGCAGGCCTCACCACCCTCATGGACAAGATGAGCCAGCGTGAGTACGACCAGGTCCGCGAATGGGTCATCGACGGCGGGCGGGATCCGAAGACGGGCCGGGTGGATCCCAACCGGTTCATGTCCCGGCCTGCAGTTGCCCGTTCCGCAGCGCTCCTTGAGGAACTCAAGTCACAGGGCGTCTCCTATGAGGTGCTCCGCGACCGTGAACCCGGCCAGATCAAGGCGAAAATCTCCGGCACGGGCATGGAGATCCGGCTGACGGACACGCGCCAGGAGGAATACGCCGGAGCGCGCATCTACGATAACGGGACGGTTCTGCGGTACTCGACGAACCACCGGGTCACCGGCGGCATGGCTGTCTACTCCCCCACGCCCGATGAAGCCGTTCAGCTGCTGCGCTTCGCCCAGGGGCGGCGCATTGAACGGCTTGATGCTCCGGGCCGCCCTGCGGGCGGGACCGGCACAACGCACCGGGAGCAGGGCCGCGGACGCGCGGTCCTGGACGTGTCAGACAGCTACCACGTCGACCGCGAGTCGATGTTCGTGGTGGCCGACTACACCGCACCCGGCGAATCCGGTCCACGGCCGGGGTCGAAGGTGATGCTGCGCCGCGACGCGAAGAACCGCTCACTGCCCACCTTCTTTGTCGATGTCGAGCCCGCCGAAACGTATGTGAAAGCCGCTGTCGAAACCGCCCGGGAGAACCTGCGCGCGGCGCTCGGAGTCGAAGAGCTGATCTCCCGTGCCGCGGCCGAGGCCGGGCGAACCGGCGGACGGCTGGATGAAATCGAACCGCCGGAATATTCCTCCGATTCCGAAATCGCGGCAATCCAGCGGTCCTACTGGGATGTGCTCACCGGTGCACGCAGCGGGCTGTTGCGTCCCGGGGCAACCGAACAGATGTACCAGGAGCGGATGGATGCCATCGGCGAGCTGCAGGCTGATGAGCTTTATGATCCGGGGAACCTGGCCTACTCCGGCCCGGACGCGGAGAAGGTCCGCCAGCACGCCGACGACGTTCCCTTCGAGCTCATCGGAACCTGGGAGGCCCAGCCCCACGACGTCGCCGGCGAATGGGTGGACCGGCGCTTCGATCCCGGCCGGGTGGCAAAGTACATGACCAGTCCCACCGGGCAGTGGTCGAACCTCGACAACCTTGCTTCTGCGCTGCGCCGCTGTGGAGTCGCCCCGGACGAGATGATGGGTAGCGATTTCCAGACCACCCGCTTCAAGGACAGGCTTGTCCGCTTTGACACCGCGAGCGCCGTTCCGATCACCGGGCACAGTTCGGAGTTCATGCGGCGCATCGGCGGGACCGTGCGCGGGAGCATTGAACGCAATGCGGCCGAGGTCACGCAGATCCTGGTTGATGACCAGGGCGTGATCCGCTGGAGCGGCGGGAAGCTGCGTCGCGACGGGACTATCACTCCGGTCACGGGCGAAATTGGGCAGGTTTTCGACGTCGGCGCACACGGCGAGATCGTCACGCGGTTCGCCAGCGGAGAGAACGCTTTGGTCGTGCCCGGCTATGAGGCCCGCATCGCCGCACAGATCCCGGGCGGGGCTCCGATATCCGTCGAGGAACGCACCCTGCTGCGAGGTTATGAGCAGCTCATGCATGAGCGGATCGAATACCAGATCGCCGGCGACCTGGCGGCGGGCAGGAGCGAGACGGGCGAGCCGTCCTCCCTCAACGCCGTGTACTCCCAGCTCTACGGAACTAAGCACCCGCTGGATTTCATCGAGCAGGCCACGACGTACGAACTCGACGCGTCCACCGGGGAGCTCACCGAACGCCTGGACGACTGGACGGCGTCGATCCTGCAGACCGAAGCACGCCGGGTGCGCTATTCGAACGGGATCAAGCAAGGCTCGACCATCTACGCAGAGTACCGGGCCGGGCGTGACCGCACCGACCCCGCCGACGACAACCGCTTCGATGCCTGGCGGCTTACCGGCGGGCGGAACATGACGGTTCTGACGGGGACCGGCCGGAACAATGTCGCTGCCCCGGAAGGATACTTCGACCCGGTGATGACCGGAGGCGCGACCAACCAGAGCATTGTCCGCTACCTGACGGAAGACGCGGCCGTACGTGCCGACGGTTCCATTGAACCGGGAGACCCTGCGACCGTGACGGGCTCGCGGGCACCGCTGATGAGCCGTCCCGAGCTGGAGACTCTGCGCTACGATCCGTTCGACCGCCAGCAGATGACGGCCTCCACGATCATGCAGTCTTCGGAAGTGACCCGCCCAACGGGCACGGCCCTCATGACCTTCGGTGGCTGGACTGCTGATGACCCCATCGTCATCAGCACCGACTTCGCCCGGGGGCACAAGATCCGCGGAGCCGGCGGGAAGCTGCGGGATCTGGTGGTCGGCGACAAGATCAGCGACCTGCACGGCAACAAGGGCGTTGTGTCATTGGTTATTGACCGGGACATGGCACCCGGGGAGGCCCGCAGCCTGGGAATCGGGAAGGAGGTTGCCTGGTTCAGGGCAAACCCCGGCATGGACGTGGTGATGAGCCCGTTTTCGCTGATCTCCCGGCGCAATGCCGGCTCAGCCCGCGAACTGATGCAGGGCGGAACCTCGCCGTTGATTCGTCCGGCTGACGAGGCTGCACAGGCCACGGGTGAACCGTTCCCGGGGCGCCAGGCCGGCGCGCTGGGACAGATGCGCTTTGTGGTCACGCACATGGCCGTGGATGAGAAGACGAAGATCTACGACGACGAGGCAGTCCTTGCCGGCCGCGGCCGTAAAGCTTCATCCCAGCTCGCGTGGGCGCTGCAGGCCCAGGACTGCCCTGCGATCATGCGCGAGTTCTACAGCCACAACAGCGGCGCGGAGTCTAATCTCCGGGAATTCCTGCTGGTGACGGGCATGGACATGGAAGCCGACGGCACGCTCAGGATCGTGGGCCAGGCCGATAGCGTCGACGAGCGCCCGGAGCGCCGGCTCATTCCAATGCCGGAACTGATGCGCACCAGGCCGCGCACCGAGGGACAGCTCCCGGGGCTCAACACCACGGCGATGCGCAAGTCCTTCGGTGAGCTTATTGGCGACCGAGGCGGGGACATGGAACTGCCCTTTCCTCTCACCTGCCCGACCGGCGAACAGACCGAAACGGTGACTGCCACCTCGTGGAAGCTGCCAGTGATGTCTTCGCATCTTCGCAGCGGCCAGGAGTTCGACGACGGTTTCTCGGTGACCCACGACTACACGCGCAACTACCAGGACGTGTTCGTCGAGGCATGCAGGTACCGGTACATGGCCGAACAGCTTGAAGGACAGGGCCTGTCATCGGAGAAACGCGCCGAGGTGCGGCGCGGCATGAGCGAGTCGGTGTCCCGCGCCCAACGATCGTTCGAGGCGATCACCACTGACGTCAGGAACCGTGTGCTGACCGGCAAGAACAACATCTTCAAGACCGGGCTGATGTCCTCACGGTTATCCGACTCGGCGACGATGGTGTGGACCGCGGATCCGCGGCTGGATATCGACCAGATCGCCCTGAGCCCGGTGAAGGCCGGACAGCTGGGACTGGCCGAAGGTGATCATGCGCTCGTGTGGCGTGACCCTGTCCTTCGGGATGCGGGTGTCCGCTACATGCGGGTTGCGATCGACGACCGGCTCACGGGAGCTGCAATCAACCCGGTCATGGACCAATGCTTCGACGGTGACTTCGACGGCGATGCCGTCGCCGTCGTGAAGCTGCACACCGAGGCAGCCAGGACCGAGGCCCTGGAGAAGCTTTCGGTTCCTGCGAACCTTCTTGATACCGGCGTGGTCCAGGCCGGCGGTGCACACCCTCTGGCCATGCAGGTCTCACTCGACACCAGGGTGGCAGTGTCCAGGAACCCGGAGCTGGCTGCGGAACTGGAGAGTGCACAAAAGGAAGCGAACCGCCTGCGGTTCGCCGACTATGCACCCGATGAGCTTCGCGTCTGCCGGGAGATTCTCGCCGAGGAACTGAGCGAAACGTACCGTGCCACGCAGCGCTCCGAATTCGGCTCGGCCCTGACCTTCGGTGACCGTGAGACCCACCTGAAGAGTGTGCGGGAAGTCTGCGTCGAAACCGGTGCCAAGGGCAGCGCGAAGAAGCTCGAAGACTACGCCCGGAACCTGGGTGACGCGCACGGTACCCCCGGCATCACCCAGGAGGACCAGGAGGCCTCCATGTTCGCTACAGCGATCAAGGCCCACGGCACGGGTCTGGGTGGCTCGTTCAGCCAGCGTGCTGTGCGCGCGCTGCGCGGAGCCGACCTCAAGGCCGTCCTCGAGATCACCTATCCGGTGACGCAATCGATCCTGCAGGCCAAACACGATGCTGCCGAGGCCCGGCACAAGTATTCGATGCTCCAGGGTCCCGGCCGTGAACTGTGGCGGGGACGCAGGCTGGAACATGTCGGTCCCCATGAGTGGCGTGCCGAGTTGGTGGACGGTGAACCCGTCCAGGCAACGGCAGAGGAGTGGGCCGAACAGTTCACTGAGTTCTATGAGTCCAGGGAGGGCTTCGGGGTCGAAGTTAACCCCGACTACGTGTCCCGTGTCGCCCGCGCACTGGAGGATCCCAAGACGGGTCTCATCCGCAACCTGGAAGAGGACCCGTCGCTGCGCGGCAGTGTGATGGACCGGATGGCCTATGGCGGAACCTTTGACGACCTGATCGCGGCCGCCAGGGACCGGGAGAGTATCTACGACGGCGAAAAGAGCGGGCAGTTCGCTGCAGCAGGCGCCAGGAAGGCCCTCGCTGAGACCGGAAAGCAGCTCGACGCTCTCGAGGTCCACGGGCCGAAAGGACCGTACAGCGCTCCGGTCTTCGTCGATGCGTCGATGCTCAAGCGCGACGTCGTGGCACAGTCCGCGGATTCTTCCCGGGTCCGCGGTGCCAGCCGGCGTTCTGCGATGGCAGTAGCCGTCGGCAGCCCGACGCCGGTCTATACGTCCGGTTACCCGGCAGGGCAGGAGCCCGGGGATGACTGCGGAATGGCGTACTGAGATGGCACAGCGAAAGAAACTGGGAAAGGGTGCAGACCGACGCCGGCGCGCGGCCAGGTTCCTGCCTGTCAGGACTGACGGAACGGCAGGTCCGGATGCATCCGATGACGACCACGGGCAGGCTTTCATCCCCGAGCCCGGCATAGATGCCGGCTGGGAGGCAGAAGTGGACGAGCCGGTTGACGCCGGGATCCCGGGTGACAACGGTCCGGACGCTTTTCGGGCATGGCGCGAACGGGCCAGGGACCGTGCCCGCGGATTCTTCGGGCAGATGACCCGCGGGAAGATGAGCGACCGCGAACGTGTCCACATCATCGATATGGAGCGTTCCGGTGACGAAACCGAGGGACTGGACCAGCGGGAACAATTGCTCAGGCTCCGGGCAGAAACCCGGCTGGCTGGCGAGGCATACATGGCCTCGCTGCGCGACTCCAATCTGCTGGTGCCGGGTTTCAGCGACGATGAGCGTGACGGGGAGGTCAGCGTCATGCATCAGGTCTACATGCAGATGATGATGCAGGCCTGTCTCAAGCCGCTCTCGCGCGGGGTGAACACCAACGCGGTCATCCAGGCAGCGGGCATGATGGTAGCGATGCGGATGCTCTCCCCTGACTTCCGGAAGGAGATGGGCAGCTGCCTCCAGCCGTTCAGGGACAAAATCCAGACCCGGATCGACCGGCGGACGCGGTCCATGGGAGTGTGGGCCGAAAGTTTGGCCGACTCCAACAACAGAGTGGTCGGCCAAGGAACCAGGACACGGCTGGAGAAGAACCCGTCGCTGGCCGGGAACGAAAAATTCATGAAACGCCGGGAAGACAGGAAGACCGCCCGCGGAGACTACCTGTCGAAGAAGTGGCAGAGCAGGCTCGATGACCTCGAACGCCGTGACCGCGGCAACCGGGAGATGTACACCCCCGATTCGGCAGCCATGACGGAGGTCGGGCTGATGGAGAACGCATTCTGGAAGATGCGCGAATCCGGAGCCGACGTCGGCCAGATCCACGACAGCTACAGGGCAATGCGGAAGCGGCTGCACGATCAGATGGGTGAGGACGGCCTGGACCGCCAGGACATCGTGAAGCGGGCCCGGATGATCATCGGTGAGCGGATGGAATGTGAGCCGGAGCTGCGCACGATGTTCAACGGCATCGCGCACGGACGGATCGTCAAGGCTCCCCTGCACGGGGAACGCATCGCGGGCACTGACCGCGTCCGGGACGTCTGGAGTGGTGAGTTCGATGACCAGCTGGGGAATCGTCTCCCCGACGACGGTATGCTCACTCTCCGCCGGCCGATGGCGGCGGACGTACACCAGATCCAGCTGGCCGAAACGATGAAGACCTCGATGCTGGGGGGACTGGCCGGGCGCGACCGGGAGGGCTTCATCTGCAGCGTCCAGGGTTACATGGTCGGTTTCGCAGCACGTCGGGAGGGCTTCGACATGCAGGGCCTTCCCGACGCACTCCGCCAACGCCTGGACCAGACCGAAACGATGATCGCCACCCTGGACATCGACGGTTTCACTTCCGGCGAACAGCAGCGGATCTATTCAAATGCCTATGTCGACGCCATGGAAGCCGTCGGCAGCGAGCACCCTGATCTTGCCCACGAACTGACGCTCGCTTTCGGGGAGAACTGGCAGGAGACGCTGCAGGCCGCTGTCGATGATCCTGCCGCCTTCGCAGAAGCGGAACGGATCCGTCCGCGGCCGTTCCGCCAGGGCACCGGCCGCGCCGGGCAGCCGGACGGGAACGCCAGGCCGGCGGGTCCCGGTGCGGGCGCAGACGCCGGGTACCAGCCCGCTTAGCAGGAAAAGCCGGAACACAGGAGGAAAGATGAGCGAGGAACAGCAGCCAGGGGTACAGGAGACCAGGTACGGATCGCGCCTGGCACGGATGTTCGGCTATGTCACGCCCGAGGACAGGAGCAGGTGGGAGCAGCAGCGGGCACAGAACAGGAGCCATGTCAGTGCGGCGAAGAAAGGGGTGAAATCGACGCTTGGTTCGATGATCGAGTTCGGAGAACGGAACATCGGCTCGAAGCTTGATGCGGCCCATCGCGTTGCCGCGCAGAAGCGCTTCGAAGAATCGCACGACAGGATCGTCAGCAAACACCGTGATCCCAGGACGCGCTCGATCGTCGAGACGGTCGACTACAAGCGCACGGATGACCGCGAAGAAATCGAACCGGATCTCGAAATGTAGTTGAGTAGGCATCGACAGGCGTATCGACTCATCAGAGAGTTGGTCCGTGCTTCTTCTCGATAGAGGTCACAAGTCGATAGACTGGTTTTCAGGCAATAGCGGCATAAAGGACGTCAGGGCAGGGTGTGGGCATGGAGACGACAGCGCGTTCGCGTATCAGCAAGCGCCGGTTCATCTCCCGGATCGCGGGCCGCTGTGGATTGCCGGTCCGAACGGTGAGCGATGTGTACGAGGCAATGCTCCGGGAGCTCACGGACGTCGTCAGCACTGGACAGGCCGTTGTCCTGACAGGCTTCGGCCGGTTTTACCGGCAGGATCACAAGGGCCACAAGGTGCGCTTTGGCAAAAGCGATGTTGAAGGCTATTCGGTGCTGAAGTTCTCCGCTTCCCGCAGCATTAACCGGCGCCTGGTCTTCGAGGAAGGCGCCGATCCTTCCCGGCCCGAGGCGTACGGGATGATAGAGGACATGGATGATTTCGATGACGCAGGGAACCGGCAGCTGGAGGCTGTGTCGTAGCCAGCGAAGTGCGAGCTGTAGAAAAGAAGAACCCCGCTGATGCACCGGGCATCAGCGGGGTTCTTTCCGTATTCAGGGCCGTCATTGGCGATCGTCTGCGGCTTGTGGTCAGACAAGCCTGATGGCGGCCTTTTGCCGGCGTTTGGCTGCTACGCTCCGGGCCTCACGTGCAATGCTCCAGGCAGCGTTTTCAGGTGTGCCGTCTGCGGGATGGACCTGATGCCCTGCAGTCCCGGTAATGCTCTCACCGGTTCGGGTGGTGGCGTGCAGGCAGTAGCTGCGCTGGTTGTGCACTGTATGGGATACCTCCAGCTCCAGGCGGATATCCCAGACGTGCTCCTGGGACCGCAGTATTTTCCTGGTCGCTGCCAGAAACAGCAGGGCAGCAGCCTCTTCGATCTGTTCGGACGTGGGTTCCGAGAATCTCCTCACACCGGCTGCACCGGCAGGCATGACGCGGATCGGAGCAGGTTCAGTGGACATGACGGCTCTCATTTCGGGTGTGGTTGCTTCCCTTGTCGGGCATAGACCCGGTCACAGCTGTGCTGTGACGGTATAGAGCCAAAAAGAAAACACCCCGTGCACCGCACTCGTTTGCTACCTTCCTGCCATAGGCACCGTGGCCATTCATGTTCGTCAGCCACAGGACTTCTCCCCCCGCGCCTGTGGTGCGCCGGGTGTAAGCTCAGCCAGGAACGGACCCTTGAGCCACTCCGGGAAGGGGCCGGATCATGGGCATCTGGGAAAACTGAAACAGGTTAGGGAGACAGTCACCGCCTTGAGCGCCCGACGGCATCCTCGGCCCAACAAAAGCATGCACGGAACGAGCGGCGTCGACGAGGACCAGATGCAGGGCTATTCCAAGATCTGGGCGTCCGAACTGCTGGACGAAGACACTTGGGAGAAATGTGCCCAAATCGACGGCCTTCACTACGACTCGATGGCGCAGACAAAGACTGATTATCCAATCAACGCTTGTGAAAGCGGGGCGGGCTGCCGGGGAACCCTCGTGTCCCTCTCTATTGACTCAGTCCCGCGTGCGGACGTGGATGGGGAGGGACGAGTCACCGGCGCGATCAGGACACAGGACTCTGGTGCGGAGCTTCAGCCGGGCCGAAGAAGCTAACCACCCGGCAGAGCCAATATCCTTGCCGCAGAGATGCCTGCCGGGAAGCCCTCATCGGGGGCCTGTCCATGGTGTCGCTGCTGTACGGGAACTCAAGTCAGCGCATGGATTGAGAACCTCTACATGGGGTGACACCGACGGTACGGCGCCCATCCCCGCGGGATTTCGTTCAGAACGAACCGAATGGTATCCAGGTCGAGGTCCTCGGCGACCTAGAAATCCTCTCCTGCCAAAGCCATGCGAATTGCGGACATGAGGCAGTCGCCCCCTGATGCCACGCGACAGGCTGTGAACCAGCCTTGGGGCCCGTTTCTCATGACTATGACGTAAGTTTTGGGCCGGAGCTCGCGCCTACTTAGAGTCTCTGCTCAACCTCATCCACGGGCGGAGACGTATCAGCTTCCTCATCCGTTCGGATCGTGTCAAAGTGAATCGGTGTAACCGGGGAAAGTTTCGGAAGCTCCAGGTCCAAATCCATAATGGACCCCTGCACCTCTATAGCCCTACGGCATGCGTCATAAACAGGTTCTACGAATCCGTACGCTACGCGCTCTCGGACATAATCGACGTTCATAGGACGGCCGTCCGCTTCGTAAGCTCGAATAAGTCCATTGGCCCTGACCTGAGCATGAGCTGCCTCTGTGCTGCGAAACAAGTGCCCAACTAGAAGATAGTTGGGTGCGCGAAGGCCGTCCTTTGCTCTCGCCGGAAACGAGTACAGGTACACATCCCACCGGAGCGAAACATCTTCTTCGTTTTCGCCGCCAAAGTGTCGGTTAAGCTCTATCCGATCCACAAGGACGTCAAAGGAGATAGGGCTCTTAGCGCGAAGATCCGTCAGCGCTGATGGCACCTTATCGCCCACTGGCCAGCTTCTCGACCATGGTGTTGAAGACGGTCTCGGCCGGGGAGCTCTGATGCGACCGATGCCAGTGCTGAGGAACGTTGGCCAGAGAACGACGGTAATTTTCTAGGTTGCTGGTGTAGCGGGAGCTGACGCGGTAGGTCACAAACGCGTCTATCGCGTATGCGAACTCCCGCAGGTCGCTTAATGACACGTCGACCCTACCGTTGCTGATGTCCTCTGCAAGATCAGCAGGGATTCCCAAACGGGCAGCCACATCTTCAATACTGCGCTCCGAGTCTCGGAGGGCCACGGCCAACGACTCCCAGAGGTGCTCCTGTGCCCGGAGGTTATCGTCCGCCAATGCCTGCTCAGGGGTTGGATTTTCCAGTCCCCAGATATCGGCGGCTTCGTTAACGTGACTCATGAGGTACCTCCCCCAACTCCATTATTGAGATTTTTAGTGTGCTGCAATGTGTCCCAATCATGGGCTCTTTGGGCTGCGATATCAATGGACGAATTCTGCTCATTATGCACGTCGTCATCATTGGGCTTCGTCCCCAAGTGTAGCCCGAGGATGACCCGATCGCGCAAAGTGGGCTCGGCACAGTACAGCCGGACCAGCCTCGCTGGAAGGCTTGGGCGGCCAAATCTGTATGTGCGCTCAGGCTGGGGACGAAGCTCGATCACAAAATCCGCACGAGACATAACCTTGGCATCCGGCGATCTGCCCGAAAAATCTAAAATGCCTTGCTGCGCCTTCTGCATGAGTCGCCTTAGCCTTGCAAATGCATCCTGATGCTCAGCTTCCGACAGTTGCGGGTCAAGCGCGTTGGTGTAAAACACCTGCATCTCTTCCGCCAAGCGCCTCAAGGACAGGTCCCAATCGTTGACCTTCGCTGGGGCGCCTGCCGTCCCCTGATTACAAGTACACCTGCACCCGATCGGCTGTGCTGCTGAAAACAACGCTCCCCCATACGTACAAGGCCTGGGCTCCCACCAGGCCTGCAGAACCGACCTTACCGGGCGGCCTGCTTCCAACCGAGAGGCGCTCCAGTAGGAGTGCCTTGTTTCGGAATCATACACAAAGTATCTCGACATGAAAGGGACGCACCTCCCGCTTCAGTCAAGGCGGCCGGGGTTTGGTTCGCTCGCGTGAAAATGGGCGTCGCAGACGAGGGCGGGTCAGGCAGCGCCCAATCGGGCGAGCTCCTGTCGGAGCCTGTGGATTTCGGCGGTTTTCTCCGCTTCGAAGTGCTCTGCGATGATCCGGCGGGCCGGCCTCCGGCATTCCAGCGGTGAAGCGCGGACGAATGCCGGAGGAATCTCTATCCGGGGGCCCGTGAATTCGCCGTTCATGCTGTTGAAGGGGGTCATGAACCGTCGTTCGCCTTCACTGCTGAACCAGGCTGTACTGAATGAGAGCCGCGCCCATCTCAGCTCGGCCGGAACCGCCGCAGCAGCGGGATAGCCCATTTCCTTCCGGTAGAGCACATCAAAGACAGCGCGGATCCGCTCTTTCAGTTCCTGCCACAGCATCACGTGAAGGTTCCACGCGGCCTGCTCGATCGGGCTGGAGGTTGCTGCATGACAGCCGTTAGTGGTTGGCCTGAGGCTTCCCTGACGGCCGGGCCCGTCCTCCGCGATGATTCGTCGTGCCAGTTCACGGCAGGCTGTCGTGGAGGCGCCGATGAACTCCGTCGGGATTTCAACCCGACGGCCGTATTGCCTGGTCTGCGTGTCGAACTTCGTGACGAACCAACGCCCGCCCTCGGTGGTAAACCGGCTGGCGCTGAAGTAGCCGATCGTTGCCCACACCAGGCTTTCGGGAACTGGCGCAACGGGGATGTACAAAAGCTCTTTCTGCCGCAGCACATCACGCACGGCTTTGAACCGGGGCTCGAACTCGTGCCAGAGCAGCGTGTGGATCGCCAGCCCGTGGTGCTCCACGGTCTTGATGATGTCGTGCATCCCAGTTGTATCAGTCATGGCGCGGAGTGCCTCCTTCGACGGCATGGCAGCCGTCATCGACAAAGGTGTGTGGGTATCAGGTTGGTTTGATGGTGGCTGTGCTGTCGGCACAGCCACTGCCCGTTGTTCAGGCCGGTGAGATCTCCCCTGCCCCGCGGGATGACGTGACCGGCCTCCGTGCGTGGTTTCCAATGTCGGCAGTCCGGTAGGCTCCTGTGGTTGCATCGAAGGCTGCTTCGGTGAGAGTCACTGTCGCCGGCATCAGGAAGGTGGCCACGAGGGCCGCCAGACGGTGGTCATCAGCAAGCACGGCTTCGGGAATGTGCCCCGGGGCGTCGAAGAACTGCCCGGCCCGCCCGATAAGGCTGGCGGAACGGCTCTCGCGGTCCGGAAAGTGTTCCGCGACAGTCTGGCCAGGGCCATATTCGGTGATGACCGAGTAGAGGACCGGTGGTGCGGCGCTGCTTCTTGCCGTCGTGCCCACGTACAGCTGGATCCCCCAGGGGCGGCAGAGTTTGGCGATGGCATTGACGGCTTCATCAGGGCTGGTGTTCGACCGTGCAACGTGGCCGTGATGCAGTTCGTGGATCCCTGCGGCCCGTTCTGCCGACACTGTTCCGGAGAATACGTCAGAGGCGGTGAGGATCCCGACGCACATGCTCAGGCGTTGTGCAGGGGTTTCATAGTGCCCGTGGAACACAATGCGGTCCGCCTGGCACAGGATGAGGTCGTAGCTGGCGCGGGAGCCCGGAGCGGGTTCCCCGGTGACGGTTTCGGTGCCGGGCGCTGTCATGGCGGGCTCCTTCGGTGGCTGAAGTGGAGAGGATAAACAGGGTGGACAACCACAGGGACGGGGGCATTCGATGAACGAAGCACCCGCCCCTGCGGTCCGGAGGCAGCCGGTGGTCAGACGGGTTCAACGACCATGGAAAGGTCGTCGACCGCACCGGAACCGGTTGAATCGCCGCCGGCAAGGAGAGCCGGGCTGATGCCCTGGGCACGCTGTGCGTTCTTTTCGTCGCGCTCAGTCAGGGCTGCCACGATCCGGTCGTAGCTGCTCTGGATCGGAGGGTTCCTTACCGTGCCGTAGGAGAGCACATACTGGCTCTTCATGGCCCGGGTGAAGGCGACGTAAAACATCCGTCTGGTGTCCTGGCTCATCTTCGTGTCCTCCTTGTAGAGGACGACGACGTTGTCGAATTCAAGTCCCTTGGCACCGTGGATCGTCGAGACGACGAGATCGGCCCTGGACTCGAGGTTCCTGCGCTTGCGCTCCTGGTTTTTCTGCTTGTTGACGTTGAGCTTCTGCTGGTTGCGCTGAATCTCGAACGACAGCAGGTTGTCGCGCAGGCGATCGAAGAACACCGGGTGCGGAAGCGCACCCTGGTTGCAGAGCGCCACCCAGCCGCTGATGGCCGGGCTGTTCTCCACCCACCATTCAGAGATGGTGCGCAGGACCGCCTTTTCCACGCCGGGGTTGCCGGCGTTCTTCGTCAGCTTGTCCATGTTGTCCCTGATCCCCTGGGAGACCACGAACGCAGCGTTGTTCGGCGGAGCCTGCAGGACGTCGTTCCAGAAGAACTTGATGTACTTCGAGAAGATGTCGGTGGCGTAGACCCGGTCGCTGACGAGCGAAGCAACATGCCGGTTCGGATACCGCTGCTCCAGGACTTCCTGGATTTTGGCAACCTCGCTGCGGGCGTAGGCCAGGAAGGCAACCTGCTCGCCCCGGGCCAGGCACTTGTCCACGTATTCGGGGATGACGGTGTTGCGCACGACCGGCTGCAGGTCAGTGCCGACGAAGCCGGTCAGGCGTGCCACTTCGCGGTAGTCCAGCGTGACCTTTTCCCGGAAGGAATCCGCGGTGGGGACCACAAGCGAGTTCGCCTGCAGCTGGATGTTGGCGAACTGGTTCGTCTCCAGGCCTCCGAGCACGACGTTGGCGAAGTCCAGGATCTCCTGGTTGCTCCGGTAGTTGGTCGTGAGCCGGAAGGTTGTGAAGACTCCGGAGCCTTCCAGGGTGTTGAGTGCCCGCGGGTTAGCCGAGCGGAACTCATACAGCGTCTGGCTGGCGTCGCCGACGATGAACAGGCTTTGGGCGTGCTTGGTGACGTACTTCAGCACGTAGATGAATTCGAACACCGAGTTGTCCTGCACCTCGTCGATGATGAGGTATTTGGACTGCACATGAGCAGGCTCGGCCATGTCATCGATCCGCTGATAGCAGATGATGATCTGCAGCTCGAGCGAAGTCTGTCCGATGTGGTCGAGCAGGGCGATGACGTCGTCGAAGTGGTTCTCGACAAAGGTGTTCAGCGACGTGAAGGCACCGGTTTTGTTCTGGTCGACCTCCAGCAGCCGCGTGCGGAACCGTGCGGCGAACTGGCTGTTCGGGTAGAAGATGTCGATCGAGTTGATGATCGTGTCGATGGCAGACACCTTGTGGCCCGGGTGGTTGAGCGCATAGATGTCGATGATCTTCCTGGCGATCGTCATCGAGCCGACGTTGGGGTTCTTCTCCGTGATGTTGTCGGCCGCGGCGTTGGTGAACGACAGGACCGTGATGTCCGAAGCCGGGACCCCGCAGGCCTCAAGGTACCTGATGCGCTCCAGGATCACGGTCGACTTGCCCGTTCCCGCACCGGCCTGGGTCATCACCAGCGGCTCATGCGTGGTGAGTGCATCGAGCTGCTGCCTGGACAGGTGGCCCGGCAGGACCGGTGGCGTGGCCGGCAGGTCGGGAACCGTCAGCCGGGGCTTCATCTGCTCGAGGTGGTCGAGCGTGTGGTTCATCAGCAGGCTCAGGTTCTGCTTCGACAGCTTCGCCGCGATCTGGCCGGGGAACGTCAGTTCGAGCTGCTTGTGGATCGACCGGTAGGCCTCCAGCGGCACGTTGTAGTTCTCCAGGTAGCGCAGCTGGATGGCGAGCATGTTCAGCTGCTCGTCGGACGGGCCGGCCGGCATGTCCGCGATGTAGCGGCAGATCTCATCGGCGATTACCTCGGAGTCCCAGATGTGGGCCAGACGCGTGATGCGCTCGCAGATCGGGTACCCCCGCAGCCATTCCTCCAGCTCATCGGGATTGGCCATGGCCAGGCCTGCGCGGCCGAGCATGTCCGTGATGTACCCGTGGGCGTTTTCCAGCGGGCTGGTGTCCCATTGCAGGAACACTGAGGCATCGTGGTTGCCGGCCCCGGAGGTCTGCGGGACCAAGGTGGTGAACTCAGGCTCAGCAAGGCCCTTCCTGACGAAGTACAGCTCCATCCGGTACTGGATGACCAGGTCGCGGGTGTTCACGTCGCCTGCCTTGTTCTCGTACAGCACGAGCGCCTGCGGCGTCATGTCGAACACGACGTCCCAGTCCTGGACTGTGCTGGTGGAGGTGTCCACGGTGAAGCGGTCATCGACGTGCGGGGTCGGCAGTGTGAAGGGACCGCCGGCCATCAGGGCCCCGCGCGTGACGGGGGCGAGCGGGACAGACGAGGTGGTGATGTCGTGCTGCGTCAGGCTCTGCTTCACTTCGATGTCAGTGGCCATGGCGTAGGCGGTGTTGGTCGCGCTGTTCAGTGGCAGCAGGCTTTCATTGAGCAGCCCGGTCTTTTTGCCGCTGCCCGTGAGCTTCGAGGAAAAGAACTTCGGGTCGACTGTTTTGTTGGTGATGGCCTGGGCCGAGAGGTCGAATTCGTCGAGGAGGATAGGCATGGTGTTGCCTTTCGTGAAGTGGGAGCGGGAGGTGAGTGAGAGAAGGCAGATGAGTCGGTGCGCGCAGCCGGCATTCAGGGTCATGGGTGCGGGCATGAACACGGACGGGGCTCCCGCCAGGGGACGGGCCCCGTCCGTGTTCCTCTCAACCCACCCGTCAGGGGCCGTGAGGCCCCTGAATCCGGGGAGCGTGGCCACGCCACGTCCCGGATACCGTGCGCTACCCAGGCGCACGGCCGTTTCTGTACACACCGCACCCGTCGCCGGGCCGGCGTGGAACTCCCTGCCGGGAGTGGGCATGGGGCGACCGGACCCCCATCAGGCAGCAGGGAGAGGCGCCGCGGGGGTGTGGATTACCCGGCGTCGTCGACGGCGGGCTCCGGGTCGGGCTGCTGCGTGAGCGCAGCAGCCGCAGGGGCCCCGGGGACAGAGCCGGCCGCGACGCCCTGCTGAACGGCAAGGAGGGAGTCCTCGATCCACGCACGCACCGCGCTGCGCGCCGGCCGGGCCCCCTGCTCACGCAGGTAGGTGCACTCGGCGATGGCCCGCAGTTCATCATCGGGGATCTGATCCGGCAGGCCCGCAGCCAGGCGTGGCTTGGCAGCAACGATGCGCTCACGCTGACATGTGTAGTCGGCGCGCATGATGTCCCGGTATGCCTCCCCGTCGATGGGCCGGTAGCCCACGATGAGCGAGAAGCGTCCCAGCAGCTCGGCGTCAAACACCTCGGAGAGGGCCTTCACCAGGTTCTGGGTGGTGACCTCCACAGGAGCGCTGCCGAACCCGACGGGCCGGGTGGTCAGTGCGTCACGGGCGGCGTTCGTCGTGCAGATCACGAGTGCCTTGGAGAAGTCCAGCAGCTTTCCGTGGGAGTTGCGGATGTACCCCTCATCGAATGCCGAGAGGAACAGCCGCTGCACGGCCTTGTCGGCCTTCTCGAACTCATCCAGGAGGATCACGCGGTGCGGGTTGGATTCCAGCGTGTCGAACGGGAGCTCCTGGTTGGAGTCCGATCCGATGTACCCGGGAGGAGCCCCCACGATTTTCGCGGTGTCCGACGGAGTGTGGAACTCGGTCATGTTCAGGATGATCGGCTCCGTGCCGGTCATCTGCTCGGCGATGATTTTCGCTGTCTCGGTCTTGCCGACGCCGGAGGCCCCTGCGAGCATCCATGTGGTGGGGGTCTTTGACGGGAAGAGTGCCAGCTCCTCGCGCGCGAGCCGGTCGACAAGCTGCTCCAGCACCGCGTCCTGGCCCTGCAGCCGCCCGAGGAGGGTGGTGCGCAAGGTGGCGACGTCGAAATCTTTCCGCTGGGCATTGCCCGTCATCAGGCGTTTCGCGACGTCGAGCACCCGGGTGCCGGTCAGCGGCACCGAGGTCTGCGCCCGCAGCGCCTGGACAACGACCTGGTTGCCGGCGTTCTGTGCCTGTGAGATGAGGCGCTTCTGCTCGAGCACCCGGTCGGCCATCGCCCGGTCCAGCAGGGTGATGGCGTTGTCGGGCCGGTGCTGGCCGGCCCGCGAGTTCGCCTCGGCGATCTTCACGGTTTCGGCCAGTACGTCATCGGCGACCGTGATCTGGTGGCGGTAGTGCGCCACCAGCCCCGGACGCACGCTCTCGAGGATTTCCCCGGACTGTTCGACGGTCAGCTCATCGACAATGAGCCGGGTGAACCGGCGCGCAAAAGCCGGGTCCTCGTCGAAGCCGCGGGACTCGGTGCCCGTGGTCGCGCCGATCACGGACATGTCGCCGCGTGCGAGGGCGGGCTTCAGGATCTGGGAGATCTTGCGTCCTACCGAGTCGCCGTGGCTCCCGGAGCCGCCGGTGATCTGGTGGATCTCGTCGATGAAGAGGATGACCTTGTTTTTCGGGTTCGAGGCGAACCCGACGATGGCCTTCACTTTTTCCTCGAGGGAGCCGACGATTCCCGATCCGGCGATGATGTTGGTGATGGGCAGCTCGTAGATGGTGTGGTCCCTGAGCTGGTCAGGGATCAGGATGTCCCCGAGGGCAATGCGCCGGGCGATATCCTCGACGATCCTGGTCTTGCCGACACCGGCCGAACCGACCAGGAGCGGGTTCGGCTTGTTCTTCGAGATCAGGACGGAGAGCACCTGCTCAATGAGCACGTCCCGGAATTTGGTCGGATCTGCGCCCTGGAACCGGGCGTTGCAGTCGATGAGCATTTCCTTGACGGCGTCATCGTCAACGCCGCCTCCCCCGCTGCCGCCGCCCATGCCGGGAAACACCGGAGGGAAGCCGTTCGGGGGCGAGGTGCCGTTCGTGTCGTCGTCGGAGTCGTTGGTGAAGTTGCTGAGACCCATGTCGGGGTCCTCCTTGGGTGGGTGGTCCGGTCCCGCGGCGGGGTGAGTGCCGTTAAAAAGGCCAGGGCAAGCGGGGGTTTGTGAGAGGTGGTGGTGAACGCGACGAGCGGTGCCGCCGATCGGGGAAATGCCCCGGCGGCACCGCTCTGATGCGCGGGTACTGCAGGCCGGCGCGGTCAGATGACCATGCCGAGGAGCTTCTGCCTGATGCTCGGATCGATGTGCTGCATGGCGTCCGCGTAGCTTTTCGCAGAGTCGACCATGGAGCTCCAGTCCATCGCCGAGCAGGGGGCGTAATACAGGTTTTTCGGGTGCTCCATGCGCGTGGACGGCGGGGACCACTCGAAGTCGGTGATCATCAGGCTCAGCTGGCGCTTCCGCCTGGTCGAGGCGTTGATGTAATCCCAGACCTGCTTGAACTGGGTGCCGCCGGTGACCTTGGGCACCCGGCGGAACTCCTTCCAGATCTGCCCGACGCTCTTGCCCTCCACCTTGAGCAGCGACTCCTGTGACAGGATGTGGCTGAACGAGTTGAAGTAGAGGTTGACGTTGAGCTTCTTCGCGATCCGGATCAGCATCATGACGGCTTCCTGGTAGTTGGCCTCGCTGATCGATCCCGACGTGTCGATGTAGATGTGGATGTCCGGCATGTAGCTGACGCTGGTGATCCGGCCGGGCTTGTTGAAGTCGTGGGGATCCCGGCGGTTCGCTTTGAGGAACGTTGTCTTCGTCGTGCGGTAGACGTTCTGGGAGCGGTTGACCTTGCCCATGCGCCTGAGCACGCGGGTGATGTCCTTGTACAGGTCGATCCTGCCTGGCGGCTGTTTGCGGAACTTCACCTGGGCGGACCGGCTTCCCGGCATTCCCGGCTTCTGCTGCGCGCCCATGGCGGCAGCGCGTGCCGCTGCACGCGGCAGGCTCGTGAGCCGGGAAAGGTTCCTGTGGGAGACGACCTTTACCGGCGAGGACAGCGACTGGTTGATGATGGCCCACTCACCGGCGATCTTCGCGGACGTCGCCCGGGCATGGGCTTCAACGTTCACCAGCACCAGTGAACGCGGGCAGAACAGTTCCCCGACCGTGAACGGCATGACGCCGGCCGCGGCCGTGCTGCCGGTTTGGGCCTGGGTCCGCTGCTGCCGGACGTAGCTCATGAGCAGGTGCACAATCAGTCGGGCGAAAGAGTGTTCGTCGTTGCCGTCGGTGTCGTCCTTGCGGATGAGCAGCGACTCGGTGAGCTGCTTGAGGCTGAGCGTCGTGAAATCGGTGAGCAGCTTTGCGGTGTCCGCGGGCACGGCGGCGGCAAGAATCTGTGTCTGCTGCGCCAGCCACACCTTGAAGTCGTCAAACGCAGCCGAGGACTGGAACCAGAACCCGAGGGTGTCGGGGTGGAAGGTGTAGGCGACGGAGGCGAAGAACCCGCTTTCGTCGCTTGATCCCGCGAGCAGTCCCTTCGCAGCGGGGATGACGTCGTTCTGCACCGTGTAGATCACGCGGGGCGAAGGAGCCGGCATCCTGTTCTGCTGTCCGGCCTGGGCGGCGAAGACTTCGCCGACCGGCAGCGGGGTGCCCGGGTCGAAATTGACGAGGGTCTGTCCGAGAATCTCTTTCACGGTGCGCTCGGCCTGCACGTTCACCTGTTCACCGAGGCAGCTCATGATCAGGTCCGGGACATCGCGGCTGATGTCGTGGCCGCTGTCGTCGGCGATGACTGCCGCGGTGTTCGGGGCCAGCGGCTGCAGGAGGGGGTCGACGATCGCGCGTTGAAGTGCGGACATGGGGTCGTAGCCGCCGGTGCACGGGATGGTGTGCACCGCGTCGAGCACGGCCGGCTTCTGGTTCGTGACGGTGATCGTCATGAGTCGTGGTCTCTTTCTACGGGTGGGGGGCTGCAGGGCCGGCGGCCGGCTGCCGAAGCAGAGGGCCACCGGCCCGTCCGGCCCTGATCGCTTACAGGAAGGCCGACAGGAGCGGGCTGACAGCCTGGACGACCGGTGCGTTGACCTCGAGGAAAGCCTCGAGATTCGAGCGGTCGACCTGCTGGTTGCTCAGCATCTCGACGAGGGTGCGCATGTGCTCCTGTTCGATCTGCGAGGTGGCCAGGGCCAGCTGCTCGATCAGGCGGGAGTTGTCGGCAGTCTCCTTGAGGGCGTAGAGCAGCGAGCCCGACTTCTCGTTGTCAGTCAGCTTCGCGATCTCCCCGGCCAGGTCCGTGACGGTAGCTGCGGCCTTGAGGCCTGCGTAGCAGTTCGGGCGCGGAACGACGATGCGGTTCTGCACCGCTCCACCCGAGTTCGCCGCCAGGTCTTTCGCGATGGTCGCGACGAGCTGCGTGGTGAACATCGTGTCGCCGACAAAGGCCTCGAGGACCTCGTTGAGGACGGTCGTTTCGCGCCCCTCGATGACGGCGGGAGTCGCCAGATAGGCCGCGAGCTCCTGGCGGTCGGCCACGTTCAGCCACCGGGACAGGTTGTCGATGGTGCGCGGAGTGGTGAGCTGGTTCATCTCCTCGCCGCCGTCGAAGAGGTCCGACATCGTGACGTTGCCGTCATCGTCGTCGTCCTTGCCGTCGGCCACGAGAACGTTCGGCGTCGACTTCTGGAAGACCAGCCCCGGGAACTGGGTGAGCACCTCTTTCACCCATTCGTTCATGCCCGATCCGAGCACTCCGATGAGCGTGGGCGCGTCCGGTTCGACGTGGAAGATGGCGAAGCGCGAAAGGCTCGCCTCATCCAGGGTGGTGACGTTGCCTTTGTCGTTGCCGGCCACCATGAGGCGCAGGTTCCCGGGCAGCTGGATGTGGCCCATTTTGCGCAGGGTCACGAGGGTGAGGGCACCGGAGGTCACGTCAGAGGTGGTGCGGTTGATCTCGTCGAGGAACAGGATCGGCCATTCACGCGGATTTGCCAGCGCGTACTCGATCGCGTCCTGGATGACGTGGTGCGGGTAGAAAACCTGCGAGAAGCTCTTCCCGTCAGCCGTCGGCACCAGGCGTGCGCCGGTGAGGTCGGCCTTGTCGGCCAGCTGGTTCATGGGAAGCGTGAACGCCTTCGTCCCCGTTTCGTAGGCGAGGGCCTCGACGAAGGAGGACTTGCCGATGCCGGGCTCCCCCATCAGGGCCGGGACGGCACCGGCTTCGAGAGTCTGGCGGACAAGGTTGGTCAGTGTGTCGTTGAACTTCATGATCGTGGGCTCTTTCTGTCGTGGGTGAGGTTGAGAGGTCAGCTTGCAAAGACCCTCCGGCCCCGGCCGGCAACCACCTGGTTCCGCATGTCCCGGGCAGGCATGCCGCAGACGTACCCGTGGGCTGGTGAAATCCCCGGGAGACTGTTGATGGTGGCGGTGGAGCCCTGCTGCACACCGCCACCCGATCGCGCTTTGCGCGATCAAATCCTGTACTCCCCTGTGCCCTGCCCTGCCGCAGCATCCCCCTCACGACAGCGGCCGACGCGGGAACAAATGCAGGCGGGCAACCACCGGGCATTCATCAGGACGACCGGGCTGCCGTTTCGCGCTCTGCGATCAGGGCCGCGGCCCTGTCCAGCAGGAAGGGACGGCCGTTACGGAGCTGGTTGTGTTTGGGCCTGGCCGGGATGACTTCCAGTGATGCCCGGTAGAGCAGCCAGGCTGCGTCGCTGGAGGAATACTCGACGCCGTAGGCGCTGTAATCTCGCAGCTGTGTCCTCAGCCAGCCAAAAAGTGAGGCCAGGACTGAGAACTCCCAGCGGGACATGTCGTGGTTGAAGTCCGCCGCTGACTTCAACTGTCCCCTGGCGTTGGCCACGGTCTGCTCCACGATGGCCTGGGCGTACGGGATGTCGGGCATGACTGCCGTTGTGTCAATGGCAAGGGCTGTAGCGCCCGTGCCTTCACGTGCCTTTTCTGCAAGCTGTGCGTACAGGGCCTCAATCGAAGCGAAGGCCGGTTGGGAGGCCATATTGCGGACGTGGCCGGCGACGTTGCCGGGTATGGGCTCACGGGTGAAGGTGGTCCAGTGGTCCAAAAGCAGTTCATACCAGCCGTGCTCTTCGCGCAGGACCCGCTTGCCTGCGGCGATGGGGAAATCATGGAAATTCGAAGGCAGCCCAATGACGAGGTGGTAGCCGCGTCCGGACATCGACAGCTCTGAGTAGAGGATGCCGGGAAGCCGCAGCAGGTCCGCAGCAACGCCTGGCGGGCAGGCTGGTTCGATGTCGACTACAAGCAGACCGTCGGTCTGTGCCTGCAGATAGAACGCAGTGTTTGCGGCTTCCGGGATCGCCCGTGTGAGTTCTTCGAGAGTGACCAGGCAGGCTTCATCCGTCGCCCAGGCACCCCGCAACCGGCCGGCGTCGATGAGGTGCCGTACGTCGATCGGGGCCTTGCGGGTGGGCGGCTTGGCTGGGTCACTCGGGTCGTCATCTCCGATTTGGCCGGAGATCGTCCACCGGGCTGCCTTCGATAGGGTTTGGATCGCCGGATTGCCGTAGAACCGCGGAAACCATGATCGGGGGTCGGCTGTGGTCATGGCAGCACCCACGCTTTCGATCTGAAGGGGCGAAGCAGGAAGGCAGAAAGACAGGACCCCCGTACAGCACGCATGCCGGTACGGGGGGCCTCATTGGTGGTGGCCGCGATCAGCCCTGGTAGTGGATTCCGGCCTGCTGAGGCTGGACGGTACCGGCCCAGGGGCCGGCAGCTGCACCAACAGGCGAGCCGGCGTCCTTGAGGGATTCGTTCTCGGCCTGAAGTCGTGCGAGCTTCTCCTCGAGCGTCTCCGACGCGGCAGGAGCAGCCACCGCGGTTGCGGCAGCCGCCGGATCCTGGACCTCGCCAGGAGCAGCGGCGGGCTGCGGAGCCGGGAAGGACAGGCCGTCCTCGTCGTCGGAACCCACGGGAACCGCCTGTGCATCGCCGGCAGGCGTAGCTTCCGCGGCCTGGAGCTGGCGCGGCGGGGAGTTGAGTACGATACCGCGGGCGGCGAGTTCGTTGGTGTCGACGCCGCCGCCGTTGTAGTAGACGGGCTTTCCGTGCACGATCACCTGTTCGAGTGCCAAGCCCCGGTTGTTGAAGTTCTTGGGCTTGAACGTGCGCAGCACGAGGGTCACATCGACGCCCTGGGCGAGCTCCTGGCCGGAAGTGTCCTGGTCGTAGGTGCCGTCATCCTTCCCGGAAGGGATGACAATGACCGGCAGGCTCGTGCCCTTGGAGTCGATGGAGTAGTGCAGGCCCGTGTCGGGGTTTTTCTTCGAGGCATAGCGGCGCTCGGCGACGAAAGCTTCCTCAACCGTCGGATTGGCCGGGTCGGCGGACTCGACTTCGGCTTCGGTGATTGTCGCGGTCGTGTGCGGCTTGCCGATGGGGCTCATGCCGTTCTGGATCTTGCGCTGGTCGCTTGCCGCGAGTTCAGCGCCCTCGATGAGCCGGGTCAGCCGGGCGAAGGCGAGCTTGCCACGGATGAAGATGTTGCGGCCCTCGGTGAGCTGGCTGGCGGAGACGGAGTAATTGGCCATCTTGATGACTTCTTTCTGTTTGGTCTGTGCTGATCTGGGGATTCTGTGATCTATCGGGAATTATTGAGGTCTCTCGGACTGCCCTGTCGCATTCTTATTCCATATCGACCCAACTAAGCTATGAGTGGAAGGACAGAGTCGGACGCGGACGGTCCGGTATGCCATTCGCAACGGAGAGGCGACAGGTATGACAGAAGATGTTCAGAGCCCGCCGAAGGTGGGATCAGGCCCTTCGGGGCAGGCGCGGACCGCCGTGCAGAGCAAGGTCGGGCCGATGGGTTTCGGCAACGGACCAGTCATTGCAGCAGGAGTCATGCTGGGAGGGTCGGTACTTTTTGCCGGTTGGGGCGTTATCCAGATGGCCCCGGCAGATGATCCCCGCGTTGCGGCAATCGAGGCACCGGCTGGGCCCGCCGGCGGCTCCGTTACCGTGACGATGTCGGACGCCGATCGAAACGGCGTGGCTGACGCGCCCGGGCAGAAGAAGCAGGAACCGCCGGTTGCAGCGCAGCCGGTTGCATTGAAGCCGGCGCCGGCGCCTAAACCGGAGCCGGAGGTTTACACCATTCAACCCGGCGACACCCTGACTGCGATCTCTGCGGAGACCGACGTGCCTGTTGGTCAGCTGGTCGAGGCGAACAGGATCCAGAATCCGAATCTGATCTATGCCGGATCAGCACTGCTCATCCCGCCTGTGGCGTGAGCCGGGTCCTGTCCGCTGGCGCCCAATGCCCCGGCAGCCATCAAGGCCACCGGGCCATTGCTGTCCCGTCAGGGCTGGTTTTCTAGACGCTGCTGCAGGGACTGCAGCTGTTGGATCTCGGCCCTCATGCGGGCGACATCGTCAGCTTCATAGTCACGGGGATAGTCGAGCTTGTACTCCGAGAGCAGTTCGATCCTGGAAGCGATGAGGCCGGGCAGGTCGAAGGTGTCAACGATGGCCTGGGCAAGCTCACCCAGTCCCTGCCCGTACCCGATTCCGTTGCCCAGCGCCCAGCCAAAGGCTTCAAGGCAGCTCTCGCCGTCGTCGATGGCGATCCCATGGGCGCTGATAACCTCGTTGGCAGCTTCTTCAAGTGCTGCTTCGACGGCGGGGACTGGCTCAGCCATGGGCTACTCCCCCGCTTCGGTGTTGTCATTGCCGCCCGCATCAGCTTTGGCGACCGGAGTCTGGATGCGGAGGCATACCTGCAAGGCCTCGACAGGAGTATGGGCCTCACCGCGTTCGAACGAGATGAGCTCGGTCCAGCCAAGCTGCGTGAGGGTCCCGATCGCGAGCTGGTCTGGGTCGCTCTCGACGGCCCGGTAAAGCCCTTCACCGGGGACTTCCCAAATGGTCAAGCCGGGGCGGCGCACATCCTTCGGGCGTTGGTACTTGACGGGCACTTGCGCAGCATCAAGGGGCATGGGGAGATCACTCCTGGGATTCGAAGATGTCGGGGATGGCCGGGACACTGCACAGTTCATCCTGAGTAGGCGGCGCAGCGGTGCGATGCACGCGCGCCCCACACGGAACATCCCCCGGGAACGGCGTGAGCCGGTCCCCGACTGTCATCCGTAAGCTCCCGGACAGCTAAGACCCCGCCTCAGCGGATGCCGGAGCGGGGTCTGATTGCGTCCGAAACGGAAGTACCTGCTGCTCAGGCAGCGTCCGTGTCAGCAGCGTCGCCGAGTTCATCCGCATGGCCGGGACCCTCGGCGACGTCGTCCTTTCCGAGCAGGAAGCCGCGAGCCTGGCCGCTGGCCATCATGTCGCCGAGATGAGCCACAAGCACCGCCCGCTGGGTATTCCCGCGGTCGTCCCCGGGGTTATATTCCCGCAAGGCGTGCATGTCGACGACCCAGCCATTCTCACGTGCGATGGCTTCCTTCAGCTCGGACCCCTCGGCGACCGGCATGCCGGTGTAGTCGTGATCGAATTCCGCCGTGACGTCGAGCCGCTCGTTGGCGTCGTCGACGTAGAGGGTGTCGCCGCGCAGCAGCCGTCCCTCGCGATCGAAGGCCGAGAGGAAGACGCGGTCAGCCCGCGAAGTGTTCTCGACATGGACGGCGACTACGGACTCGTCGGCGATGAGGTCAGTCTGATTTAGGCGCGCATGGGTTCTGGCCCTGTCCTCGTAGCACCACATGAGCGTGCGGGCTTCCTCGAATCCAGGGAACTCGTCGGAATCGGATGCTTCGGGCTGCAGGGCGTTCATGGTGTACTCCTTCACAAGGCGTGTTCATGAGGCGTGACGAGGCCCGTGCGCAGCATAGTCGGGCTTTGATTTAATCATTCCATACGAATGGAAAACTTTCCACTGCCATGTCATGTGATCGAACGAGTTCCACTACGAGTGTGATGTTCGCGTACCAGACGGACGCCCCGGCCCTTCGGCTTCGGCCCTATTTGCCGCGGGAAGACTGTGGCGGATCATCGAGTTGCTCACTCTTGCGGGCGAGCTCGACTATTGCCCGGATACTGGACAGGGCACCATCGCTCAGGCCGTGGACGCGCAGGGCGATTGTGCGCTCTTCCTTGGTCAGTTTGTGTTCGATGGGCGACGTCGGCTCATTGCCCTCGTCGAGGAAGTAGGACAGAGGCACGTTGAAGGCGTCAGCAAGCGCACGAAGGTGCTGCAGCCGGGGGTTCTCAGCCTGCCCCGAGCGCAACTGCTGCAGGTAGCTCAGTGACATTGTCGAGATGCCCCGCTTCTCCATCCTGTGGATGATCTCCTGCAGCGTTACCGGTCGGCCTTGGGGGCCGGCGGTTTGTGCGAACAGGCGTTCCAGTTGCCGCGCAATGGTCACGGAGTTAGTCCTCCTCGTGGACTCGGTCGTGTATCGGCCGCCGCGATCTCGCCAAAGCAGCACCGCTCACTATTTTAGTGGAACATCTTCCACTGCAGTGGATTCTGCCCTCCGCCGGTCGAAGCCTTAACCGATTTCAGGTAGGAACTGCTGGGCCGCGAACATTACGAGGAAGGCGAGCCCCGTACCTAAGACGACTTCGACGAGTGTGTGATGGCCCAGCTTCAGGCGTGCGAATGTCACCACAGGCAAGAGAACCGGGAGCGCGAGCAGCCACCAGGGCGAGACTAGCGTGGCAGCGACGACGAGGAGGGACGTCAGGCAGAATGCGTGCATGGAGACCTTCGGGCCAAGAAGCGTCACCGTCCCGGTGATGACGAGGCCCGTGATCATGGTCAGCAGGATCCAGAAAAGGAGGCCGGGCGCACTCAGGAGGAGCGTCGTGGCGATGGCGCACAACACGGATCCCACACAAACGAGGAAGACCCACCACCGCTGTTCGCGCCGGGTGACGTGCCGGTCAGTGAGGCGTTCGCGTCGCACGGCGATGTGGATGGCGGTCATCGGAATCACCGCGCAGAAAGTGCCGAGCAGGATTCCCCACCCCAGGCCAGACCATGCGTGCTGGCGTCCGGCGACGCCGCACAGGACACAGATGAGGAACACGGACACCGCGGGTGCGAAGATGTCGCTGAGGATCCGGGCGGCCCGGGTTGCTGGATCAGCAGGCGCGGGGGCATGCGCTTTCGTCTGGTGGTGGCTCATCGTCCGTCCTGCCCGCTCATGGCGCTCATGGCGCTCATCGCGACGCGGATCTCGTAAATGCTCTGCACGGAAGTGGCCAGGTTTTCATCGTCTTTCAATCTGAGGGTGCGCAGACGGCTTAGCGCGCGGGTGACCCATCCGAGCCGGGGCACCGCGTTTTCGCCGCTGAGATGGCGCACCAGTCCCGCGGACAGATGCGGATCTTCGGGATGCTGCCCATGCAGGGGCTCGAGCGCCGGATCGGTGTCCTCACGGATGAGCCTGAGGGCGTCGTGGGTCTCGATCGTGAGCCTCGAGAGCGTCATCAGCTGATCGAACTCCATCTGGTCTTCCCGCGGGAGCTTGACGTCAGGGTGGAGCGTCGTCGCCGTCTGCCACAGGGGTACGACGACCTCGTGCGCGAGACGAAGCGCGAGCCTTTTCCGTACATCGATGCTGATGCGGCGCGTAACACCCGTGGCGAGTCCGACGAAGAAAAAGCTGACGACAGCGACAAGGAGCTGCGTTCTTACCTCGGTTCCTTCAAGGACCGGGCGGCCGAGCAGGTCCAGGAGCGAGGAGCCGATGAACAGGGCAGATCCGAGCGCTCCGGCGAAGACGAATGCGACCGGGAGGCTTGCAGAGAATGGCTGATTTCTCTGGGTCATGGTGCGCCAGCAGCCGACGGCGACAACGACGGTCGCTGCAGCAAACGCACTCAGGTACAGAAAGTTGTAGGAGACAAGGGGCCAGGCCCGGCCTTGGGCGAGGGCATCATCGATATCAGTCCGGTCGTAGATGGTGCCGTCGGCATGGACGGGGATGAACCACACCAGCACGGCTTCTCCCAGCGCGATAAGCCCGGCGAAGACGTAGACCGACCGTGTTGCGCGCCGGGAGAGCGGCATGGCGCGGAAACTGAAGATGAGCAGCGCCACGGAGACCTGGGCGGCCAGGATGGCCAGGCGCTTGAGGAGGTCGACGGCGGGGCCGTCAACGGGGGGCTCCATGCCACGACAGACCGTGGCAACGAAGAGCGCTACGCACGTGACCCGGAGCAGGTTGACCCGGCGCCTGCCCCCTTTATACAGGGCGGAGACGATAACGATCAGGCCCATGGTGATTCCGACGATAATGATTTCGGTCATCAGAAGCCGCCGTTCTCGTCCGATCCTGACAGGAAGGCAAGGACCTCGCTCCGGTCTTCGGACGCCCGCTGCCTCCGGTGCAGAGCATCCATCAGCCGCATACCAGTGGTTTCGGCGCGCTTTTCCACGGGGTCGTCGAACATGCTGCGAAGATGCGTGCAGTCGGAGTCCGCCTGGACGTCGCCATGCAGGATATGCGCGTACTCGTGGAGGATAGTCTGCTCCTTGTTAAGTGGCAGGAGCTTGGGGTCATAGAAGACGTGGGCCACCCTTCCGATCACGGTGGTGAGCCCGCTGACCTCTTGGTGCCGCATCTCATCAGGGATGGGCTTGACCATGATTCCAAGGCCGCGGACTGAGGCGATGGCTTCGCCCAAGGCGTCGAGGGTCAGATCAGCTGGCCATTCGAAGACGTCGAGCTGATCCCGGTCCGCGGAGCACGGGGTGGCGTCGATGATGGCGGCTTCATTGCCTCGGAGCCGCTCGAACAGTGAGCGATAGGACCGGAGGTGCCCAGGCTTTGCTGCTGGGACGAAGGGAATGAAGGCAGGCATCAGCGTTCCTCTAGTGGTGAAGAGCGGACACCGCGTACACTCCCGTATCGTACTGTGTCACAAACGCTACAGCTTTCGTCTTGCGTGTGACAAACGAAGGCTGGCAGCACGGTCACAATAGCTCTGGCCGTTGAAACGAGCAGGTCTATGCCGACCGTTGCCGGCGCTGCCTGGCCTTTTTGACGATCCGGTGCACGGATCGCTCCGTGATCTCGAAGCGCTGGGCGATCTCGGTCGGCGGAACACTGGCGGTGTGCAACTGGAAGATGGTGTCTTCGCGTTCGGTGTTCCTGGTTGTCACATGGGCGTCCCTACTCTGGGCGAGCCTGCTTCGTTCGCGGGCCGTCAGTCCGCCCCAGACACCATGGCGCTGGTTTGCAGTCATCGCCCACTGGAGGCACTGCTCACGGACGTCGCAGGTGCTACAGATTTTCTTTGCGTCGCGTGAGGGCTGGCCCTTTTCCGGGAAGAAGAGTTCGGGGTCCACCTGAGCGCACAGCGCGTCTTCCCGCCAGGATGGGTCGTCAACAAAATCGGGGCTCTGCGGGGTACGGGATGGTGAGTCGTCGTCGGGAATCAGGGTGTTCATGCGGGTGCTCTTTCATTTGGGCTGCGGCACGGGGAACGGAGAAAGCCCCGGAGAACTTGGGTCCATGGGGCTTAGTGAGGCTTTCTGCGCATCCGTCCCGGGCGTCGTTGCCGGCCTCACCTGATCCCGTCAGCCCATTTCGAAAACCTGGCAGACGAGCCGCTGGTCGGGGGAACCCGTGATGCTGATGGTGTAGCCGGAGTCGCCGTCCTCGCGGCCGGTCCCCGTGAAAGGGAAGAGAAACTCCGTGGCCCATTCGTCGAGCTCATCGGCGTCCAAGGATGCCGGCGCAGGGACCTGCCCGTTACGGACCAGTGTCTGGATGACCTCGCCGGGGTAGATGTTCTGGATTGTGAGGTCGACGGTGACCGTCGGAATGTCCGTGCTCATGGCAATGAGGCTCCTGGTCGCTTGTTTTGCAATGGTCATTGCGGTGCACCCGTTTCTGCCGGGCGTGAATCCGGCGATCGGTTGCTGTTCAGTGCCCGCTGCCTCGCTGATGGCAATTGGGAACGCAGAGCATTGATGCCGACAGGTGTCTGGCGAAGGTCCTCATCGGGACGCATGCGGGTCACCTGGGTGACCCGTGCGGGAGGCAAGGCGCAGTTGTGTCCCGCAGGGACCACCGGCAGGACCCTGCAAGGCCACGATCGAGACGCAACGGTGCAGCACGGGGACGGACCCGGAGTTCGTACCCCGGGTCCGTCCAACACTGACCTTCCACCCGGGTCGGCTCTGCCGGCCCTGCCCGGCAGAATCCCAGACGGCCCGCCGACTAAGGACCTGAGCTGCTCAGACGCGTTCGGAGGCCCAGAGGCCGTTGAGGTCCTCGCGGATCTCCTCCTCAAGCGCAGCCAGAAAAGCCAGTTCGGCCGAGGCGTCTCCGGAGACTGCTTCGATGAGGTTGTCCTGCGTCTGCTGCTTAACGGCGAGCACCGAAGGCATGCGTTCGTCCTGCGTGCCTTTGGCGATCAGCCGGTGGATGGTCACCGGCTTGGTCTGGCCCGTGCGGAAAAGACGACCGTTGGTCTGCAGATAGTGCTCAAGCGAGAACGGCAGCGTGTACCAGATCATCGTCGAACCGCCGTCCTGGAGGTTGAGGCCGTGTCCGGCGGAGGCAGGGTGCAGCAGCATCACCTGGATCTGCCCGGCGTTCCACCGGCGGACCATGTCACGGGAACCGTCGAAGAACTGCGCGTCGAAACCTGCCTTCGGCAGCCGGATGAGCAGCTGCTCCAGGTCCGACCGGAAGTGGTACGGGAGGAGCACCGGCTCTCCCCCGTTGTTCCGGACGATGTACTCGACCATCTCGATCTTCTTGTCGTGGATTACCTGGTAGCGGCCCTTGGTGGCCGGGTCATCAGGATCGGCCGTGTAGAGCGTGCCGGAGGCGAACTGCATGAGCTTGCTCGTCAGGACAGCCTGGTTCTCGGCGACGATCGACTCGACGCTCTGCGTCAGCCGCCCATCCCCGTCCACGTAGGTGCTCACGACATCCAGCACCAGGTCCCGCTTGAAGTCCTTATAGGCCTGGAGCAGGTCCGGAGGCAGGGTGACGTTGACATCCTGGATGGTGAGCGGCGGCATCTTCAGCGAGGTGTTCCTGGCGCTCATCGCCAGGTGGGCGATCGCCTGGTGGATCTCCTGCTCGGCGTTCGGAGTGGGGATCCACTTTGACGGGGTCGTGGTGCCCGGGACCATCTTCGGGATGAACCAGCGGTTGCGGAACGCCGTGATGTTTTGCCCCAGGGCCTGGCCCTGGTCGAGCAGGTAGACCTGGCTCCAGAGGTCATGGAGACCAGCGGGACACGGGGTGCCAGTGAGCTCGATGAGCCGCGAAATGGCCGGCCTGACCTTGCTGAGCGCCTTGAACCGGCCACTGTCGTGGGACCTGAAGCCCTGGGACTCGTCAATGATCACCGTCTGGAACGGCCAGACAATGGTGTCCTGTCCCCCGACGTTCTGGATCGGCATCTGGTCGACGAGTCCGCCCTGGCACTGACGGCACACGTAGCTGCCTTTGGACGGCCGGCCATGGCAGGCAGTGCAGTCCCGCCGGGGCGGCTGCGTGAGCAGCTCCTGGTTGACGAAGTACATCGTCGGCGGGTCGGTGAAGACTTCCTGGAAACGCTGGAGCCGCTTTGTCCTGGACAGCTTCCTGTCATTGTCGTTGACGATGAGTGACTTCGTCCGGATCGGGAAACCCCACTTCGCGATCTCGTCGAGCCAGGTGGAGCGGGCGATGGGCACAGGCGCAATGACGAGGATGTGTCCCATTGGCCTCACGGTCTGCAGGACACTCAGAGCAGTCCCCGTCTTTCCCGAACCAATGCCCAGCCACGCCCCGGCGAACGGGCGGGAGACAAGGAAGTCGTGGATCTGCTGCTGGTGCGGCATCAGGGTGATCGCTGACTGGACCGGCGGGCCCGGCTGGATTGTGGCGTTGTCGGTCATGACGGGCTCCCTCCTTCCGGATGGGTTTGTCATCGGGCATGGATCGGCGCTTGGAGAGGCCTGCGGTTCGTGGATTCGTCGGACATTGCGTTTCCACACGGATTGGGCCCGGACGGAGCCACCACCCGGAATTCCGGAGCGCCGGTCCTGTCGAAGCCCACCTGGATCCGGGTGTCGCCGGCGAGGCCTTCGGTCCGGTCGTCGAGCCATCGGGTGAAGGCCGGGCTGTGCTGAATGAAGCACTGCGACACTGTCAGCTCGCCCTCCTGTCCGTGGAGCGGTCCGGGATCTGATTCGGGGATGTCGGGCGATGTTCAGCCATGATCCGGCGCATGTCGGATCTGACGTTCTGTGCAGTGCGGTTCGACGTCGTCATGTTGCGCGGGACGGACGTGGTGCCGCCGGTGTTGTTGCGCAGGATGCAGTGTCCTTTGGAGGAAATCCGGCCAAGGCAGCCGATCTGCATGGACGCAATAATGAGGTCCTTTGCTTCACGGTCGAAGGTAGCCAGGTCGGTGCGTGTGAGCCGCCGGAAGGAAGGAGCTTTTAGTCCGTTGGCTTTCGGGGTGCGGTTTCTCATCGATCCGCCGCCAGCATGCCCGCCGGAGCGGTGGCTGTTGTACTGATGGTCATGAGGCTTCTCCCTGCTGATCGGTCCTGCTCTCGAGGAGGTGCGCAACGAGCCCGTCGACGCTCTCCCCGTCATCGACGACATGGATTTCCGCTCCATGCCGGCGCATCCTGGCGTGCGTGATGCGCTGGCGTTTCTCCAGTACGCCGCCAGGGCGCTTGACCTCGACGAAGACTGTGCTGTTGGGGGCGACGACGATCCTGTCGGGGACTCCCCCGCGTCCCGGCGAGACGAACTTCAGGCAGAGGAAGCCGTTCGCCCGGCACCGCGAGAGCAGGTAGCTTTCGATGTGGTTCTCGCGCCTGGCTGGAGTGGTCATGCCCATGGGTTCCGGCGCTCCCAGTCCGCGTGGCCCGTTAGAACGGTCTGGGACATGATGGCCTCTCAGGATTTATTGCGACTAGTCGGACTAGCGTCTCAACTCAATTATGAACCATATCGAGTCACTTATTTGGACTTGTCGAATGGTGTTTTGAAAGCCAACAGGGTGCGGCATTCTGTCGGGTCGACGAAATACGGCACCCTGTTGCCTGTGTGGCTGTGCGGTGGATGGCTGCCTGCTCAGGTGTTGTTCATCCAGTTCCTGGTGAACGTCTCCTCGAGCATCCGGGTGTAGATGCCGAGGTCGAGGCTTGCGATCAGCTGGGCCACCTGGGAGTGCGGCAGCGTGTGCAGATCGTCGTTGACGACGACCATGGACCAGCCTGGATCGATACCGTTGATGCGGCGGATCACGACGTCCTGGTCGCACGGCAGGTGGTTCAGGCCCAATTGCTCCGCCTGGCGTGCGTCCCGCGCCCAGCCGTGATGGCGCAGGATCTCCAGCGCCGTCCGGTCGGAGCGCACGCCGGAAACGCCGGCCTGCCGGCGCTTATCACGGCTGATCTGGTTCACCACCCATGCCCCGGCATTGTGCAGGCTGACCGCGCCGGCGGTGCCTTCATAGACGATGAAAACCCGGTTGACCATCTGCAGGGCCCGCGGATTTGCCAGGAGGGCGTCCGCGTCCCCGTCATCATCGCTGACTGATCCTGCAGTGACCGGATCGGCCGCGAAAGGATAGGTGATCGACCCTCGGGAAGCGGCAATGACGTTCTGGAACAACAGAAGCGTCTGCACAGGGTCCGCCGGAGTGATCGCTTCTTCGATCATCTTGCGGCCCAGCACGGGGTCGAAGGGCTCAGCCAGGGCAGTCTCGCCCCGGTTTATGACAACCTGCAGGTAGCGGGCCAGCGCGAAGTCGATTACCGCCGGGTGGGCCAGTGATTTGGTCGGCATCGGTCCGGCATGACAGGCCAGTGTTCCGCCTGAAGCCGAGATGATCGGGCTGTCTGCGACCGTCCGGCCTGCCGCAGGAGCCCCCAGTTCGAGCCGGTTGTTCGAGTCCTTGCTGATGAGGAACATCAGCTCAGGCTCAATGTCGACACCAATTGCTTCCTGCTGTTCGGCGAGAACGCGGTTGTTGGTGGCTTCGTCGAAGCCGTTGCCGCCGCCGACGACCGAATAGAGGCCATCGGTGTTCGTCGAGATGATCCGGGCACCGGCCAGCGTTTGGGCCTGTCCGATCCGCCAGCTGAACAGCTGCCCGAGAATGCGCATGGAGATGATCCGGTTGTTCATCCTGATCGGCGTACGGTGCGAGGCATCCCCGGCACCGGAAGCGGAGTTGAGGACCAGCTTCGTGCCATTACGCAGGGTCGCCAGCCTGGCCTTTTCTTCCCTGATGATCCCGGGCTTCTTCAATTCCTGGCCCAGGCGCTCCTTCTCGAAGAAGATCGTCGCGTAGCGGTCTTCACCGAGTTCGGGGTTGTAGAACGCGCCCATGTTGCGCAGCAGGTTCGGATAGTAGCTCGTGAAATCCTCGTGGATCACCAGACCCGCCGAGGTGCGGGCGTATTTCGGATGCAGCCTCGTGGACCTGTCCTGGTCGTCTCCTTTCTTGCCGACGAACAGCTCCGGGGCCTTTCCGGCGGGTTCATCGCGGTACGCGGCGCCCGTGGCCGAGCTAACGGCCAGGACATTCTTTCCGTCGAGCACGGTACCGTCCGGAAGGACGACGGTCAGGGCTTCCGATGCCGGCCTCCGGGTGGCCAGAAGCACAGCCGGGTCAGGGACCTGCGCCTGGGCACGGGCCAGTTCGGCTGCCTGCCAGTGGTCGTCTTTCTTCGGTTTGCGGTATTTCACCTTCTCCGGATCCGAGCCCAGCAGCACGGCACGTTTGTCGACGCCCGAGCCGTCGGGCAGCGCCAGCAGGTTGTGCTGGCGCTTGGCTTCGGTGACGAAATCCTTTGCGTCGGGATAGAAGTACTTTGCCAGGCCGATCATGGCAGCCTGTTCCCGATGCCCGAAGACGTCGGCGTCGAAGCCTTCCCGGTCGACCTCGGCTCCGTGGATGCCGCCGGTCGAGAAGGTCGCGAAGCAGGATGACGGCGTGGCGTCCCGATGGAAATACGGCACGTTGTTCGGGGTCTTGGGGACGTTCCTGAGGGAGCGGACCGGGAGATCGAAGAGCTCCCGGTACTCCTCCGAATCATTGAAGTTCTGCCCCTCGATCGAACGGTAGTAGTCGACGACCTCCATGAATTGTGCGTGTGCTGCCTGCTGGGCGGGCGTGGCTTCAGGGTGCGTCATCGGATCAGGGGCGACGTTCCCTTCAAAGAACCGCACGCACTCATCGAGCACGTTGACCTGGGCGACGCCCTGTTTGGCTGCAACTTCCCTGGCCGGGTAGAGGAACGAGACTGACTCGATGTCGTTCAGGGCCGTGTACGGCGCAAGGATCCGGCCAACGAACTTTGCCGAGGAGGAGTCGATGGTCAGCCGGTCCCTGCGGACCGCGCTGCTTTTGCTGAATACCGTCTCGGAGTACTGCGCGAGCAGGCCGGCTTTGAGGTCGAAGTTGCCTGCGTAGGCCGGGTGCCGGAACAACTGCGCCAGGCCCAGGCAGTCGGAGACGTTATAGGCCAGCAGCTCATAGAGCTCTTCGACGGTGGAGATCGAGGAGTCGTGGCTGAGCTTTTCGGATTCCCTGATCTGGCGGCCAAGCATCCCCAGCAGGCGCTTGAGGCTCACCTTGAACTGGACTTCGTTGAGCCGGGCAACATCAAGGTGCCGGCCGGAGTGGATCATGGCCTGCCGGATTTTCTGTGCCGGCGTTCCCCAGCCGAGGTAGCCCGGCATGTACTCGATGTGCTCATTGAACAGCCGGTCGTTGTGCGCGCGCATGTCCCGGGCTTCGACACGCTCGAACCGTTCAGCCGTGCGCTGGCCGGGCAGATGAAGCCTGAGCTCCATGAGGTACAGCGCGAGCATCACCGTGTCATAGTTCATGGAGTTGTAGCCGGCCAGGAACGGATGGGTCATCGGGTTGTAGCCCGGATCCGTGTCGCAGACCGGCCGCAGACCGGCCGGATAGGACGACGTCCCGCCGCGGTGGCAGACCTGCTCAGCGTCGGAGAGACCGGCCAGTTCGGCGAGCCGGAGGTTGGCCTGGAAGTTGCGCAGGTTCCACAGCCGCACCTGAACCGGCGGCAGACCGGGGTTGGCGGTCGTGATCTGTTCGTACAGCGCCTGCGGATCCATCTTCGAGGCGAGGTCAGCGTCGTCGGCGAGGAAGAAGACTTCCAGGCTTCCGATCTGTGCGGGATGCGGATCGGGTGTGTAGGCGCACAGGGTGAAGACGTCCGGGAGCGATTCGATGTCGTAAAACGTGAACAGCGCGTTCGCGGCCGTGACGGGTTTGAGCTGCGTGGTCATGATGGGATCTCTTTCCGTGGTTCCCGGCTGTCACGGCCGTGGTGTGGTGAGCGGGAAGCCGTGCGGCTTCACAGCGGATCGTGCGGTGAGCGCCGGCAGGGCTGGTCCATGCGCCTGGTCGCTTCGCCCATGAGCCGCGCCTTTTCCTGCGGGTCTGTTGAAATCTGCGCGCGGACGATGAGGTTGGTGATTCGCTGTTCGCGGGCGACGTCGGACATGGCGGTGCCGGTGCGGGTCTGCTGCTGCGCCAGGTCGAGGACCGCCTGGGCGAGCCCGGTGATGGCGTGGGCAAGTTTCATGGGTGATCAGTCCTGTTCATCGGCGGCGTCAGTCGGGATGGTGGACGGTCCCGCGTGCCGGAGCAGACCCCGGTAGTTGGCCTGGAGGGCAGGGCGGGACTTCTTCAGGGGGTCGGGCCCGCTGTAGCGGGGGTCGAGCCACTTTTTCAGCTCGTATTCGGCAATCAGCGTCTCTGGGACGTCCATCATCCGGGCGGGGCGGATCTTGCGGTTCTTGTCGGGGCAGTGCCACAAAGGATCAGGCCTGACAATGGCCACGAGGTCGGTGATGAACTGTTTGTTGCTCACGGGTGAGCCCGACGGTGAGACGTCTGCGAACCAGGCCTTGTACAGGTCGTAAAGGAACGTGAACGGCAGCAGGTCCCAGACCACCCGCTCACGGAATTCCTCCCAGAAGGCACGCACGGGGTCGTTGGCTTCCTTGTATTCGGCCAGGACAATTTCGGTGGCCAGCGGTTCGGAGAGCTGATAGTAGTTGCCGGGGTCGGCGGCACCGGCTTTGTTGAGCACGTACCAGAGGGCATACTCAAGGACCTCGCGGCGCTGGAGGTAGTCGTGCTTGATGTACTTGCGCTCCATGCCGGTGAAGCTCTTCGTGAAGGGCACGAAGAGCTGCCTGCGGTAGAACGATTCCGATTTGTCTTTCACGCGCGGGAACTCGTTCAGGCACTGGACCATAAAGCCGAAAAACTGGCAGGCGATCGGCATCCGGTATTTGCGGTTGATCTGGATGACGTCGTTGGTCACGATGGCCTTCAGGTTGGCGGCCTTGTCGATGAAGGTTCCGACGTCGTTTTCGTCGACGATTATCGCACTGGCGCGCACCAGGGGCTCCAGCGCGAAGTCCTTGCCGAAGTCCGACAGCGGGATCGAGGTGTGCGACCGGGGGCCGCACAGGTTACGCATGAGGGAGCACAAGGTGCCTTTGCCGTTGTTGCCCTGTTCCGAGTAGAACCAGGCGGTCTTTCCCCAGGAGACGTGCGGGCGGATGATCGCGCCGATGATTTCCCAGAGCAGCCCTGGCACGCCCTCGTCATCGGAGAGTTCCTGGATCCAGGATTCGATGTCCCATTCGCTTCCGTCGGCGGGGTGCCTGATCACCGGATTGACGGGTGCGTCGACATAGTCGATGTGGCACTTGGACAGGAAGACCAGCGCGGGGTCGAAGGGGTGGATTGTCTTTGCCTCGAAGTGGAACTCCTTGCCGGCGACCGTGAGGTCACGGCCGGCGCGGCCGTAGTGGAAGACTCCGTTGTTCACGGCAATGAGGTCACGGTGGCTGCATTGGTGGGTCCGCGGGCTATCCTCGCGCAGGACGGCGAGCACTTCGGCGAACTCTTTGAGGGTGAGCTGGGTGTTGTACATCCGGGCGGTGGTGCGGATGTCGTCGTCGCTCGTGGTGTAGGTGCCGCGGGCGGGCCCGGTAGCCTGGTACATCGCCAGGAGGTCGTACTCGCGGTCGGTGTCTTTGGCGTTCGGGGCGATCCGGATGACGTGGTGAAGGCGCAGCAGGATCTGCGCGATCTGCCAATAGGTCAGGCTGCGGGCCAGCAGCAGCTTTTCAGTGGCTGTGGAAGTTTTGGTGTTCTCGTTCTTGCATACGCCGTTGACGATGGCCAGCAGCTGCGATTCCAGGACCCTTGGGTCCGGCGGGTCAGCCGGATCGATGGCGTCCAGGTACGCGGCCGTGGCGTACGTGACGATTTCGTTCTGGGGCGCCATGGTGTCCCGCGCGGAGAACCAGCTCTTGACGGCGGTCAGCGCGTCGGCCACGGGGTTGGTGCCGCGGGCAGTGGCCCGGCCGGCGTCATGGGCGGGCGAAGGGGCATCAGAAGGCGTCATGCTGCTGTCTTTCCCGATTGCGTCGAGGTTTCCGCCGGCAATGAGTGGGAAGCCGGTTGAACTCGTAATCGAATGGAACGTGCTCCCGACTCTATGCCATTCGAGTCGCCTATCGCAATGCCTTATCGAGTGATCTTTCGATAAAAAACGCGAATGCATGACGCCGGTGGCCCATGGAAGCCGCAGGCAAGGATCCAGGGGTGCGCGCGAGCGGGAGCGGCGCGCTGCGTACGTCGGGAGCGCTGCAGTGAATGCGGGCAACAGCGGCTCAGTGGCGCGCATGCCCCACGGAGCCGCTGGGTTCCAGTGATCGACGACGCACCCGGGCGCGGCGTAAGCCGCCCGGCCCGCATGGTCGGGGTCCGCGGGAGTTCTTCTGACCGGCCGGCACGGCGCCCGCCGGAGCACCGCACGGTAGCGCACCGGGAAACACCCTATACCCCATACGGGTATCGAGATTTGTACCACGTGACGTGGTACATCGTTTCCCATGGTCAGGTGGGGTTTATTGGACGCTTTGCGGATTGTGTACCACGTAGGGATTTGCTCGTGGTACACCCTTTTGCCCTGCTGTGGCGGGCTTTTTATACCCCCTGTACCACTTGTACCAGTAAATAAAGACTAGATACATGCGCAGGGGGGATAAGAGAGAAGACTGGCGACGAGGCTGGCTTCAGGGGCGGAGCAGGTCCGGATTTGCCCCTATGTAAACGCTCGGAAAATCGTGGTACTGGTGGTACATCCGCCCAAAAACGGTGCCTGACCAGGCAAAACGCCGTACCACGAGCAAAATCCCACGTGGTACACACCCCTCTTTGGGCGTCCCCCGAAGGGCCCTGCTTCCCAGTGCTGGCGCGGATTTTAGGGTGTACCACGTTACGTGGTACAACTTGCGGGGCCACCGGCCTTACGCCGTGGTCGACAGGAGGCCCCTGACGGGCCCTGCGGGAGCGTCCCCGATGCCCCGGGGACATCCCCGGCCGATTCCCGCGGCTCCTGCGTCCGAACGAAGAAGAGCCTTGTGCGCTTATCGTGCCGCACTCGAATAACGCTCGATTTCTTATCAGTGGTCATTGCGGATGGCCTCTGTCGACTGCTATCGTTGATGCCAGGTGATAGGCGGCTGTCATCAGCAGGCGTTGTTGCACTGGAACGTGAAAACAGGAAGGCCGGAGAAGCATCCCCGTGGGAAGGGAGCTCTCCGGCCTTTTTGCACGTGCTGGGGTGTGCGGGACCTCCGGGGCACACTCACCTGTCGGGGAGCGTGCCAGGGTCCCGCCGGTATCCCGCTTAGGGGGATTCGGGAATGTGGCTGCGGGAGCGCTCCGGCCGTTCAACGGCGTAGAGGATCTCCCAGGTGATCGAGGTGTTGTGGTTCAGCGGGTTCACACCTTCGGTCTTGTGCATCGCGATCCCGCGGTAGCCAAGGACGGCCCCGGCCCGGTCGTGAAACCGCTGCAGCTTCGCGTTGACGCGGTCCCGTGCGTGCCGGGGCGTGACGCCGCTGTCAGAGACAACGAACACGTGGACGCGGTCGCGGTCGAAGGTGGGTAACCCCCCGGTGTCCAGATCGAGACGGATCTTCGCGCGGCTGATGTCCAGCTGTGACGGATGCACGAGCCGGTGCTGTGCGTCGTAGGTGCAGTTGCTCACGATGGCCATGATGGATTACCCCCTTTCGTGACGGGTATGGCTGAATGATTTCTTTCAGCCATTCCCCCGGTGACCGGATGACCCGGTCACCCACGAACAGGCCCTCCGCGCCAGGGTCCCCGCCTCTTGCCGGAGGTCCCGCGCGAAGGGCATCACCGTTTTCCTGGCAGAATGCGGGAATCCCTCACGCAGCCTCATCGGCCCGTGATCTGCCGGTGGAGCATCCACGCGGCGGCCGCGAAGGCCAGCAGCAGGAGCGCTGCGGAGACCGGATTGGCCAGCGGCACGAGCGCCCGGGCGGGCACAACGGCAGCCGCCAGGTTGAAGCCCAGGTGCATGCACATACAGGGCCACAGCGCACGCGTGCGCTCATAGAGCAGGGCAAGGAGCACCCCCAGCGGCAGGACCGCTGCGAACTGGACGATGTTCCCGTGAAGCAGGCCGAAACCTGCGGCGGTGATGAGCGTGGCGATGACCACTCCCACGCGCCGGCGCAGCAGCGGATAGAGCAGGCCCCGGAAGAGGGCCTCCTCCCCCGCCGGCGCCACGGCCAGCGTGAGGAGGAGCGTCAGCCAGATGCCGGCTGACTCCCTGACCTGGTTTGATACGTCATAACCGGCGGATCCGACGGCGAAGTACAGCCACAGGCCCATCGCCTGGCCGGCCAGGAACGCCAGGACGGCGCACAGGGCGATGGCCAGCCCGAAACGCAGAGTCGCCCTCCCCGGCCGCGGAGCCGGGCCATAGCTGACCCATGAAGGCTTGAGGATCCTGAGCAGGACAATGGCGACCATGATGACCGCACCGGATGCCGCGGTCGCGGCGACCGGCTCCCGGAGCAGGGCCAGGGCTCCGGCGCCGATGGCCAGGTACCCGGAAAGGACGGCAGCAGGCGCCAGCACACACCATCCTGCCCCAACCAGGCGGGAGGTGCCTGCTGGCTTTGCCGCAGCCGCGTTCCTGACGCCACTCATGACGGCCCGTCAATCTGCTCCCTGATCACAGCCTGCACGCGTGTATCGCCACGGAAGGTGTTCAGCTGCAGTTTCGCCGTAAAGCGCAGCGTCCCGGTCTCAGTGCGGCTCGCGCGGCTGATGAGCTCCTCCAGCACCGCATGCTGCTCCCCGGCCGGGTTCCACCACAGGCAGGACAGACCGGACCGGGTGACCAGGCGAAGGTGCTGGGACTCTGAACCGATCCTGTCCACGCGCAGCCCCATGGGCTCCAGTGCGATCTCGACGACCGGTTCGGTAAAGCCGTGGCCGAACGGCCGCAGAGCCTCAACCCGCCGCACAAACTCAGCCAGCGGGCCCAGATCATCCAGGCCTGCGTCGCAGTCGGCGTCGGGACCGAGCACGAGGTCTCCATGGGGCGCATCAGTATCGGCGTCCAGGAGGGCCAGCTGCGTGGCGTCGGCGAGCACCGCAACGAGCGAGTCGAGCAGTTCGGCACGCTCGATCTTCACACCACAGGCCTGCTGGTGACCGATTGCGCTAAGGCCCGCGTGGGGCTCCAGGCCGGTGATGATGTCGAACCACGCCGGCGCGCGGCCTGAGCCGCTGACGAAGTCGCCGGGACCGCCGGGGCGGTTGACGACGACGACCGGATGTCCGTGGCGCTGCATCATCTGGTTGGCCAGGAGACCGTACATGCCCACCGGTGCCTCCGAGAAGTAAACCCACGGAGCCAGCGGCTGGTCACCCCCGCTCAGCGCTTCGAGGTGTTCGGTGGTCAGTTGCTTGCGCCGCTCATTGCCTTCGATGACCCGGTGGGCTGCTTCGAGCATCCCGTCCGCGTGGCCTGCGGTGAACACCGCGAAGCAGTCTTCAAGGGGATCTCCGGTGCGCCGGGGGCTGTTCATGGCCGGTGCGAGATAGAAGCCGTAGAAGCCTTCGTCGAGGTCGTCGACACCGCGGATCTTGCCGGCCTGGACGAAAGCCTTAAGGAGCAGCGCGAAACCCTGGAAGGCCCGGACGAAGACCGGGTGGTGTTCTCCGGTGCGCAGCAGCTGCAGCAGGATCGCCTTCTCCACGTCGATGGCCTCCGGATCCGCATCGAAGCCACCCCACGGGTTGGGAATGGTCCGTGGTGCGGCGACGCGCAGCAGCCGGGCGATCGAGATGGAGTCGCGGACCAGCTGGCGGTTTTCGTAGAGTACCGGCATGACGTCGGAGACGGTGCCGAGGCCGGCGAACAAGCGCAGCAGGTGGATCTCCCAGAGCTTCCCGGGCCGGCGTGCCCGGGTGTAGGCCTCCAGGACCTGATACAGCACATGGGCTCCGCAGATTCCCGGGTGGGCGTACGTCTCGTCGATCCGGCAGGGGTCGACAGTGATGTCAGCCGAGGACCCGGGTTCGAGTTCCTCGTGATGGTCGGTGACCAGCGTCTTCCATCCCAGGGCACGGGCTGCGGCGATGCCCCGGTGGGAATTCACGCCTCCATCGCAGGTGAGCAGGACACCGGTGTCGGGCCACGTCCGGTGGATGTCACCGATGTCCTCGGGGGTGAGGTCATGGCCGCGGCGGTAGTCGGGCAGGTGCAGTTCGACGTCGAAGCCAAGCTCCGACAGTCCGGCGTATCCGAGCACACCGGAGGCGATGCCGTCCATATCGAAGTCCGGGGCGATCGTGATCTTCGCACCTGAGGTCCGGGCTTCCTCGAGGGCTTCGACCATCTCCGGGAGACCCAGGAGCTCGTCATGCCCGGAGTCCTCGATGTCCTGGAGGTAGGCATCCGACCATCCGCGGCGCCCGCACATCAGCTCGAAGAGATCCTGCTCCCCGGCAACGGGACTGTGGCTGTCGACAGGCTGGATTGTGGACATGGTGGGGCCTCCCGGTATGGGTTGGTGGACGCCGGTGACGGGCGTCCGGCCGCGCGTTCGGTACGTGCGATTTTTGCAGTTTGAGGCATGCGATCTGCTGTTGTAGCAGTACCTTTGACTCGGATTGGGCATCCTGTGAACCAGGCGTGTCGGGACGATCCCGATTCACTTCTCAAGCAGTCATGGATGCGCTAATCTCACTGATATGGCTATTCGAGAAATCATTGAGTCCGACATCAGTGGCAAGGCAGGCGCTGCCACAGCCACCTTTGGACTGGGTGACACCTGGTACGAGGTGGATCTGACGGAAGACGAGCAGAAGCAGCTTGAGAAAGCGCTCCAGCCGTTCCTGAAAGTCAGCCGGAAAGCTGCGGACAAGGCTCGGGGCAAGCCGAACCGCTTCGTTCCTGAGACAACCGCTGAAGAGCGGAAGAAAATCCGCGAATGGGCGAAGAAGCAGAACAACCTCCCCGAATTCGCTGACCGCGGGAAGATCCCCAACAACATCTACTTTGCCTATCAGGAAGCCCATGGCAAGGATCCGGCCGGCGGAAAGTCATCCAGGCCTTCACTGTCTTCCGTCTGAGCCCGACAGAAGCCCCGGACCGCACCAGGCGGTCACCGGGGCTTCTTCATGCCCGGGAAACGGCAGCCGCGCCAGACGGTCCTGAATGCCTTACGAATGGCGTCATCGTTCCAGCGCGACACGCAATGACAGCCGGCATCGTAGACATACCCCAGCGGCCCGTTCCGGCACAGCCCTCATTAATCGAAGGCTGCTGATCGCATTACCGTCGCTAATAGCCCAGTGGATCAGTCGCTGAAAAGTCTCCGCAGCAACACGAGCCGCACCGGATTGGCCACCAAGTTCAGTCGCGCTCGAGGGTCTTGTCGAGCTCGTGCCAACGCTCCCACGTGGACTGACGAGTCACGCCAAGCGCACCCGCGATCTCGGTCCAGGACAGTCCGGCTTTCCGTGCCTGACGCACGGTCCCCAACTCGGTGTCGTCACATTTCTGCCGGACCTCCTGGATGCACCGCAGCGTGAGCAACAATTCTTGCTGCCACGCCTGATCCGTCGTGTCGGAGTACCGCCGCTTGGGTCCTGTGAGAGCGCGATGGGTAACCGGCCCTCCGCTGTATCCAGCCATGCTGTCAGGGTCACCTTGCAGACATTTCTTGTCAAGACACCCTGACACCGCTCGAGCACTCGGGATGCCTTGTGGAACGACATGGGGCCGCGGGCCCCGGCGCGGTCAGTTGTGATCCGATGATCGACTGCGCACCCGTGCCAGCTTCGCTGGCCGGACGGTCCGCATCAACTCCAACCGGGGAGCGCAGCGGACCGTCAACGAGGACCGTCCCATCCGCCCTGGCCGGGCGCGAAGCGCCCGGCAATCCACGGTGTTCTGCTCCCTCTGCTGCGGCTGGCCATCTGTGGACAACTGCAGCGGGCAGCGGTGGGGATTCCTCCCTCAAGCGCAGCGCTGGGCATAGCCGGAGGGAGCGCCAGCGATCGACGGACCTGCGAGCGCAGCGAGCGATGGAACCCGTCGGCTATGCCGACTAACACGTCCTCGAAGCGCAGCGGAGAGGCCGAGCGAAGCGAGGGTCCGCAGGACACGTGTTATCAGGTTCCCTTATGCCCTTCTCTAATTGCCGTCCCTCCACTCCGTTCCACGTCTGGAGCGTAAGCGGAAGACTGGAATATCAGGTGAAACAGCCCGTACCCCCTTGGCCCGGACCCCTCCCCCTTTTCCGCGCAGCGGGGGTACGGGTCATGCTGTTTCCCCTTGGTTTTCAGGGACTTTTGGGGTCCTGCTGTTTTGCCGGCCGTGATACAGCCGTACCCCTGCACTGGTTCCGCCTGTGAGGCACGATCGGGGCGGGGGTACGGGTCTGCTCCCACCCTCGGGGACGGGGCGTCAGCCCCGGTCCTGGCTCCTGCTGCCGCAGGCGTTACAGCCATCGCCGCGCAGCGGATGCAGTCTCATGCGACACCGTCGCTTTGGCTGTGGATAACGCTCCACTCCGACTGTGGCTGCAGGCGGCGGCAGCCGGCCTTGCTTCATTGCGTCGTGCTGGCTGTAACGGCGTCGCTTTCCCTTGCTCCGCATGCCGCCGCAGCGCTTCAACCGCAGCGTGCCAGCACCTGTTGCACCGCGTCCGAGGCGTGCGCTCCCCTACCGTCTCGACGACGCAGCATCCGGCCCCGGAGACTCTGCTGCTTCATGTCGCGCCCTGCGCGACGGGTCCGGGGCACTCGCCCGTGGACGCATCAGAAAAAGAGATTCCCGTGGCTGCGACCGGCTGCCCCAGAAGCCAGAACCAGACAGTCACGGCATCGGGCCGTTGTGTCCCTCCTCGAGGAGATGCGCCTCCAGGGGTGCCGGTCTGGAGTTCCCTGGCGACGGTATCCCTGGAGGTTCATCTTCCGGCGCACGTTCGCTGTCTGCGGGGGCTCTTCCCCGCTCCATGCACTGGTCCCTCCGATTTCCCCTGCGTGGCCACGATGTGCCACATGCCGCATCTGCACCGCCCCTGCAACAGCAGTTGCAACAGCACTTGGCTGGCCCGCCGGCGACTGCCGCAGAGGCCCCTTGGAGGTGCCTCCGGCGGCTAGTTCCCGTGCGTTCCGCAACTGCATCAGCCACCGGAAACAGCGACACATCCGCGTCTCACTGGTGTCATTGATGTGTACCGCAAGAGCACACGAAAGACACCAGGGAGACACCGCCGGGACGCAGACTGGTCCGCGAAGGATCCCCGGGGACCGGCAGGCGTCCTTCCGGTGTCATTTGGGCCTCCCGCCAGTGGCCCTTCAGGAGCCATATGGGGACGCAATGCTGTCCATTCGTGCAGAGGTGCGCGGCGGGGACGCGACCGGAGCACTTGCAGGACACGTATAGGACGCTGCCAGGGCCCCACCGAGTCAGCCCCCCACTGCGGGTGTCGCACAGGTGTCCCGCCAGCGGCTCTGCAGGGGCCATATGGGACGCAGCGATGCTCTCTCCGGGCAGGGGTGCGCGGCGGGGCCGCAACTGGAGCACTTGCGGGACACGGGCAGGACGCTGCGGTGATTTCACTGAAGCCGCCCCGCCGATGCAGGTGTCCTGCTGGCGTCTTCGCTGTGTACCAAGTGGGGGGGCCTGCGGGTGAGCGCTGCCCGTGAGACTTTCGGCGGTAAATGGCGGCTTTTCCACGGCGCTCTTTGTCGCACGCAGCGCCGGCAAGGGGATCCCAATTGGGACGTTCTTTGCAACGGCAGTCAACTGGGATCTTGAAAGTACTGTGCCACATCGTAGTTGCCGATTAATCTGGCCAGTCCCACGGGGGTCTGCCCTGCCAGGGTTGGAATGCAGCGGATCCGCACCGCGTGAACGTAGCAGATCAATCATCCCGGCCCGCCCGTGCGAGTTGAAGACGGCAACGAACAGCGGTGTATTGCCGAAGGAGTTGGTTGGGTCGACTGTCGCGCCGTGGTTGAGCAGCGCGGCCGCCGCGGCCAGGGCGTGTTCCTGGGACGCAAGACGGAGCGGCGTGAATCCCTGGCTGTCGGACGAATCGGGCGACTGGCCGTCGGTGATTAGTCGCGTCACCTCCGCGGCATCATTTGGTGAGTGCTGCGTAATGGAGCGGGGACCGGCCGGCGGGATCCACAGATACCTCGATTCCTGGTACTGGGGGGCGCTGCACCATAAATGATCCTCCCGGACGCTGGATGCCATTCAGGCCTTGCGGGCGTGTTCGTCGATCAAGTCGGCGATAATCCTGTGGTTCGAGGCGTCGTGGGGATCCCTGCCGTTGGAGTTGGCAAGGCCCAGCAGGGCCTTCCACAGTGCCCAGCCCCGGGCCCTGGCCCACATGCCGTCGTCCTGAGCGACTGTCTGTCGGAATGCCTCCCGGCTTTGTCCTGTGAACATTGTCCAGGCGATGACGAGATCGCAGGCCGGATCGCCAACCCCGGAGGTTCCGAAGTCGATCACGGCCGTAAGGGCCCCGTCCGCCACGAGCAGGTTTCCCTCGGAAACGTCGCCGTGGAACCACACAGGGTCCCCCGCCCAGTTGGCCGCTAGCGCGGCGTCCCAGACAGCCGAGGCCCCGGCAATGTAGACACGGCCCTCAAGCGCTCGGAGGCAGCGGCGGGTTTCGTAGTCGTAGTGGCCGGGCGGGGCACCACGGAACCAGCTGTGCTCACCCGCCTCGGGTGCGCCGGCCGTGTTGCAGGCCTGCAGGGCATGCAGGAAGTCGGCGACAGCCACAGCGAACGCCGATCGGTCCCCGATGTGCCCCCGGTCCGCCGCTTCGCCGTCGATCCACTTCCGAACTGACCACGGAAACGGATAGTCCTCATCCGGTTTCCCCACCCCAAGAACCGTCGGAACCGCCACCGGCAGATGCGGCGCAAGCCGAGGAAGCCACCCGCTCTCCTTCGCCACCGCGGGAGCGTATCCGGGAGCCGTGGGCAGGCGCACCGCCATCGTCTCCCCGAGTCGGTAGGTCCGGTTATCCCACCCCTCGAACTCCACGGGCATTACCGGAAGGTCAGCCCATTGCGGGAACTGCTCAGCAACGAGCCGCCCCACCAGTTCGGCATCGATTCCTGCCCGCCCGTCCTTGCCTCCAGAGACCACGGGATAATGATCCCTCATAAGCTCTCCGATAGACGATCCCTGTACGGGCCTGCCGTGCAGGGACCACTTCATGCCACCTCTATCTGTCGCCAGGTATCGATTCCAGGACGGCCTGGAACGCTGGCGTCTCCTGCGTGTCCTCTCAGGGACTCAAATGATGTCATACTCGCGTCTGAGTCGTGTATCGATAGATGCTTGTAAAGGACGCGATAAAGACGATAAGATGTAGTCAAGTTGATTCGCATTCGAGTCGATATGTGAAAGAGGGTGAGTCCGGATGACAGCGACAGTCGCCCGCGTCGCACAGTCGGATGGACCGCAGGCACAAGGGAGCCACAATGAGCAAGCAGCCGGGTGAGCCACGCAAGATCCGGTGGACCGTGCCTGCCGCCGATGCGTCGGTGACTGAGTGGCTCGATGTCCAGCAGAACATTTCGCTCTCGCTGCGCCAGCTGATTCGCGAGTCCATCCAGCGCGACGGTTATATCGACGTGGCCTACCGGCCGGTTGAGCAGCTGCCGCGGCGGGGCCGTCCGCCGCTGGCGGATGCCGTCGGCGACGGCGACGGCGATGGGGACAGGGATGCCACAGAGGCCGCCGACGGGGAGACAGACGTACCGCGGCTGTCTGAGCCGGTGGTCGACGTCGGAGCCCCGGCCGGCGAGCCGCCGGAGGCTCCGTCCGGGGACCTTGAAGAGAAGGCTCTGCACACCCGGCCAGCGCCTGCCGCCGGTGGCCAGGTGGACATGGAGGATATTTTCGGCCACGGCGGCTGATCCCGGCCGGAAATCCCACTCACTTCACCTTCCACAGCATCCAGACCCGAGGGACAGGACTTCGCATGACCATCAGGATCGAACTCAACGGCGGCATCGACGTCGGAAACGGCTACGTCAAGGGCGTCATCGAGAACCAGGCCTCGGGCAGGCGCGACACCATCGACATGCCGTCGAGCGTCTCCGTGCTCACCCGCCCGAACCAGCTCCCTGTCTCCGACGGCGACGCCGGCGCAGTGCTTGCGGAGACGTCGCCGGACTTCTACAACCAGCTCGACGTGACGTTCTCGTCGCCGCTGGTGCCGGACATGTACCGGCGCATCTTCGGGGTCCGCTCGCTGACCGCAGACGGCGCGTTCGTGGAGTTCGATACCGTCGGCCGCGCGAGCAAGGCGAAGCAGCCGCTCTCCAAGGCGCTCATCCTGGGCATCTTCGCCGCGAAGGCGCTCCGCGACCACGCAGCAGACCACAGCGCGGTCCCGCAGGAGGAGATCACTGTCACGGCCCGCGCGGCGCTGGCCCTGCCCATCTCCGAGTTTCTGCGGCATCGCGAGGGCTACGCCGCGGAGTTCCTCAACGGCGGCAACCCACACCTTGTGGTGATCGAGAACTTCGAGACGAAGGTTGTCGTCCGGATGACCTTCACGGACGTGCAGGTTCTCGCCGAGGGCGCGAGCGCGCAGTACGCGATCGTCGCCAAGGGCGTGCCGCTCATGGACGCGATGCTCGGCGACGTCCGTTCGCGGCTTGCCCCGGAGCAGGCCAAGGAGCTCAGCGCGATGACCGCACAGGACTTCCTGGCGGCGACCAACACGATCGGCATCGACCTGGGCGAGGGTACGTGCAACCTGGTCGTCTTCTCGAACAGCCGGTTCAACGTCGAGGCGTCGCAGACGTTCAACAAGGGCTACGGCTCGGTGCTCGAGGCCGCGATCAAGGCGATGGAGGACCAGGGCATTGAGTCCGGCTTCACGAACCGCAAGGAGTTGGCCGAGTTCCTGCAGCACGAGCCATCCGCGCTCAAACGCGGCTTCCACAACCGTGTGAAGCAGTTCGTCGACCAGGAGGCCCGGTTCTTCTCGGGCGAGCTTGCCGAGAAGTTCGGCTCGGTACTCCGCAACGTCGGCGCGATGACCGAGGTCGCGTTCGTCTACGGCGGCGGCTCCGGCCCGGTGAAAGGTCCGCTCTACCCCGCGCTGATGGCGAAGGTCGCGGAGATGAACTCCATCGGCGCGTTCCCGGTGCTGTACCTCGACTCGTCGTATTCCCGGCACCTGAACCGCGAGGGCCTGTTCATCGCGGTACAGACGGTGGCGGCGGGGAGCACAGCCCGCCGCGGCCGGACGAAGAGCGCGGCAGCCTGATGCCGGGCCTCATGCCAGTCCCCGGCACCCGGGACCCTGCCCCGCAACAGCAACAGCACCAGCCCAGCCCTGATGGGCTCTCTTGGCGTGAACAGTCCAGGTGCCTGACCGAGAACCCGGAGATCTTCTTCGAAGGCGGCGGGGTCACCCACAAGGCGAAAAAGATCTGCGCGGGCTGCAGCGTGCGTGCCCAGTGCCTCGAGTTCGGACTGGCCAACGACGAGCGTTTCGGCATCTGGGGCGGGCTCACCCGCGGCGAGCGCAGGGCGCTGCTGAAGCGCCGGCACCGCACGGATGCAGGACTGCAGGACGAGGCAGCCGAAGAGGGAGATCAGGAGGAACCGCGGCATGCTGGATGAGAACAGCAACGGCCAGCATCACGCAAAACGCCAAGGCAACAAGACCCAGCGCATCATCGCTCGGGCGAAGGCTCTGTACAGTGAGAAGCCGACAGCCTTCGCGTTCGGGATCATCGGCGTTTCGGCAGTGTCCTTCCTGCTCGGCACGCTGCTCCTGGGAGGGATCCATTATCCGTTCATGAGGCTGGAGCCGTAGGCGCGTAATGCGGGCGCCGCAGCAAAAAATAGACCCCACCGCGGGAGCCTGAGCTCCTGACGGTGAGGTCTTCGCTGTACTCCCTGATGACGCAGCCTCTGCATCACGCGGGTCAGTCGATGCCGTGCCCGGCGGACAGTGCCGCGAAGTTGCGGGCCAGTCCTTGCTGTCTGCGACGGCGGCCAGGATGCAGCCCTGGCCCGTCAGGCACCGCAGCGACCCGGATCAGACCGACAAGGATAGACGACTCCCGGGGGAACCACACTATGCAGGATGGGAAAGGGAGCCGTTTCGACACCCGCGTTCATCGGGACACTCTGAGAGCTACATCCCCGCGATACCCTGCTGCGTCAGTGTGTTCAGAGCGTCGATTCCGCTCTGGACGGTTCCGGTTGCGGCCAGCTCAACGAGCTTCAAGGGGAGCGCCTTTACTTTGCCAGAGTTGGGCGCTGCTGACTCGATTTCAGACTGAATCTCATCAGCAACACCTTGAGCCTCTGCTGCCACCTCCTCGGAGTCACCGATAACTGCCGGGTTCAACGGCGCACAAACCGAGCCAACAGTCCCCTCGACTTCTTCTATTTGGCTCTGCGTGAGGGTGTTCGACTGAGTCACGGGTACTCCTGCCGAAAGTCAAAGCGTTGTTTGCAAAATCTTCGTTTTCAATGACACGAATGCCCTTGGTTGTGATCGCTGGACGCAAAATCTCAGGCTCCATCAACTTGTGACCAGAAATGTACTCCTCCTCCATAAGCCACTTCGATGCTCGCGGAAGCTCTCCATCGGTATAGGGCTGGCCCAGGTAGTGGTTCCGTGAGCTGTTGAGGAAGTCACTAACCGCGAGCACATGACCGCCAGTAAGGTGCTCGTCGTACAGCCAGTTCAGTACCGTGTCACGAATCTCCTGGGCACGACGCCTCGGGTTGGACAGAAGTTGCTGGAATTCTGCGCGACATCGAGTGAAGGTTGTTTGAGGTGAGCATCGTTGATGCCCGCCAGGGACACGTCAGCGAGACATCGGCGAGCCCTGCTTCCCCAGCCACTCGGCCGGCTCATCCGCCCGCGGGTCAGTGTCTTGGAAAGCTGTTGTTTTCCAAGACTGCACCGCCTGCAGTAGCTGGCCCGGTCGGGCCATCGGCCGTCCATGAGAGCTCGAACCGGGGCCGGGGTACCGGGCCCTTTCCGCCCAGTTGGGGGGTGTCTGATAGACACTGCCACCGGCCGCCGGGGCTGCGTAGCGTGGTGGACGTGGACAGAAAAAACGACATCCGTGAATTCCTGATCTCGCGTCGCGCGAAGATCAGCCCGGAGCAGGCGGGGATCCCCAGTTACGGGGAGTTGCGGCGTGTGCCGGGCCTGCGCCGGGAAGAAGTGGCGCAGCTTGCCGGGGTGAGCACGGATTACTACACGCGGCTGGAACGCGGCAGCATTCGCGGCGTCTCAGATTCTGTGCTCGAGGCTGTGGCCTCAGCGCTTCAGCTGGATGAGGCCGAGCGGGCGCACCTGATGGATCTGGCGCGGACGGCCAGCGAGCCGTCGCGCCGGATGGCCCGCCGGCCGCCGCAGCTGCGGGTCCGTCCCGGCGTGCTGCGTCTGCTGGACGGCATGACCGGAGTGGTCGCCATGGTGCAGAACGGCCGTTCCGACGTACTGGCTGCCAACCTGCTGGGCCGGGCGCTGTACGGACCGGTGTTCACCTTTGCCGAACCGCCGGCGCCGGACGCTCCGGGCCTGTTGCCGAACCAGGCGCGCTACCTCTTCCTCGATCCGGGTGCAGCAGACTTCTACCCGGACTGGCGCGCGATCGCGGCCACCACGGTCGCGATGCTGCGCTCCGAAGCGGGCCGGAACCCCCACGACCGGTCACTGAATGAGCTGGTCGGCGAGCTGACCACGCGCAGCGGCCTGTTCGCCGCGCTATGGGCCGGGCACGACGTGCGGATCCACACCACGGGCACCAAGCGCTTCCACCACCCGGTCGCCGGGGATTTGTCGCTGCAGTACGAGACCCTGGACCTTCCCGGCGATGAGGGACAGACCCTGTTCACCTTCACGGCGGAGTCCGGCTCCGCGTCCGAAAACGCGCTGGCCTTCCTCGCCAGCTGGGCGGCACCGCCGCCCGAAACCACCACCGCCGGCGGTCCTGCCGGTGGATACCCCGTCCCCGGGACGCGCCCCCGCGCGCAGCCAGGGACGCACAATCCAGGAAAGACAGAACCAACACATGACTGAACAGAACGAAACCGTGGCCGGCAAGAAGGTCTGGTTCATCACCGGCGCCGGCCGCGGCATGGGCACCGACATCGCCAAGGCGGCCCTGGCCGCCGGCCACGCCGTGGTTGCCACCGGCCGCGGCCCCGAAAAGGTCACCCAGGCGATCGGCGAAAACGAGCACCTGCTGGCCGTCAAACTCGACGTCACCGACCCCGCCGACGCCACGGCCGCCATCCAGGCAGCCGTCGACCGGTTCGGCCGCATCGACGTCCTGGTCAACAATGCAGGGAATTTCTACGCCGGGTTCTTCGAGGAAATCACCCCGGAGGACTTCCGGGCACAGATCGAAACCACCATGTTCGGGCCCGTGAACGTCACCCGTGCGGCCCTGCCGGTCCTGCGGGCCCAGCGCTCCGGGCTGCTCGTCACGATCTCCTCGACCGCCGGCATCGCCGGCGGGGAATTCCTCACCGCGTACGCCGCCTCGAAGTTCGGTGTCGAGGGCTGGGCCGAGTCCCTGGCTACCGAAGTCGCCCCATTCGGCATCCGCAGCATGATCGTCGAGCCGGGGTTCTTCCGCACCGAACTACTCACCCCGGAATCCACCCAGTACGCCGAATCCACCATCGAGGACTACGCCGAGCGGACCGATCAGACGGTCACCGCGTGGAAGGGCATGAACGGACAGCAGGGCGGGGATCCGGCCAAGCTGGCCGACGCCCTGATCGAACTGGCCGAACTGGACGAGCCGCCTCTGCGGTTCGCCGCCGGCGCGGACGCCGTCGGCCTGTTCGATTCCAGGGCCAAGCAGCTTCAGGACCAGGCCAACGCCCACCGCGGGCTCTCCAGCAACCTCGCGTACGACGACGCCTGACGTCTGCGCAAGGGACGACGGCGGGGCTCCCGCCGTCGTCCACCGACGCAGGCCCGAGGGTCGCCAATGGCTTCCGGCTGCCCAAAAGCCGGCACCAACACGTTGAGGAGAACCCAGTCATGACATCGAAACTGACCGGAACTTCAGCGCTGGTCACCGGAGCGAGCAGCGGCATTGGGGCGGCCACAGCCCGGCAGCTCGCCGGGCTCGGCGCCTCCCTGGCGCTCGTAGCCCGCCGACGGGACCGTTTGGAAGCCCTCGCGGCCGGGATCGAGAAGGCGGGCGGCACCGCGCTGGTCATCGTGGCCGACATCACCGACCATGCCCAGGCACAGTCCGCCGTGGACCAGACCGTGGAACGGTTCGGCCGGCTGGACATCCTGGTCAACAACGCCGGACTGATGCTCCTGGGTCCGGTCGTCGGCGCCGACCCCGCGGAGTGGGACCGCATGATCTCCGTCAACGTACAGGGCCTGCTCCACACTACACACGCGGCCCTTCCGCACCTGCTCAAAGCCGCAGAGGACGGCCCGCGCCGGGTCGCGGACATCGTGAACATCAGCTCCATCGCCGGCCGCGTCGCTTGGAACGGCTACGGCGTCTACAACCTCACGAAGTTCGGCGTCAACGGCTTCACCGAATCCCTCCGCCAGGAAATCACCCGGCGGCACGTACGCGTCGGTGTCCTGGAACCCGGCGGCGTCGACACCGAGCTCGGCTCGCACAACAGCCCCGAGGTCCGCGGCGAAATGATCGACCCCTTCTACGAACAGACAGAGGTCCTCGCACCCGAGGACATCGCCGACGGCGTCGCCTACATGGTCACCCGCCCACGGCACGCCTCCATCGCCGAACTCTGGATCATGCCCACCGACCAGGCCTGACGCCCACCCCTCAGCAACCGATTGGACCTGCCCATGGCGACAACCACAACCTCCGGCCCGATGACCGTGCGTTCATCCCTGTTACCCCTCGTCGTGCTCAGCCTCTGCGGGTTCACCAGCGTCACCACCGAGTTGTTGCCGTCCGGTTTGCTGACCGGCATCGCCGCTGACCTGGGCGCCGGCATCGCCGCGGCCGGTTTCCTGACTTCGGCCTACGCCGCCGCCATCGTCGTCACCGTCCTGCCGCTGACCCGGCTCACCCTCCGCGTCCCGCGGCGCGTCCTGTTCGCGGCGATACTGGGCATCTTCGCGGCCGCCAACATCCTGGTAACCTTCAGCCCCGCCCTTCCCGTCGCCATCACCGGGCGGGTCCTGGCCGGAACCGCGCACGGGCTGCTGTGGGCAACCGTAGCCCCCACGGTCGCCCGGATCACCAACCCGGGGCATGCACCCCGCGCGATGGCGATCGTCTTTGCCGGCACCAGCCTCGGGCTGGCGGCCGGCGCCCCGCTCGGAACCCTGCTCGGCCAGATACTGGGCTGGCGGGCGGCGTTCCTGATCCTGGCCGGGGTCAGCGTGGTGCTGGCGGCCCTTGCCTTCCTCACCATCCCCAAGGTCAATCCGGACACCAGGCGGCCGCTCTCCATTGCCCGGGCCGTCCGGCTTCCCGGAGTCGGACTGATCATCGGCGGCTGGGCCGTCATGCTCCTGGCCCACTTCGCCGTGCTCACCTACATCGCCCCGTACCTCGAACGGGTCGGCCTCGGGCAAATGGTGGGGGCCGGGCTCGCCGTGCTGGGGACCGCAGGACTGCTCGGGGTGGCCCTGGCCGGACGCGTTCCCCGGCGGGGCCTGTTCGTCGGCCTGCTGGCCGCGCCCCTGCTGCTCGTAGCAGGTCTCCTCGGCCTGAGCGTGCTGCCCCTGAACCTCGCGGTCGCCGTGGCACTCCTCGGGATCTGGGGCATCGGATACTCCGCCGCGGCGGTCTTCGATCAGCAGGTCGTCCTGATTGTCGGCCACGACGCTCCCGACACGGTGACCAGTGTCTCCGTCGTCGCCATCCAACTCGGCATCGCCCTGGGCGCAGCCCTCGGCGGGCTCACCGTCGACACCCTCGGCGTGGTCTGGGTCCCGCTGACCGGCGCGATCTTCGCCGCGGGCTCCGTGGCCTTGCGCATGGGTCTGCGCCAATACATGCCGCACCACCATTCAGCAGCAACGACCTAAACCCCAAACGCCGGAACCCCCGGCCTCATACGCGTAGGAGAAAACCAATGGAGTACACACGCCTGGGCTCTTCGGGCCTGAAGGTCAGCAGGATCTCCATGGGAACCATGGGCTACGGGGACGGCTCCCGGGAAAAATGGGCACTCGATTACGACGCCGCCGCGCCGTTCTTTCGTCAGGCGCTCGACCTCGGCATCACCTTCTGGGACACAGCCAACATCTACAGTTTCGGAGGTTCCGAGAAAATCGTCGGCCGCGCGATCAAAGAACTTACCCGTCGTGACGAGATCGTCCTGGCCACGAAAGTCCACCAGCACATGCACGACGGCCCCGGCGGTGCCGGGCTCTCCCGCAAGGCCGTCATGGAACAGGTCGACGCTTCCCTCACCCGGCTCGACACCGACTACATCGACCTCTACCAGATCCACCGGTACGACCCATACACGCCGGTCGAGGAAACCATGGAGGCACTCCACGACGTCGTCAAGGCCGGCAAGGCCCGCTACCTCGGAGCATCCAGCATGTTAGCGTGGCAGTTCTCCAAGATGCAGTACACCGCCGAAGCCAACGGCTTCACAAAGTTCGTCTCCATGCAGAACCAGTACAGCCCCATCATGCGGGAAGAAGAACGGGAAATGTTCCCCCTGCTCGCCGATCAGGGCGTCGGCAGCCTCCCGTGGAGCCCGCTCGCCGGCGGACTCGCCGCCCGCCCCTGGGGTGAGAACAACACCGAACGGGCAAAGACCAACTCCGACCTGGACTTCAACGGGAACCCCCTCTGGCTCGACAGCGACAAGAACATCGTCGACGCGATCCAGCACATCGCCGAAACCCGAGGGGTGTCGATGGCTCAGGTCGCGATCGCCTGGGTCCTGAAAAACCCGGGCGTGGACGCCCCGATCGTGGGAGCCACCAAGCCACACCACCTGACCGACGCAGCAGCGGCCCTCAACCTCACCCTCACCGACGACGAGGTCACAGCCATAGAGGAACCATACGCGCGCCGCGAACCCACCTGGTTCTGAGCCGCCCCGTCTCTCAAGGGCATGAGACTCCCTTCAGGTGAGGCCTGTCGGTGATGTTCCATGGACGGCCGTCTGGGCACGACCGGAACCGCCGCAGGCACGTCTCGTCAGGCGGACGTTGATGGTGCCCCCGCGGCAACTCGGGTGCAAGTGATGTCGTCGCGGAGCTTGGCCCACAGGACGTTCAGTCGGCGGCGGGCAAGGGAGGGCATGGCCTGGATGCGGGTCTTGCCTTCGGCGCGTTTTCGGTCGTAGTAGGTCCGGGATACGGCCGACAGACCGGAGAGATAGAAGACCCACAGGAAACGGAGGTCGTAGCGCCGCGGACGGTGGTGGTTGCCGGTGATCCGTCCGGAGTCCTTTGGTGCCGGAGCGAGTCCGGCGACGCCGGTAAACCGGTCAGCGGTTTCGAAAACTGTGAGGTCTCCGCCCGTGGCGCCGAGGAACCCCGCGGCGAGGACGGGGACGAAACCGGGCATGCTCAGCAGGGCCGGGGTATGACGGTGTTCGGTGACCTTCTCGCTGATCAGCGCGCCCAGGGCGGCCAGTTCCGCATTCAGGGTGATGATTTCCTGTGCGAGGGCGGCGACGATCACCTCCCCAAGGTGCTGGGCCGGGACCATGGCGTGCGGGATTTCGCGGCATTCACGGCGGCCTGGGCGCCCGCCGCGGACGAGCGGGCGCCGTGCTTCTTCGGCCACACGTGAATCCTGGTTTGGCCAGTAGAAGCCGACAGTCATCGCGTTCGGGGTCATCGGCGTTTCGGCACTGTCTTTCCTGCTCGGCACGCTGCTCCTGGGAGGAATCCTTACTCCGTTCCCGGAGCTGGAGCGGTCGGCGTAAAGCCGGGGCGCCCCAGCAAAAAATAGACCCCACCGCCGGAGCAAATGCTCCTGGCAGTGGGGTCTTCGCTGTACTCGCTCCCTATGCAGACTCTGCACCACGCTGCTCAGTCGATGCCGTGCTCGGCGGACAGGGCCGAGAGACTACGGCCGAGGCTTTCCATGTCGGCGATGGCGGCCCAGGGTGCAGCCTTGGCCCGTCAGGCACCGCAGCGGCCCGGATCAGACCGTCCAGGATAGACGGCTCCCGTTCTCAGCATCGATTTGTTATTTCGTGTGAATATGTCAACGTGAATCACGACCACCGGGACGGCTTCTTCATTCAGGGCCACCCTGGTTGTGTGCTAAGCGGTTCCTCAGTGGTGGCACTATGAATGCGCCGACAGCGAGGAGTGCGAATCCGACGATCGCTGGGTTCATCCAGAAGGGGACCATGTCGTAGTCGGCGTTGCATTTGTTGCTCAACGGGAAGATGTTCCTGCCCGCATGTTCCGGGTGCGCCATTCTGTACTCCGGGTCATATGTCTGATGATGAGTTAGATGGCAGGACTCCTCGTTATCGAGGCCTCCGACAAAGATTCCGAAGAACAGAAGGATCGGAACCATGAACACGGAGAAGATCCCGAGCAGCACCCATCCGGGCCTGATTCCATGCCGCGAAGCCCTCATGTTTTGTTCCTCCATAACGCATTGTTGACGCCCCATCAATTAGTCATTGTGGCGAGGATTGGTGCCGCGCTTGAGGCCGCATTGCGTCGGATTTCTTTGACTTTCTCGATCTCAGGCGCGAGTTGCTGCATGCGGGTGGTCAGGTATTTGTCCAGGATGCCGTCGAGCGTGGCGTGAAATCCGGTCTTGTCCCTGCAGACGGCGTCGGCTACAGCGATCCTGAACTCCTCCTGGCCCCCCACTGCTTTTCCGGCGTCAGATGCCTGCTGCGGGTTCGCGTAGGAGGAATAGGGAGTTTCGTTCATGCATGGTTTCCAGTCCCTGATCGCCCTGTCCACGCCGGGATCGCTGGAAGCGGAATTGGTCGCAATCAAGAGTGAGTTGGAGGCGCCGAGGGTCGCGAGCATGTAATTCTCAGCACTGCCGTAGATGCGTGTCATGGCCTGGCCACGGCATCCTCCTGCGGATGTTCCCAATCCGTCCGCTGTCGTTTTGGGTTGGGTGTCGGCGGGGCCTGTGAGAGCTTGGTTGAATGCTGGGTCGGCGAACAATTGGCCTTCGGCAGACGCTGGCGTGGGCTCGTGTGGGCCCTGCGGTTCTGTGCTCGCGTAGCCGCTTGTTTTTGCTGTTTCAACGGTGAGCCGTTTGAAGCCGATGATTCCGTTCAGGTCAAGCGGCGAGATCCACATGGGTGGCGTGTAGTCGAAGCCGGCCTTAGCCATGCACTGCCGGACGGCTTCCTGCATGCCCTGTTCGGCCACCGGATCGGCCTGGGCGTAGGCCTCAGCCTGGCGGATAATTCCTGCGACCGGCTCCGCTGATGGGGTGATCGGTGTTGCCGGGATCGCCGCGGCTGCCAGTGCAACTCCGGCGCCCAGGATCAGTCCCCCGGTGGCGATGGTTTTCTTTTTCATGGCGAACTCCTCTAGCTGGTTAGGGGCAGAGCGGTGGGGAGGCCTGCCCGTCGGGGAAGGCATGTAAAAGGGGCGCAGGGCCGGGTGGCTCCTAGCTCAACAGGGCATTTTCGTAAGCGAAGGCGACAAGCTGGATCCGGTTCTTAAGCCTGAGTTTTGCCAGGATGCTGCCCACGTGTGACTTCACGGTGGCCTCGCTCAGCACCAGGGACGCGGCTATGTCACTGTTGGCCAACCCTTTGGCGGCAAGGAGGAAAACATCACGTTCCCTGCTGGACAGGTCCGCGAGGACCTCATCATTACCCGCGGCCGGTGTGGTGTAGTCACGCAAGAGCTCGTTCGTTAGGGCCGGTGCTATGACGGAGTGGCCCGCGTGCACGGTCCGGATGGCGGCCAGCAGGAACTCAGGGGTGGTGTCCTTGGTGAGGAAACCAGCAGCGCCGGCCTGGATGGCGCGGACGACGGCTTCATCGTGCTGGATCGTGGTGAGCACGATGATTTTGATGGACGCCAAGTCCGGAGATCCCAGGATTGCTTTGGTGGCGGTAATGCCATCCATGACGGGCATCCGGATGTCCATGAGGAGAACGTCCGGGCGTGTTTCCCCGGCTAGTTTCACCGCCGCGTCCCCGTTGATGGCCTCTCCGACGAGGTCCATGTCCGGCTGGCTGCGGAGAATCATTTTGAGCCCGGCGCTGAAGAGCGGTTGGTCATCCACGAGAGCTATTCGGATCGGTCCTTCGGTCATAGTCGTGCGCCTGTCAGGACCGGGAGTGGGGCCGTCGTGGCCGCTGATCCCCTTTGCCCGTCAGCGCGGGTCAACGGCAGGAATGCCATCACTTCGAAGATTTCCTCACTGCGGAGCGTTTCGACCCAGCCTCCCGCGGCTGCTGCCCTGGCCTGCATTCCTGCAATTCCACGTCCGGTCGACCGCACCTCTTCCTGATAAGGGACGGGGCTTCGGAGAAGTGATGAGCGGACGGAGACTTCGAGGGAACTCGCGGTCCACGCGAGGCCCAACCTTGCGCCCTTTGCCCGGTCTGCGTGTTTGAACGCGTTCGTTAGGCTTTCCTGGACCAGCCGGTAGACCGTCAGGTGCTGGGCTACCGTCAAGTCTCGGGGCGAGCCCGTGGTTGCAATCTGCACCGGCATTCCACTGGAGCTCAATCGGTCAGCGAGAGCGGCCAGGTCCTCGACCCGGTTGGCCGGTTCGTTTGTCCTGTCGGTGGCAAAGCCTTCAATCAGTCGGCGCGTTTCGATTAGCGCCGTCCTGGCGGACTCGGCGATGACTGCGGAGGCTTCCTTAACGGATTCCGGTTCCGTGCGGTGGATGAAGCGTATGCCTTCGGCCTGTGCCACGATGACCGTCAAGGAATGCGCGAGGACGTCATGCAGCTCCCCGGAGATCCTGTTGCGCTCTTGTTCGATGGCGAGCTCTGTTGCCGTTTCGCGCAGCCGGAGCTCGGCAGCAAGCTGGGCCCTCCGGCTTCTCGACGCGTTATTCACCGCTAGGCCAGCGGCCCACGGGGCAAGGTTCAACGCCACGAACGCGCCGAAGATGAGAAAAGCGTACATGAGGATACGTAGAACTTCCCGGCCGTAAATCTGGTTGCCGAAAATGAAATTGATCCAAGTCTGATCCGTAAACCAGCTGATGGTCGTGACACCGGCGAACAAAACGGCAGCAGCCGGCGGGATCCATCGCGCCCGGGACTTCCAGCCGATCACGGCAAAGAAGATAACAACGGGAACTGCTGCGTAGCTCAGCACGCCCGACAGGGCGACGGACGGCAGGACGGCGAAGCTCTGAAGGACCAAGGTGAGAGCAGCCAGCCCCAAGGCAGCCACCGGCAGTACCTCAGCTACAGCGATACTGGCTATCAGCGCCAACAGCAAAGCGCTGTTCCGGTCGAAATGGCGCTGTTCGAGGATGAGTAGCGTCCCCAGAAGCAGGATGGCCGTGGCCGGCGCTGCAAGGGACTTCAGATACTCGATCGTCTTGAACATGCATTCACCCTAATCGGGTCCCAGCACCGCCCGTGCCCGATTCTGAGCGGATTCCAACCCTAGGATGAAAAAGTTCCCCCTCATGGATGAGTCATATGTCCATGCCGGAGTGCACGTCTAAACTCCCGAGAAGCCTCGGCGGCGATGAGCGACTTCTCGGGGACCGATGCGGTGTCTTGAGATAGGAATTGCTCAACGCCAGTAGGCACCCCGCCACACCGCACCGTACCTGCCTACACAGGCGGGAGCCGGGGTGTCAGCCGCCGGCCGCTTCAACCTATGCACCGCGGTGCGTCCCTTCGCGCGGGCATCCTGGGCGATGGCGAGCTACATCGCGTCCGAGCTGCCCATCCCCGAAGCCACCCAGACACGCATGGAAACCTGCCTCCTCGAGATTCCCGGTCCGCGGCTGCGCACGCATCTGCTGGCGTTCCTTCCTCCACCCTGACCCGTGGCCCCGTTCCGGAGCGCGTCGACATCGGTAACTTCGTGAAGACATACGAGCGAATCTGAGCGTGCACCTGCCGATCCGGCCCCCTGTGATCTCACAGGACTGGGGACCGGGGCCGACGTGGCAGCCCGGTCAAGGAACGCCTACTGCGCAGTCAGGACTATTTCAAATAACGCACGGATCAACTGGCGCACTTGCACCAGGAGCAGCCGGCAGTCTTCGCGTTCGGGATCAGCTGTTTCAGTACTGTCCTTCCTGCTCGGGACCCTGCTCCTGGGAGGGATCCATCCTCCGTTCATGGGGCTGGAGCCTTAGGCGTATAGCGGCTCAGAAAAAAGAGACCCCACCGCCGGAGCAAATGCTCGTGGCGGTAGGGTCTTCGGTGTACTCCCTGATGACGCAGACTCTGCACCACGCTGCTCAGTCGATGCCGTGCTCGGCGGAGAGAGCCGAAAGACTACGGACGAGGCTTTCCATGTCGGCGACGGCGGCCAGGGTGCATGCCTGGCCGGTGAGGCACCGCAGCGAGCCGCGCAGGCCCTTGGCCACGACTTCGACGGCGGGCAGGTACTTGAGCAGCATCCTGTACAACCGGGCGTCCTGGCCGTGACCGAGCTGGTGACGAATGGATCCAGCGTTGTCTTTCAGATCGCTGGCCTTGATGAGCAGCGCCGGTGAGTCTGTGCTGGCCAACTGCGCGATGTGCTCGTCGTAGGGCGTTCCATCGGTGGGATTGGTCACGGCGTCCACGAAGCGCGCGACACGGTGCCCATAGAGCCGCTCCAGGCAGGCCAGCGGCTCCTCTCCTGTGTGGCCGTACAGGGCGAGCAGCTCCTGGCTGCAGTCCTCGACGATGTCGTGGAGCAGGGCTGCGGCAATCAAATCGGCATCAGCGACGCCCCAGCGCAGGAGACGGAGGGCGACGCGGAGCGGGTGCTCGATGTATGGCACGCGAGGCAGGTCGCCCCTGACGAAGCGCGTCTGTTCCCGGTGCAGGAATGAGGCCATCGTTGCGGCCGCGGTGACGGACCCGTGGCCGGTTGGCATGAGCCGGCGGGTCTCCCGGTCGAGCTCGAACACGAGCATGGAGGAGTTCATCCGCTTCAGCGGGACATGTGTTGTGGTCAGGGCGGTCATGGCTGTTCCTTTGGTCTGAAGTGAATGTCTTCCGGCAGCAAGACCCCAGGCGCTGCCCTGCAGCGCAGAACGATGGCGTTGCTCTTCGACGGACCCCTCGGATCAGCTGTGCTGAGCCAACAAAGAAATCACCCCGCAGCATCATGCAGATGCCACGGGGTGATGAAGAATCGAAACTTCAGTGCTCCTGACGTGCCGCAAGTTTCCAGGCCCGGCGCTCCCGCCGCTTGGCGCGCCGGCGCTGGACTGTACGGGCTTTGCCGGGAGGTTCCCCGCAGCAGCGGCAGTCGCGGCCGCCAGGGCCCACGGGGCAGCGCCGGCCGATCATTGTCGTCATGGTGTTCGTGCTCCTTCGGTTTCGGATTGGTGGCGTGGCCCGGGGCGGGGAATCGAGCCTCGTTGCGTCCAACACGCCATAGTGCGTACAGACGGTGCCCTAGAACGGGGCGGATCAGCGCCCGGCGCTCAGCCAGATGCCGACGACGGTTGCTGTGTGGTGGCCGGTCATGACACCGGCGACAGCAGCAGGTGCCGGGAGCGGGGCTTCAGTATCAGCATGGTCATGATGAGGAAGCGGCCGGCTGCCTTGCCGGCGTGCCGAAGCGTCGCCGCGGCGCTGTTCTTGAGCGGACTCATGACGGAGTGTTCCCCTCAGACAGTGATGTTGGTCTTCCCGTCCAGATCCGGATCAGCTGTGCTGATCCCCGCGAGCACGAGAAGACTCCCCCATCCAGGCGCACTGGCCTCGCATCCACGGGAGTCTCTGTGCTGTGCCTGCTGGTTTTTCTGGCGCCTCCGGAGCAGGGAGCTAGGCCGGCGCTTCAACAGCGTACGGTGGAAGTCTGGGCTGGCGGCCGCAGGCTAGGACAGCACGCCGCAGGGGCGTCCCGGACTACGCATATCTCCAGCTCGGTCCAGGCTTGATCGGAGCCTCTACGGGGCTTTGCCGGCGATGAGTTCCTACTTTTTGGCCAGGTCGGAGGGGTTTCCGGCGACGGACCGGCTTGCGGGACGTTTTGCGGCCGGCCTTCACCGGGACCATGTCCTCGTACACCGATGAGACACTTTCAGCATGGAGGTATTTATGGTTTGGCATGTCCGTCATGCGAAATTTTTAGACGGATCGCCAACGGAACATTTCGGCGAGGACGGGGAACTGAGCTGGGACGAACAGTCCGGCGACGACACGAAAATCCTGGGGATCTACGCGACAAAAGTTGAAGCCGAAGGCCGTATCGAAAGAGCACGGCAGCAGCCAGGCTTCAAAGATGAACCTGACTGCTTCATTATTGACTCTTTTACGCTGGGTGAGGACCAATGGACCGATGGATTCGTAACTATCCCCTATGAATAACGAGGCCAACGGACAAAGACCTTTTACCGGCCTTGTACAGTGGCGCTAACTCCAGCTCTTGCGTTTTCCGATGAAGTAGCGCACATCATTACGGCAATGCCACTAACGACGACCACATATACCCAGATGTTGTTCGATTCGGACCGAAAGCCAAGGTTGAAACAGAACAGCTGGACGATGGGTGGATTCCTGTCCGCCAAGCGTCCGCTGGCTGGACCGGGCGGTTCACTCGTACGGCCTGCCCGCGGGGCATGCGCAAGAGAGCCTGAGGGACGGGAGTCCCGGCTTCATGGCACTCCACGAGCGGCTAATGTCCAGCCTTCCGGGCCTCGAGCAACAGTTCGGCGAGGATCGCCCTGATGGCTACGAGCGCATATGGGGACTTGGCCCCGTCTATGGTCATAAACAGCATGGGCCGGTATTCGTCCACGGGAAGCCCGGAGTCCATTGGACTGCCGATGATGACAGCGACCACAAGGATTATGAGCGTCGCAAGCTTTGCAGCGGTACCGCGTATCACGACGTGATAGACGAGAACTGCTGTCAGCGCGATCGGGAGGACTGTTCCACCTGTCATTCGTGTTCGACGTCACGGGCACGGCCTCATAATCAAATTATGGCTTCCAGTGCACATGATTCGTCACGCCCCTACTTCTCGGTCGGGCCCAAAGGCAACGATCGTGCGTCCATTGGACTATGCCAGGCAGGCTCGCATGCTGGATGTATTATCCTCTATTACTCTCAGCCTTCAGCTACGCCGGCGTGGTATCTTCTCGAGTTCGCCGGACCGGACTGCACGGTGGAAATCCAAGACAGTGACTACTCATTCTTTGCCGAAGACAAGTCCGAGATGGAGGAAATGCTCGATTCCTTCAAGATTGTCTGGTTCGACGGGGAGGAGGCAAAATCTTTAATGTATGCGCACTTTCTCGGAATTGGCCCCGGCTTACTGCGACGCTGCCTCGGCTGGGTAAGGCTCAGGCGCGCTGGATCATGGCGCTGAGTTCCGGTAGCCCGAACCGGCCAACTGCTAACCGCCCGTCAGGAATGCATCGGCGGCGGCAGCAACATCCCGGAACTCGTCCTGGCGCATCGCCTCCACCGGTGACACATCATCGAGCTGCGGATTCATTCCCATAAACCAGGCCCGGATGGTCCCGGATGCATCCTTGACGGAAAGTTTCACGATAATGGCGTAGGTCTCGCGCATTCGCCGCTCGATCGCGGTGGACGGCCGCTGGGTTCCTGTTCGCCAGCCATCAACCGTTTGGGGACTAACGCCGGCGATTTCCGAGGTCAGAACCTTGCCAAGGTGATCCATGAGAAAGCCAATGATGTCCGGAAGGCTGTTCTCCACGGACTTGCGATGGGATCTGGTTCGACCCGAAGTCACGATGTGACGGTTGGTCATCATGGCTTTCCCCATCCTGACTAAATACTCCTGCACTGATTAAACGCCAAAGATCCGATAGGCGTGAGTATTTGAAGGTTTGGAAGCCGCTCGATACTGCCTGTGGGGGCCAGTGGCCGTGGTTATGGGCGCCGCGGGTACCCACCGGCGTTGTCTCCGTGGCAGCATCTGGCCATGGCTCAACTCTCCTTCGGGCGCCTCGCTGTGACCGCTGAATCAAAAAAGGAACCCTGTGGTGCCCGACAGGAGCACCACAGGGTTCAGGAAGACGACTAGCAGCAGGGAAACCTCAGAAGGCTTCAATCAGCTCCAGCCGGGCAAAGGTGACACGGCCTTCGGCATGCACATCGAATCCGTCAGCGTGGGAGTACACCGTCCACCTGTACTTCCCGGGAGTGACGTTGATGATGGTGTAAACCTCATAGGGAAGTTCTCTGTGAGCACTCCTCCACGCTGTTACTGCAGGCGGAGAACAGCTGCCGCAATCTGTTCGGCTGCCTCATCGACATCGTCCGTGGTGGTGAACCGGCCGAATCCTACACGGACGCTGGAACGGGCCATGGCATTATCGAGGCCAATGGCAAGGAGCACATGCGAGGGCTTCTGGTCACTGCTGTTACAGGCAGAGCCTGTTGACATGGCCACCTTCGGCACGGCTGACAACAGGTCGACTGAATCAACGCCGGGAATTCTGAAATTAAGGCAATTCGGCAGCGCGTTGTTTAGTGGTGAGTTGACGGCAGCCGTCTGAACCTGACTCGCCAGCTTGTTCCAAAACCTGCTTCTCAGTTCGAGGACTCTTTGGCGTTCAAGCGCGGAATTCCCGCTGGAGATTTTCATCGCTTCGGCGAAACCGACGATGCCCGTGATGTTCTGGGTGCCGGGCCGGCGGCCACTCTCCTGACCGCCGCCGAACAGCATGTTCCCGAAACCCCCGTGGAGGGTCTGGGTTTCTTTGTCGATGTAGAGTGCCCCGATGCCTTTGGGTCCGTAAATTTTGTGCCCGGAGAAACTTATGAGGTTCGGACCCAGTGTGGTGAAGTCAGGAGCGAGATAGCCGATGCCCTGTGTGGCGTCACAGTGAAGCAGGACTCCGGCTTTGCGGGTGATCGCTGCGATTTCCTGTATCGGCTGGATGGATCCAATCTCATTGTTAGCCAGCATTACCGACACGAGGCTGGTGTTGGGTCTGATGGCATCAGCGACATCGTCAGGTGAGACGCATCCTTGTGCGTTCACGGGCAGGAACGTGACATCGCCGCCCCGCTCTTGAAAAGCGTTAGAAGCATCCAGGACGGATTTATGTTCGATGACAGAAGTAATGACGTGGTTGCCGGCTGATCCAGCCGCAGCCGCGATGGCCCAGTTGTTGGATTCCGTTGCCCCGGAAGTGAAAAACAGTTCGCTTGGCCGGCAGTTCAGCACTTTCGAGATACTGCGGCGCGCCTTTTCGATCGCTTGCTGGCTTTTCAATCCCAACATGTGCGGGCTTGAAGGGTTTCCCCAAAGCTCCCTGGAAGCACGGTCCACGACATCTGCCACCCGGTCATCGAGGGGCGTCGTGGCCTGATAGTCGAGGTAAATCATCAGATCTCCCGGTGGTAGTCGTCAGAGTTAAATACGACAGGGACGAAGTCCTGGGTTTCGGCATCAAAAAAGATCAGAACCATGGCTTCCGCGGGTCGGGCACGCCTCTTCATATACATCTCGGTGCCCTTGATGACTTTGTCCCGGTCGGCAATCCGGATGAAATCGAACATTATCCGTGACGCAGCGTCCGGGGTCCGTTCAAGGCTCCGGAACGAGATGTCTTCAAACTCGCTGACAATCAGGGGACAGCGGGGGATTCCCGTGCCGGCAGCGTTAAGAGCGCCGGCGATGACCCGTGGGTGGGAATCTGAGTCGAACAGGATCTCATTTCCATCGAGGTGAAGTGTCGGGTCGGACTCTGGAGCTTTGAGCCAGTTTTTGATCTTGCGTGCAGCGCGGTTGCGAAGGGTTTTCTCGCGAACGACACTGAACGCACTGCCAAATGAATTCGCCATCTCCTGGAGTGGCGAAGTATCCATATCCTCCGCACGGATCGATGTCAGGGTGCAGGCATCTTCGGAGCAGTCCATTCCGAGGTCGTTGACCAGGACGGTGTATTGGGCTCCGGGGCGCGCCGCGCTGGCCGTGTCCAGCATCCGGCCGAGGCTGAGACCAGCCATCATTGAGCTCCTGGAAAAATCGTCGATCCCTGTGGGTGCGTCGAAGTATCCGCATGAGATCAGGGCTTGAGTGTCGGTGGTGATTTCAAAGGACAAATCCAGGCCGTCCAGAAGCCCTTGAATGTCCATGACGGGTGCTGTCTTCATGACACAGTGACTTTCTCTGGTGAAGTTGATGATTCGGCGTAGACGGCGACGCCGGCGCATAGGGTGAGAAGTACGATGCCGGTCACCTGCCGGAAATCCAGGTTTTGATGGAGGGCCAACGCGCCCACGGTGGAGGCCAGTGCAGGATCGAGGGCGGCTATCAGCGCGAAAACCAGCCCGCGGAGCCGCTTCATGGCAAAGAGTTCCAACGCGAAGGGGGCCAGCAGCGTCAATACGGAGACTATGAGCGCGTGGAGGCCCAGCTCAGCAGTCAATGGAACCGCGGTGGGAGCAGCCACGAGGTAGGCAGCCAACGAAACAGGGAGCGCTACCCAGAGGCTTTTACTGAGGGTGAGCATCGGGTGGTTGTCCTGCGGCATTGAGGTTCCGACGTGGATGTAGGCGGAGAGGAGCAGCCCTGTCGCCGCGGCATAGAGCATGCCTTCGATGGCGGTTGCGGTGCCATATGCGGGGATCATGAAGAGCCCGGCAACGGCCAGTGCGGCCGACGCCCGGGCCAGTGTGCTGCGCGACCGGATACATCCGATGACCAAAGGTACGGTGAACTCAATGGAAACCGCCAGGGACAGATCAATGGTGGAAATCGCCTGGTAGAAGGTGACCTGCATCAGCCCAAGCACCAGCCCGTACTTCAGGATGAGCCGGCCTGGCACCCGGCCCGATGACTTCATCATGAAGATCAGAGGGAGGGTAAGGAGAGCCGCAATCCCGATCCGCAGAACGGTGGCACCTGCGGGGCCAATTGAGTCGATGAGACCGACCGCTACAGCATTGCCGATCTGCAGGAGCGTGAGGCTGGCCACGGAGGCCAGAACGCCTGCCTTATGCCGGGAGAATGTGCGCCCGGCTCCCTGGGGCGTCATTTGCCGCCCCGGTCACAGGCACCAGATTGATGAGGAAGTGCCAGGGATTTCGGGCCCTGGGACCCGGCAGAAACCGTGGCGGCCCGACCTGTCCCGGGCACGGGAATATTTTTCACAAGAGGATCCCCCATTATCCAGAAGTGAGAAGAAGGTGCGCTGCTGCGCACCGCTTGAAAACCTTTACACACCGTTATGACAACTCCAAATAGTGTGTGACAAGCATGTGACACACAGATATCCCGGCCATATCAGCCCGCAGGAACAGCAGCATGTCGCTCTTTGTGGGCCCCGAACTAACTACACGTTCCCTTTGCTCCCCCTGAGTACCTGGTACTGGCAGTACGCGACACCGGCCGATTCGCCGAGGAAGTAGTGGATTTCCTCGGCGGTCATTCCGGTGGCATCGAAGCCGACAATCTGCGGGAACGCTTCGGCGAGTAGCCGTGCTGCCGGAGGTATGTCAGACGCCGGTGACCGGATCGGGTCCGGCTCTGCGGCCGGGCCTGCAAAGGCTGCTGCTGCGCGGTGGAAGGGAAAAGCTGCAGGGGCGGGGACGAGGGGAACAAGTGCAAGGGCGGTCATGGCGAATCTCCTGAAGTGGTGGTGATCATTCGCCAATGACGCCGGATCAGCTGTGCTGATCCTTGTGGCATCACTTGCGGCGTCCGGGAATGGGCATGCCCGGTGGCATAAAGAAGATCCCCGCCCGAGCAGCGCGAGGCTTCTCGAGCGGGGACTCCCCCTGTGGCTGTACTGGGTTGTGTGGTGCTAAGCAGCCTGGAAGGGCAGCTGCTCGTCGACGGCGCTTGTGGTCACGACAGCCGCGACGGCCGGCTGCGCAGCCGGAACAGCAGCCAGAGCAGCAGCTTTGTTCTCTGCTTCGGCGGCGACAACGCGATCAGCCAGGCGTGCCTGGGTCACAGCCTTGGATTCGAGGAAGGTGATGTCCTCGGCGATGACTTTCAGGTCGAAGACCTGATCACCGTTCCTGGTGTAGCGGTCCATGCGCAGCGAGGTGTTCACAGCGACAAGGTCGCCCTTGTGGATGTTCGAGTACGGACCCAGACCCTGGGTCACAGCGCGGACGAAGGCCTCGACGGGGATGCCGTCGGCCTGGCGCTCGTTCTGCGCGTTGGTCCAGTTGCGGTCGGCCATGATCGTGAAGACGACCTTTTTGGAGCCGTCCTGGTTGGTGAAGTGCCGGGGGTCGCTTGCGAGGCGGCCGATGACGGTTCCGTTGTTGCGGGGGTTCGACATGGGAGATTCTCCTTGTATTCAGGATGCGCACAGTTGATCTCTTCGATCCGCGCAAATGGGTTGGGTTGAGGTACTTGGTTACGTGCCTGTCAGCCACCATCCGGATCAGCACTGCTGATCAGATGAATGTCTTTCATCCCGGGCCTTCGCATCAGCCGCGCTGATGAAACGCGCCTCAGTGCTTCTTCCGGATCAACTTCGTTGATCCAAAAAGCCCTTGCATCACGGGTCCCGCATCAGCTGCGCTGATCAGACCCGGTATTCCTGGCCTATGTGCATCAGAGTGTCTGGACCTGGAGGAGCTGCTGGTTCCTGGTGATGCCCTTGAACACAGCATTGAAGGTCCGCGGAAGCATCCCCCAGTTCAGCTCCTCCCCCAGTTCAACGGCGAGGTATGGGCGCTGGCGGAGGTACGCCGTCGCCTGGTGGTCGACGTACGCCGCGCTTTCGCCTTCGAAGACAACGCTGTGCCAGGTCGTCTGGTCGGCGCTGACATTCAGCGTCAGGGCCAGCAGGTCAGCGTCGGGCTGGTTTGTGGATGCGATTCCGGCGTCGGCATTGAACGAAGCAGTAGCAGTCATGATGGAGTCCTTCGTGGGTGGGGATCACTGGCCGCAGGCAAGACCTCCAAGGGACATCACCCGCGAACGGCACGCACATGACGTGTCACGGATCCCTCCGGATCAACTCTGTTGATCCCCAACCCGGAACAGGACAGACCGCACACAGCACCTGCGCGCCCGGGCCCTGCCCGGCGCGTCTTTTGATGCTTTCTGCTTTTCAATGCCGCATGCGACAGCAATTCGATAAGCCATTCAGATAAAATGTAATAGATACCAGTCGAATAGATGGGGAGAGGCCGCGCAATGACTGTTACGCACGAACAGGAGCGGGCCAGCAATAGAGCACAGCCACAGGCGGCACCAGTTACACAGCCAGAGCCGAAGTCTTCGGGCATATCAAAGCCCGGCAGCGACGGGCGGACCGGAATGTTCGTCCGCTTGTCGTCCGATGACAGGGAACGAGCGAAGTACTGGTCCGGCCGGCACGGCTTTGCTTCCGTCACCGATTACGTGACCGAGGCGGTGCTCGAGAAGATCCAACGCGAGAACCTCGATTATGACCTGCCGACCCTCGAGATCGCGCGCCTCAATCAGCTGGTCGATGAGCTCAAGGCCCTCTCGACCAACCAGGCCAACCTTGAGCGCGTGATTACCCAGGGCTTCGATTCGATCATTTCGTTGACGAGGGGCGACACGTATCTTTTGGACCCCGAGGACGGTGAGCTCTGATGGGCGCGGTTCGTACCCGCGGGGGTCAGCGTCTGACGACAGTGCAGTGGATCGATCGTGCCCGGGCGGTCCACGGGGATAAGTACGACTATTCGCGGGTGGAGTACGCCGACTCGAAGACCAAGGTCGTCATCATCTGTCGTCAGCACGGTGTTTTTGAACAGATACCGGTGAAGCATGTCAGCGCGAGGCGGGGATGCCGGGCCTGCGCAGGTCTGGCGCCGCCGTCCACATCCGAGTGGATCGAGAGGGCGCATCTCGTGCACGGTGACCGGTTTGGGTACGAGTGCGTGCGGTACGTCAACAGCCGCACGAATGTTACGATCCGCTGTCCCGAACACGGGTACTTTGAGCAGACGCCGAAGAGTCATGTGGTTAATGAGCATGGGTGTCCCAGGTGCATCGGTCGTGGGCTCTCTACCCCGGAATGGATCGGGAAGGCCCGCACCGTACATGGCAACAAGTACGACTACTCGGCCGTCGAGTACGCAACCACGACGAAGCCTGTTGTCATCATCTGCGGCGAGCACGGACCGTTCGAACAGACTCCGTCCGTCCATGTGAAAGACCGGTGCGGCTGTCCCAAGTGCTCCGGTCACGGGCTCTCCAGCGTGGAGTGGATCGCCCGTGCGCGCTCGGTTCACGGCGACGCCTACGACTATTGGCAGTTCGTCTATGCAGGCCCGTACGTCAAGTGCGAGGTCATCTGTCGTGAGCATGGAGTCTTCCGGCAGACGGTCACCAATCACATTCATAACCGGGCCGGCTGCCCCCTGTGCGGTGGGCCCAAGGGCGAGAAGCTGATCGCGCTCGTCCTGGATGATCTTGGTTTCGCCTATCGCCCGCAGTGGAGTCACCCGACGTGCCGTGACCGGTCCCGCCTGCTATTCGACTTCTACCTGCCGTCGCTGAGGGCACTGATCGAGTTCGACGGCCTCCAGCATTTCGAGCCAGTGAAGTGGTGCGCTTCGATGACAGCTGAGCAGGCCGAGGGGGCATTCCTGGTAATCCAGCGTCGCAACCGGATCAAGACCGACTGGGCGGCCATCAACGGCTATCACCTGTTGCGTGTGAGGGATGTGAAGCGAGCTGCGACGCAAGTGGCCGAATTTGTACAAGGGCTTTCCAGAAGGAGCAGCAACGTGACGCACAATCCTGCAGAGAACGGGGCTCTGACGTGAGCCAACACGTGAACAGCATCATGCCGTCGACCGATGAGCGGATGGACATCGACACGTCGTTCCTCGATGCCTATCGGACCCGTGGCAGCGATGGTCTGAAAAAGGGCAGGGCCCGGGCGCTGCAGGCCAATCCCGGGGAGCCCGGAAAGGATCCGCAGCCGGAGGCTGAACCGACTCCTGATGAGATCGCGCACGAAGGGGCCGCCGCGCTGGGCGGGCGTTCCGGTTATTCCGGTGCTGCCGGGACTCCTGCTCCCGTGCGGGGCGGGGTTACAGCAGCAGACGGAGCGGTAACGGAAGCCCTTCAGACGCACGACGACGCGCAGGATGTATCTGCCGCGGCCGCCGACGAGACCGCCGGGACCGACGTGCTCTCGTCCCCGGTCCCGCTCCAGCCCACGGACCATCAGGCGCCTGCGCAAAACGACACAGCGTGGAGAAAAGTCGGCCCGGGTGGAGGAGACGAAAGTGCAGCGTCACTCCCCCAGTCAGGCTTCAGGCTCATGGGCGTGAAGAGCCAGCCGAACATCAAGTCACTGCCGGACAGCATCATCAGCGTGCTGCGAGAACAACTGCGTGCTGCCGCCGTCCGGGAGCTCGGAGTGCCCGACAGTGAAGCCCGTGAGTTCGTTCAGCGGCTGAGCCAGGGAACTCTGGTGACAGCATTCCTGCTCGCACAGCTGGATCTGCGCATCGATGCCGATCCCGCCACGGTACGGGCAGTTGAGCTGTTCCGCTCACGTGACCCGCTGCTGGGCAGCGTTGTGGCCCGTCTGGAGGCTCTTGCGGCCGCCGGGCGCAGCCGGGATGTGGTGTTGCTGAAGCTGCAGAAGGAATTGGCCGAAGTCCGTCGGACCAGTGCAGTGGTCGAGCAGGCCGTGGCCTATTCCATTGCCGACCGGACGTCGAACTTTCTGCGCGGCTCCCACAACCTCCATGACGCGCCACTGGCGCACAAGGACGCGCTCTACGTCCGTGATAAGGCCCGCGAGGCGACAAAGAAGCAGCAGAAGCTCGAGCGCGAACGCGAAGGCCGGCCCATCCGCTGACGCCGGCCACTCGTGAGGGTGATCGTCCGCTCGCTGCCTGAGACATTTCAGCGACAAATCCGTGCAGGCCGGACAGATCTTTGGCGGCTCATCGTCCCTTTGGTGGGGCTCTTGAGGTCGGCGTGCCTGGAGCGGTTAATGCGCTTTGCTGGCGTCAGGCTGGGCCCTCAAGTACCTTCTCGGCGGTTGTCGTACCGGGCGCCAATCGCTGCCGCCGATGCAACGCACGATCGCGAACCAGGTCCTGCTCGTACTTTGCTATTCGCCTCGTCCGATCCCCGTCGGAATCAAAAGTATAGCGGCGAAGAGTCCTTTCGCGGAGAAACTTCTTCAGATCATTTTCATCGTATGGGGTCAGTTCCTGTTGCCTAAAAGCGACTGTTGCGAGCATCCCAATAAATTCGGAAACGATCCACCGATCTCCATGTAATCTGACAAGTTCTGGAAGGTATTTGGCCCATCCGCGCTCCTGTACGTCAAATGCGAACATAGCCGCCATCGGTAGTCCATATTCATCCATACTGAATTCTTCATCCTGCACAACATTTTCGTACGTAACCAGCAGCTTCCGGGAAGACAGGCAAGCTGAAACACCAGAAAAAATGACAAAAGATGGAATGAACATGGCTATGCGAGCGACCATGTCATCGGTTTTCTCGGGTTTGATATTCCCCTCGGCAACGACGCCATCGACGATCGCTCGTGCAGGTTCTTCAAAGATGGCGTCACCCTCGAGCGCGTCCAAAGTAGCGCCCCACGCGCGGAAGACCTGCTTCAGTACCGCGCTCTTCAACGCCAGGTTCGGCATTTGGTCAGAGTCTCGAAGCACCCGCGAGGCCAGATCCACTACGCCAACCATGCGTTGTGACCGACTCAGTTTGGACGGATCTTCAAGTGGGAATGGAACCATGTCCGTGTCGTCCGAGTAATCATAGTCATCCTCCGCTACGTCTTCGACCGAAGTGTTCCCAGGCGTACCGGACTCTTCTTCCACATCTTCTGAGGGAACCGGACCTTCAAACAGCCTACCTAGCTCCTCCGGCGCGGCTGACTTTTCTACTTGGCCAAATATGTGACCAGTCGGTGCTTCGGCTGGCCAATCAGTAAGCAACTGCTCGATCCTATGTACGGCGCGCTCACTATTTCTGACGAGAGCGGCGTAGTGCCGGACTATCGGAGCATAGAACACTGGATCTTCGAACAACTTGGAGAGAAAAACATCATCACGGATTGCAGCTTTCGCGGCGAACAAGTGTAGATAGCTTGACTGTTGAAACTGAACTAACCCTGAAGATATGCGAAGGACTCTCATATCCCTGAAGCTCTCAAGCGCTTCTATAGGGTTCTCTTTCCATCCAACGCTTGAAAAATAGTCCGCGATGCTGCGCAAGGCATCATCCTGCGCCAATGCACCCTTCTTTTGGTTTACAAACTCTTTCGCGAGTTCGGCGAGTACAGTTTCGCGATTTTGCGGATTGAGGGAATATCGAGCATCCAGGTATGGCCCATTACGCCCTAGGAGAAGGCTGACATAGTCATCCAAAACGGCGGTTTCAGATGAGTGCGTACTGGCTCCGCCTATTTGAACAAATAATGAGACAAGAAGTGAAATAGTAAAAGGGTTCCGAGAAAGATGCTCACGGCGAAGAACGTCCCAAACCCCATCTGCAATAGTCTCTGATCTCTTTGGCGCCACAATCTGGGCGAGAGATTGAATTTCCGGACGACCTAGCTTTCCTACATACGCGATCTCCACCCCGAGTCCGTGCTCCTGAAGGTCCTGCGCCAGACGTTGTTCCTCCCCCTGCTTCGTGCCGATCACAATGAAATCTGCTGAAGAATCTAGGAGATCATCGAGTATCTGTTGATAGGTCGTCGAATCCCGAGGCAGCAGGTTGTCGACTGCAAGTACGTGATCAGGTAGGGCGTCTTTCTTATGGTCAATCAGCCTATGCAGCAGTGACTCCCGGCGGACTTGATTCTCCAGCGGAGTCTTTCCCTGAGTGCAATTTCGCGAGTCGACAAATACTGGCGCTACACCGGGACGCATGAATGAAGCTTTGGCTACAACCCAGCGCAAGGCTGTGGTTAGTCCGGACAGTTCCTCACCTGCGAGGATCAGCAGCTTCGACTCCTTATACATTGCTTCGACGTCCAGCCTGCGGGGCTTCAAATCGTCGTCAAGATCCTGCATTGACGCAAACTGTTCGTGCGGCACAGGTAGTAGAACTGGCGGGACGGTAAGGTCGGCGAGATCGCAGTCAGCCACGTCATCAAGATGAGATCCAACCACAGTCTCACTGCGAATCGGCTCAAGGATAGCCTCCCTGGCAAAGGCAAGGTTGTCGCGCTTCGGTGACGGTGTCTTAGCGGAGGGAGCCCCGCCTCTTAGGGAGTCAATGAACGGTGCGAGATCTTCGTACTCGTGACCGTAGCTGATGACGCGAATGTCGTGCTCAGCATGGGCAGACTCCAATTGCGATAGTTCGCTAGACAGACAAAGCCTGAAATGGTCTCCCCGTGAATCTGGGAACAGTACGCTGTGGCGTTTCAGCAGACGGGAAAAATTTGGATCGTGCAATCCGCTTCCAAAGCCTACATATATAAACGACTTTGTTGAATAATGCGCCTGCTGAACGAACTGCCCAGGCTGGTCATGCATTACTCTGGTGTAATCACTCTCCGACAGGACAACCGTGTTAGGACGATTCCAAACACCGTGAAGATGGCCAACGGATGGAGTTTCACCCTTGAACACCTCACGCATGGACTCGGCATCGGTCCAGTCGATTGATGTCCGCCGCAGCGCTTTTTCAATCAACTGATCATAATTTGTCGTGAGGATTGGCAACTCGAGTTGCTCTAGGGATATTGCTAGCTCGGGGCGCACTACGCGCAGGCTTCCGACAGAGTCTCGTAACCAATCGGAATAAGCCTGAGATCCGGGCGCCCTCAGCTTGGCTGAAATCTGGCTCGCAACACCAAGCAATCCGTCTAAGTCATCGCGCTCCAAAGCATCATCAAGGGCCATCTCCTGCAGTGCGCCCCAAGACTGCAGTTCGGAGCGGTGCACAAGCCGTTTGATGCCATCCCTAAGGAGGCCTATCCAATCAGCCGCTCCTGCTCCCCCGCTGAGCGCCTTGCTAACTCCGGTGCCAAGAATCAAAATTGCTTGCTTGGAGGAGACTGCGGCGCTCAGCCGGTCAAGGTAGTCGTTCAATGCCGTCCAATTCAAAGTCGTCGAGAAAACCTGCTGATCGTATCGTGCCTTACAGTGCTTCTCTTGGGCTGTTGTTTCCATCGACACGCCGATTTGCAGGCGGATTTCTGTTGGCTTCAGCCACGAATGTACCGCGGGTGCCCTCGCGATAGACGAGGGCCTCATTCTCCAAGACAGTAAGAGCGCGGCGTGCAGCCATTCGGCTGACCATGTGTTGCAGGCACAGCTCCCGCCGGTTGGCAGCGGCGCCAGCGACGGAAGTTGCCGGGCCCGGAGTTCGTTACTTATCCGTAGAAGGGCCTGCAGCTGATTGTCCGCAGCGGAAGCGGGTTCCGTTGCGCGTCCATCCTGGTTTCGCTGGCCCTCGGGATCACGGGGTAGTTTCCGCCTGGTCTGTTCTACACAAGGGCGCCACCCCTCCGACCCCGCACACGGCTTCATCGGAAGCTGCCACCCTTCATCTCTCGCTGTCTGTTCGTGGGTGCGAACTGAGCAGAGCGGTCCAGCACAAAACTTCGATATCAGGTCCGGCGCTGCAGCAAGCGCCGGACCCTGCGGCGGGCGTCACTGCGCCAGGTAGCCCCCGTCGACCGGCAACTCGATCCCGGTAACGAACGCGGATTCGTCGCCCGCCAGGTAGACCGCTGCGTTGGCAATATCCCGGGGGCTGCCGCCCCGTCGCATCGGTGTGCTGTCAACGAACTTCTCATTGAGCCGACGGTCCTGAGACGCTGTCATCGGAGTATCAATCCAACCGGGAAGGATAGCATTGGCCCGTATGTTTTCTGCGGCGTAGGTGATGGCCGCGTTTCTGGTGATCCCAAGGACGGCGGCTTTGCTGGCCTGATAGGCGGCGAGCGCCGGAACAGCACGCGAGCCAAACATCGAGGAAATGTTGATGATGGAACCTGCCTCTCCCCTGCGCATCGACGGGATACTTGCCTTGATTCCGAGGTAGGTTCCGAGTTGGTTGACGTTCACGATCCGGTCCCATTCCGAGCGGTCGAGTTCATCCAGGGGCTGGAATCCGGCAGTCCCGGCGTTGTTGACCAGGACGCTCAGCGGGCCATGCTCTTTGGTTACGTCTTTCACCAGCTCAAACCAGGCCGATTCGTCAGTGACGTCGAGATATCGTTCCATCCCTGTGGACGTCGAGAAGGTGACATCGGCGGCGATGGTGACGGCTCCCTGCCTGCGGAATTCCTCGACTATCCCGGCACCTATGCCGCTTCCCCCGCCGGTCACAATCGCGATCTTAGTAGCGAGCCTGCTCAAAAGTGTTCTCCTTAGTACTTCTGCTCTAGACGGAAAGTCCGCCGTCGACAACGATTTCTGCTCCGGTGATGTAAGAAGCGGCATCGGAGCTGAGGAAGAGAATCGCTGCTGCGACTTCCTCAGGAGTCCCGAGGCGTTTCAGGAACGTCCTGGCAAGGATGCTGCGGTTGACGTCTTCGCCGTTCGCTTGTGCCATGGCGGAGTCGAAGAGACCCGGGATGACGCTGTTCACTCGAATCCCTGATGGCGCGAGTTCGGCCGCCAGTGATTTGGACATGCCGCGGACTGCCCACTTCGTTGCTGAGTAGGCGACGATGTCCGGGTCCCCCGTCAGGCCGGCGGTTGAGGCCACATTGACAATGGAAGCGCCTTCCGCTTCTTTGAGGTATGGCACGGCAGCCCTGACCCCCAGCAAAGGCGCTCGTTGATTCACCTGGTAGTGCAAATCGATGTCGGATGCGGGGGTTAGTGTGATGCTACCCCGTCGATAGACTGCTGCAACGTTTACGAGTACGTGAACCTTATTGCCCGAAGCGGTGACTGCGTCGATGACCGCTTGCCAGCCTGCTTCGCTGGCAACATCAGCGACAACCGCGGTGGCGTTGTCCCCGAGGTCCTCTGCGACACTGAGGACGGCAGGGTTGAGGTCCACCAGGAAGATATGTGCCCCTTCCTTATGAAAAGCGGCCACAGTCGCTTTCCCCAGGCTGCCGGCGGCACCTGTCACGATAACTGTCCGCTGATCCTTGTTTGTGCTCATGCGGGCGTCCTGTTCTGTACCAAAGGCTCAATGATGTAGTGCGTGTCAGCAAGGCGGGCGACCGCCTCACGCGAATAGGCGAGCTGAAAGTACTGCCCGGATGCCCACAGTGGGGTCAGATCCGAGTAGTGCCCGGAACGGGGGTCGCCTGATTGTCCCGGCGTATTGACGGCAATGGAGTTGTCCCACTCCCCTACGTCGCAGATCACTCTGAACGACGCTCCAACGGTCTGCACATTGTTCTTGTCCCGCGCGGAAACATTCACAGTGTCCGGGCTGCCCGATTTCCGGACCGGCGGCAGCGACCACTCAGCCTCGCCACGCATCGGGTGGCTGAAACGCGCGGTGTGAATGTCACCCCAGCGGGTTTGCTCCCCGCATGGCCAATGTTCTGCCGAGGCTTCCAAGGACTTGGTAAGGATTGTGCAGAGCACCTGGGGCTCTGCTTCCAGCTTGCCCAGGAGCAGAAGGTCAATCCTTGCGTCTCCGGTGAGGTCCTCACGCCGTATCTGCTCAATATGTGCTGCCGCCACTGCTGGATCGGGTTGGTCCTTGAGCGCCCACTGCAGCAGGAGCGGCCTTAGGTGCTCACGGAACCAAAGCTCGAAACGGGCTGCGGCTTCGGAATCATCGCCCATGCTGCAGTCCCAGTCCAGCATGCACCCGAGCGCAGCTTTGGCGCTGTGAGTGAGATCCATGGGCTGGTGCTCCCGAAGTACGGCAAGGACAGACTTGGCAGGCAGGCTAATGACATCGTTTTGCAGCTTGGCATTCTCCTGAAGTCCCCACTGGCTGGCGTGTTCAAGTTCCTGCGCAATTCTCTGGTGCCGGAAGGAAGCCAACCATTCGGTAGTAACGGGAGCGAGGCTCCAGTCGGCCGGAAGGTTGAACTGGTTGGCGCTGGCAAGCCATCCATCCTGAGGATTAATTGTTGTGGGAAGCTCGCTCGAATCCAGGAAGCCGTCCCATTCGTATCTGCCGTCACCCGGAACAGGAAGCGTTCCGTCCCAGTTTGGCCGGCGGGGAATCAGCCCGCGTGGCGCCCACGCGATGTTACCGCTGTCGTCGGCCACAACGTGGTTGACGCTTGGAAGCGCCCAGGAATCGACTGCGCTGAGGAACTCTTCCACCGACGTTGCTGTCAGGTACCGGAGGCTACCGAGGTAGGGAGCTGCCCCCGGTTCAAGCCAGGCTGCGCGCAAGGCAAATGCCCGGTTGGTTTCCTCATCAACGAAAAGCACGGGTCCGTGCTTCGAAAACATGATTTTGGTCGTGACGGGCTCCCCGTCCCGAACATTGATCGTTTCCTGAACGACCTCGAACCCGGCCCATCCGTCCTGCCACCTGTATCGGCCGGAGTCATTCGGATCCAGGTCGTAGACATACAGGTCCTCCTGATCCGTGGGGAAAATGGTCAGGCCAAAGGCGACCCGGCCGTTGTGCCCTATGGAGATTCCGGGAAGAACCGGCTCGCCTGCCCCGATTGCATCGAACTCCGGGCACTTAAGGTGCACGATGTAACGCAGTGCGGGCAGCGGCAATGAACGGTGCGGGTCGTTGGCGAGAATCGGGCGTCCGGTGGCGGTCCTGGACCCTGAAATGACCCAATTATTGCTGCCCTCACTTCGAGCCGACGTGAGGGCGGGCACGCCGTCAATGACGACGGGAGACGTGGCCAGAAGGTAATCCTCCAGTATTTCCGGGCGGATGGACGACAGGTCAAGGCCCTCCGGAAGCGAAAGGGGCAGCAACGGCTGACGGACTCTTCTGAGGTTTTCGACCGGCTCTCCGAAATCGCGTAAGGTCACCGCACGATCGACTTCCTGGATCACATTGTCGAACAGTCCGTGGGATCGGATGCGCGAGATGTCTTCTGGTATCCACCGCAGGGGACGGTACCCGGCATGATGGAATTCAGGGGGCAATAAGGTGTCGTCTTCGGACGTGGCGATGATGTAGGCATTCACGCCTTCCGCGAAGCACTCCAGGGCCTCCATGGCGTTCTTGCCGTACGCGTTCCGCTCTGCCTCGTCGCTCTGTCGATAGACAAACAGGCGTGCCGCCCGATCCCGTTTGACGAAGCCCTCACCGAATACTTCAGCCAGTCTTCCAAGCCCTTTGCGGAGCCACAAATCCATCTGGAACAGCCGATCAGCTGCATGAACCCAACCCTGGGCCCTGAAAACGTCCCTTGAGGACGCTGCCTCGATGTGTGAAATACCCCAACAGTCAACCCGGACAGTTACGGGTGCCTCCAGCGTCGGAATTGAGGGGCTGGAGAGGGGGTAAGAACTCAACGCTGTCTCCGCTTGACGAGCTGGTCTGCAGCGACGGCGAGAATAACGATCGCACCCTTGACGATGAGCTGGGCGTTGCTGTCCACCGCAAGGCTGTAGAAGATGTTGTCGAGGATGGCGAGGACGGAAAGTCCTACTGCGGTCCGCCAGAGCTTACCTTCACCCCCGACCAGGGAGGTTCCGCCGATCACCACGATGGCGATGGCATCCAATGCGACACTGGCGCCCATGGAGCCTTGGCCCGCGCCTTGCTGTGAAGCCGTCAGAACGCCGGCCAGCGCGGCCAGGAAGCCGCTGATGACATAGGTCGAGCCCTGTATGAGGTTGACGTGGATTCCGGAGAGCCTGGCAGCTTCCCTGCTGCCCCCGATCGCGTAAATGCTCCTGCCGAAACTCGTGAAGTTAAGGGCCAGGACGCCCACTGCGAAAGTCAGAACCAGCACGAGTATGGTGATCGGGATGCCCAAAAGGGTGCCGGTCCCGAGCCATTGAAAGTCTTCGTTGGTGTCACTGAAGGCAGTGGAGTTCGTGAAGAACAAGACGCCGCCGGAGTACAGGGAAGACGTGCCCAGAGTGGTGATGAACGGGTTGACCTTGAGGACGGTGACGCCGAACGCATTAATGGCTCCGAGCACGACGCCGGCACTGAGTGCGAGGAAAATTGCCGGCGTCACACCAATTTCGGTGGAAAGTGCAGCCGCGATTGTCGCCGCGGTCGCAAAAATCGCGCCTACCGAAAGGTCGAAACCTCCGGCGATAATTACCAGGGTCATTCCCACCGCAACGACGCCCAACGGGGCGTACTGCGTCAGGACGATCTGCAGGTTACCCGGTTCCAGGAATCCTGGATATATTGCCGTTGCAGCAATGATGAGGACGATCAGGACCCCGAGCATTGAGTACTCGAGGATACGTTCCGGAGAGAACCACCCTGGCTTGGCGACCGTGTGGTCGGTGGCTTCGGGGGCTATTGTTTTACTGCCGCTCATGATGTTCCTTTGACGCCGAAGGCGACGTGGAGGATGTCGCCAGGAGTTGGAGATTGGGTATGGAGATCGATTTCAGCCACGGCTCGGCCTTCACTCATGACGATCACGCGATCGCTGATTTCGAGTACTTCCTCGATCTCTGCACTGGTGACGATTACCGCTTTGCCTTGGTTGGCGGCTTCCCGGATGGCGTCGAGCACATCTGCCTTGGCGCCAACATCAATGCCTCTCGTCGGCTCATCAACCAACAGGACATCCGGGTCCCGGTAGAGCCATTTCGCGACCGCGACTTTTTGTTGGTTGCCGCCGCTTAGCCAGCCAACCGGGTAGGTCCCGACTTCGCGGCTTAGTGCGAGGTTGGTCAGCATCTTCCTGGCCACTGCCAGCTGCTCCGTGGATCGGACTACTCCGAATCGTGAAACGTCATCCAGCCGTGCAAGAGTCACGTTGTCCGGCAGGGACATCTGCAGATGCAGCCCCTCGGTCTTGCGTTCTTCAGGAATGAGCCCGATGCCCAGGCGAAGGCCCGCCCGCACGCGCCTGGGCCAGGCTACTTCCTTCCCGCGGATTCGCAACGAGCCGGAACTGGCGGGTTCAGCTCCTGCCAGGGAACGAAGGAGACTTGTTCTGCCGGAACCTACTAGCCCTGCGAGACCTACGACTTCGCCGGCCCGGGCCGTTATGGATATTCCACTGATGGCGCCGGGCAGCTCGACGTCATCAGCTTCAAGGATGATGTCTCCTATGCTGAAGCCCCGCTGGGGCGCCCTTTCAGCGGCGCGCACACCTGTCATCGCCTCTACCAGGGCCGGGCGCGTCCACGACGATACAGGGCCATCGGCGGTCGTACGGCCGTTGGTCATGACGGTGATGTGATCGCTGACTTCCAGGACCTCGCCAAGGTTGTGCGTGACAAGGACCATGGTGATTCCGCGTCGTTTCAGTTCCCGGACGAGGTCCAGGAAATGGCGGCGTTCGCGCTCGGACAGCGCAGCGGTGGGTTCGTCGAAGAGTATGACCCGCGAACCGGACTGGACGGCCCTGAGAATCTCAAGTATTTGAGCCTTTGCCACGGTTAGTTCGCGTGCCGGTTCGTGCGGATCATACGTGACGCCGAAATCATCACATAGGTCCTTGAAGCGCCTGACCATCTCACGTTTCCTGAGCCATCCACCGGAGGTCAGGTTTTGGCCAAGAAAGACATTCTCCACTGCGGTCATCGCAGGGAGCACGGTCAGCTCCTGGTAGACGGCGGCAAGGCCCGCGCGGCGGGCATCGACCGGACTGCCTGTCTTGAGTTCATGTCCAAGCACGGAAACGTGACCGGAGCTCGGTGCTGTCCTGCCGCTCATGATTCCAAGCAACGTGGACTTGCCCGCGCCGTTGGCTCCCACTAAAGAGTGGACCGTACCCTCTTCAACGGTGATGCTCACATCCGATACAACCGTAGATGGCCCGTAGCGTTTGCTTACGTCCGTGCACACAATGGCTTGACTCATTGAAAATTCCTCTTGCAAAGGGGGTCATGGGTGCGGCCCGCCGAACCGGGGCCGCACCCGGGTGCGAGCTATTAGTACTCGGGGTTCCACTGAGCGACGTTGTCCTTGGTGATCACTGGTGCGCCGGGGAATTTGAGCGTATCGAGCGGGTTGGTGTTCTTCGCGACGTCCTTGCCCTTGATCTTGTCAACCAGCAGTTGGACCGACAGCTTGATGTCAGTGGAAGGCATGCCGGGCAGTGCTGCCTTGACGGTTCCGGCCTGGATCTGTTCTTTCGTCCAGCTGTCGCCGTTGCTGTCATAGACCAGTACGCTGTCCTGCTTGCCGGCCTGCTTGACTGCCTGGACCACACCGCGGGTCATTCCGGAGTAGTTGCTGGCGATCGCTTTGAGTCCGTTGTTCGCGTTCAGGAACGTCTGCGATGCCTTGAAGGCTGCGTCTGTGGAGTAGTCGGTGTTCTCGACGTTGGCCAGTGAGAAGTTGGACTTCTTGGCAAACCCTTCCTTGACCGCGGCCGTGGTGGTGTCTGTGACGAAGTCGAGAGGGGGGCCGGTGATCAGGGAGACTGGCCCGGGCTGCGTGCTGGCCAGGATATGGTCGGTCCATTTGGTGTAGCCGTCGCGGTTCTGCTCGCCGACGAAACCTACTGTGCCTTCGCTGTACCCGTCGTCACCGCAAATGGCAGTGATGGCGATGATGATGGGGATGCCACTGTTGGCTGCCTTCTTGATTCCGTTGCACTGGTCGGATGGGGAGATGGCGTTCACGACCCATCCGTCGTACGTCTTGCGCTGCTGGGCGAGCTGGAATGCGGTGTTCTGGTCCTGGGCCTTCCAGTTGCTGGTGATGACCGTAACGTTGACGCCAAGCTCTTCGCCCACTGCCTTGGCGGCCTTTTCTTCCGCTTGCAGGTATGCGTTGCTGTTCGCGGGAATGAAGACGCCGATGTTCAGCTTCTTCTCGCCGCCGCTGGAGGAACCGGGAGGGGTTCCGCCACCGCAGGCTGCAAGTGGCAGCGTCAAGGACAGGGCAGCCAAGGCTGTTCCAAAAATCCGGTGCTTTAGGTTCATGGTCAGTTTTCCTTGCATTTGAGGGGGCTGTGGTTAGTCGGTCCAGTGCGGAAGAAGGGCACTGAGGTTGGTGAACCACACACCTTCGAGTCCGGCGATGTAATCGAGAAGCTCTTCGAACATGAGCAGGTTGTGCGGCCGTCCGATTGCTTGGGGATGAATGGTGATCGAGACGAGTGCATTCGGAACCCGTGCGTAAGCGAAATCTATGTGCGCTTTCCATCGCTCGTAGATCGCCCGGGGCGACTCGAAACCGGTGCTTACGCCGGGAATGTGCTCTGTAGCCGGCCAGTCATCGAGGTACCAGGAGACAGGAAATTCAAGAAGGGAGCTTGGGTCGCCGAATGAGTTCCCGTTCTCATAGTCCAGAGTGACGGGTCTGGGCCTGTATGGCTCGAAGTCCCGCCCCATCAGGGAGGAGTCCCATTCAAATCCAAATTCTTCCAGCAGGCTCAAGGTCTGATCCGTGAAGTCCCAGGCCGGAGAACGATAGCCGCGGGGAGCCTTTCCCACAATCTGTTCGTGCTGTTTGATCTGGAGGGCAAGCAACCGCCGCTCATCGTCCTGGGTTATTTTCATGATCGGTTCGTGCCAGCAGCCGTGGGCTGAAATCTCATGACCGCTCTCGAGCACGCTTTCAAAAGCTTGCGGAAAAGTGGCCATGGTGTGCGTCGGGGTGAAGAAGTTTCCCACGACGTTGTGCCCGCGCAATGCCTCCAGTACACGGGGCAGTCCCACCAGCGCGTCGTACTCGCCGCGCGAGAGGAAACCGGGGCTGGTTTGCCCAAACGTGCCCATCCACGTTGCATGCGCATCGAAGTCCACTCCGATGTTCACCGCCAAGCGCTTGCCTTCGGGGAGCTGTAATGTCACCGCTGCCGCCTTCACTTCGTTGTGTCCCCTTGTGCAGTCGCTGCCAGTGAGGTTTTTTGAGGTTTTATGTGGATTAGTATGGTCCGGCGTGAGATGAAACACAAGTAGCCTGGCTCACGCCCTCTAAGATCAACCATTCCAGCAGGAGGGTATTCTGTCTAATGACATTTTGTCGCCAACGGTATAACTTGTTGGAATGGATAGACGTGATCTGGAGTGCTTTCTGGCGATAGCGAAGACCGGGTCGGTCAGTTCGGCCGCAGCGAAACTGCATGTGACGCAACCGGCCGTCTCAAAGCAGATAGGTCGCCTCGAAGGGGAGCTTTCGATAAGGCTCTTTCGACGTACCCCGAGCGGAATGGCCCTCACAGCAGCGGGCAGCACTCTCCTTGAGCTTGGAAACGAGGTGCTGACGCGGTTTCAACAGGCTGAAGACATCATGCGAACCCGTCACTTGGGCGTACCGTCTTTCCGCGTGGGCTGTCCTCACGCGACCGCAGAAGGAGTGCTCACACCGTTCATGGCGGGTACCGAGGCCCCCATTGCCGACCTTCATATCGTGTCAGCCGGCGAAGTGGACCAACTGCTGGACCAGGACGTCGACCTGGCGGTCAGTTCGCTGGCTCCCCCGCCTCATCGGCATCAGTTGGCGGTTGCGAAAATTCCCATCATGATTCAGTGTCTGGAACCCGAGCAGCGTCTCTTCACCCACGCCGGACGTGGGGATTTGGAGGTCCTGGCGGATAATGGGGTGATCGTCCCCCGTACCGGAGTCAGGGCAGCGGTGTTTGAAGCCACGATGGGGTTTGATCCACCGATACTCATCCGTGAGTTGTCCACAGGATCCGTCGCGCAGGCAGTGGCGGCGAGCACGCACGGTTATGCCCTCGTGACGGAATCTCAGCGCTTCGGGCTCCGTGCCACTCCCGCCTACGCAGGCGGAGAGCCGATCACGATCACGCTGTACGCGTCGTGGGACGTGCACCACTTTGCCTCTTCAGAGCTGCGGCAGTTGGCGCTGGCTCTAGGTAAATGGATGTCTGACAACCCCCCGTGGCCGGCGGCAATCGTCGGCTAAGCGCACCGCCCGACTGAATTTGGCGGGTGACCGATCCAAAGGGTCCGGTTGTGGGTCATGGATTCTGAATTGGGTGCGCGGCCCAGAGTTCGAAGCCTTCGGCTTTGTCGATATAGGTACGCAGATGGGCGCCGTCTGCCAGCAACCAAAAACCCGTACCATTCGGCATGACCTCGTCGACCTCGCCCCGGCGCAGCAGTTCGCCACCGGCATGTATCTCAACGATTTCACCGGGGGCGCGGCGCCAGTCAGTAACGCAGCAGAGAGTCATTTTTGTGTGATGAGGGTTCGAGTTCATCTGGGTTCCTTTGGACTGTGGTCGCTGCCTATCCGCGGTTCAGTCATCTGCAGCGGATGGTTTCCGTCCCCGACACGGCGGCCTGAAGCCGCTGGCGGGAGCGGGTCCCGGGGTTGACGAGGTAGGTCTTGGCTGCGGCTGCGGCCAGGGGGATGTCGGTGGCCGAGTCAGTGTAGAAGGTTGCGTCGGCGACGTTGATGCCGGCGTCTGACAGTCTGGCCACTTTCGCTGCCCCGACGTTGTGCGTGGCCATGGTCAGGGCCTGTTCATGGACGCCGAGGTTGGAGGCCAGCAGTTCGGCGTCGTGCAGCCCGACGGCGTCCAAAAAGGCGCGGGCCAGGCGTCGTTCTGAGGCCGTGACGACGATGGCCCGCCCTTGGGTGGCAGCCTCAGAGCAGCGCCCGATCATCTGGTGGTTGATGAATCCGGGTCTGGCGGCCAAGTTCCGCCCGGTCTCTGCCGCCAGCTGGGCATATTGATGGTCGTTCAGTCCTCTCAGCGCCAACGTCACGAGCCTGCGGTTCATTGAGCTTTTCAGGTCGCTTTCGGGACGGGCGGCAAGGGTGAGCAGGAAAAGCGGAACGGCCTTGAGGAGCCTGGCGGGGTGTTGCACCAGGCGACGCCCGACCAGGGAAGCCATGGTGTCTCCCCTGGTCAGGACACCGTCCAGATCGAAGAGGGTGATTGCGGTCATCGCTCTTACGTTATGTCAGTAAGCCGCTACGCGACGTATGCGTCGGCCTCGATTTCGACCACAAGGTTCGGCGCTGCCAGCGCGCTTACTTCGACAACAGCGGTCACAGGACGGATGTTACCGAAGATCTCTCCGTGGATCTCTCCTACCGCGTCAAAGTCGGCGATGTCGGTCAGGTAGACGCGGGTACGGATGACGTTTTGGAAGGACGCGCCAGCCTGTTTAAGAGCGGTTTCGATGCGGGAGTAGATTTCGCGGGTCTGCTCTGCCGCGTTGTCCCCGACGCCGCCGGAGGTGGTGCCGGCGACCACGATTTGGTTTCCGACGCGGACGGCGCGGGAGTAGCCGAGGATCGGTTCACGGGGCGAGCCGGATGAGATGTTCTGGCGTTCTGTCATTGATGATCTCCTTTATTGGGCGCCCGGGCGGTCGCCGGGCAGGTTGAAGCCGCGCCCGGATCCCTCCGGGCGCCGCGGTCTATGTGGGTTAGTCTGCGAGGCCGACGCTGACAGCGCCCGCTTTCCAGTCAATGCCACCAAGCAGGCTGGAGGGAATGCGGAAGACGCGGCCCGGTGCAGCTGGCCACAAGAGCCTTTTCTGGGCTACGACTTTTCCGTTCTGCCGCAGAACGACCTTCGGGAAGGGAACGTACTTGTCGCTCCACAGGAGCAGCCGGCGACGTGGCGGGGCCGGGTCGTTCTGGCGCAGGACTGACGGGGCAACCCACCTGAAGGGAGCTTCCGCGGTGAGCCCGACCGGTGCACCCGCAGGGCGGTTCCCGCGAAGGTATCCCAGGACGTGGTCCGCGACTGCAGCGCCGTCCAGTGCTGCCACGTCGGCCGTATCGACCGGGTGCAGCATATTGCCGATAGCGAAGACGCCGTCCTTGCTTGTCCGCAGTGCGGCATCAACGACGGGTGCCTTGCTGACCGGATCAATCTCGATTCCGGCTGCCCGGGCCAGCTCGTTGTCCGGGATCCAGTCACCGGTGAGGATGACGGTGTCGCAGTCGACGATCTTTCGTTCACCGGTGTCGAGGTTTTCAATTTCCACGCCTTCAACGTTGGGCTTTCCGATGATGCGGGTGACTTTGGTGCGGGTGGCGACCTTGGTGTTGAAGAAGATCCTGCCGGGCCCGCTGAACAGGCGGTAGGCGTCCGCCTTGGGGTATTCGGTGGTCATCAGTACTGTCTTGCACTTGACGTGCTGCAGGCTCATCGCCGCGGACCAGCTGACCAGTTCCGCGCCGACGATGACTGCTCGTTTGCCGACCTTGCCGTGCTTGAGGTGGACGATGTTCTGCAGGTGTCCGGTCGTGTAGATGCCCTGACCGCGGTCCCCCGGGATCAGGCGGGCGGGACGGGGCCGCTCCCTGGCCCCGGTGGCGAGGATGACAACGTCAGCGTCAACCCGGACCCGGCCCTCGGGCATGGTCACGTTGACGGAGCGGGCGCCGGCCCAATCGGTGACCATGGCATTGGTTAGGATCCTCGCACCGGCAGCGGCTGCCTTTTCCCGGAGGATTCGTGCGTACTTGGGGCCGTCGATGAACTTGCCCATGTCACGGATCCCGTAGCCGGGGTGATCACTGTGACGGGGGATGCCGCCGGCGAGGCTTTCGCGTTCCAGGACCAGGACTTCGCCGTTCACCTTCGGAGCGAGTTCTGCTGCGGCGCGGAGCCCGGAGGGGCCGGCGCCGATGATCAGGACGGTCGGTGTCAGGACGGTGGCGGGGGTGCTCACTTGTTGGCCTCCATGGTCGAGAGTCGGGTCTTGCTGTCATTGCTCTCCGGGAGTCCTACGTTTTCGCCGCGGCTGTCGAGCATTTCTTTGACCTCGGCTCCGCAGAAGAAGCCCTGGCAGCGGCCGTTCTGGGCGCGGGTCCGGCGGCGGAGCCCGTCCAGGGTGCAAGGCGGGATCGGGGAGCTGAACGTGTCGCGGATTTCCCCGGCGGTGACGCGTTCGCAGAAGCAGACGATTTTCCCGTATGCGGGATCTGCCGCGATCCGCGCAGCGTCCTGGTAAGGGCGGAGGTAGGCTTCGCCAATATTGGGCATGTGCGGCGGTTCCGGCAGGTCATCGCGCTCGATGAGTTCAATCGCGCCGGACTCCTCGAGCAGCTGGTCGATGTATTCCGCGACGGCGATTCCGGAGGTCAGTCCGGTGGAGCGGATACCGCCGGCGATGACGTACCGCTGCCTGGTGTCCAGGTCGATGAGGTAGTCGGGCTGGTCGCTGGCTGCGCGCAGCCCTGCATAGGTTGCGGTGACTTCTTCGTGCAGCAGCTTGGGCATGATGTTTTCGCCCTTGCCTTTGAGGAATTTGAAGCCGTTTTCGGATGTGCCGGTGTTGGTGCGGTCCTCGAGGTCTTCGGCGGTGGGTCCGAGCATGACGTTGCCGTAGATGGTTGGGCTGACCAGGACGCCCTTGCCGAGAGCTGTCGGAACGGGCAGAACGATTTTGTCCACCAGCGGTCGGGCCTGCTTGTCGTACACGAGCAGCTCGCCGCGGCGCGGTGTGATGTGGATGCGGTCGTAGCCGAACATTTGGTCAATGGCGTCGCCGCCCAGGCCAGCGGCATTGATTACCCAGCGGGCAGAAATGTGGTCGATGCTGGTGTGAATGATGGTTTCGTCGTCGTGCACATCGAAGCCTTTGACCCAGCGGCGCAGCAGGAGTTCCGTGCCGCGTTGGACTGCGTCGGTTGCCAGGGCAAGGTTGGTGGTCCAGGTGCAGATAATGGATTCGTCCGGGACGGACAGCCCGGCCAGGGCCCCTTCACCGAGGTGTGGCAAGAGTCGGTAGATCTCGGCAGCATCGATAATTTCGGTCTGGGCGTAGCCGTTCTTTTCGGCCTTTTCCTTCAGTCCCGGAAGCGCGTCACGCTGTTCCTCGTTCCAGGCGACGAGGATGGCACCGGTGTGCTCAATAGGGATGCCGGTTTCCTTGGCGTACTGCGAGAGGAGGTGGTAGCCCTCGTGGACCATCCTGGACTCCAGGGTGCCGGGCTTGGCGTCGAACCCGGTATGAAGGATTGCCGTGTTCGCTTTGCTGGTGCCGTCGCCGACGTCCTCGCGGGCGTCCAGAAGCGCGACGCTGAGCTGGTACGCGGCCAGCTTTCGTGCGATGGCTGAGCCGACGATGCCGGCGCCGATGACAGCGACGTCGTAGGTCTTGGTCTGGGTGTTGTTCATCTGGGTTTTCTCCTTCGTCACCTTGTTGCCTCGACGGCGGATGACCACCGTGCGCGGAACTCGGCTGCTTCGTCTGCAGACCATTTCGGCTCGTATACAGTGCTGGGGCTCCACGGGACCACTGCGTCCTGGAGTGTGCGGGACGGGTCCAGTGCCACCCTTGCCAGCGCTGCTGCGCCCAGGGGCGTCGCGTGCTGGGACGGGTAGACATCGATCCCGATTTGCATGAGATCGGCGACGGCCTGCATCAGGACCCGGCTTTGCGTCAGTCCGCCGTCCACGCGCAGCCGTTGGAGCGGCCGGCCGATGTCCGAAGCCACCAGTCCACCAAGCTCGGCGACCTGCGCGGCGATGCCTTGGAGGACGGCGAGCACGATGTGCCCTGGACCGGTGGAAAGGGTCATCCCGGTGAGGGATGCCTTGGATTCAGGGCTCCACCAGGGCGCGGCCAGTCCCGCGAAGGCCGGTACGCTGAACACTCCTTCTGAGTCCTTGGCAGCCACAATGTCCAGCTCCGGGGCGGCCTTGATAAATCCGAGCTGCTGCAGCCATCTGACGGCGGAGGCCGCGGTGTAGACCTGCCCGTCGAAGCAATAGGTTGGTTCGTCTTTGACGGTCCAGGCCACCGAGGCCGCCAGTCCTGCCGAGGAACGGAGCGCCCCTTTGCCCGTGTTGGCCAGCAGGAACGCTCCGGTGCCAAACGTGCATTTCGCTTCTCCGGGGGCAAGGCAGTTCTCCGCCAAAAGGGCAGCCTGCTGGTCCACGATGAGCCCGCCCACTGCCATGATGCCGCCGAAAGCGGTGGTGGATCCGGCGATGGCATCCGAGGGAAGGATTTTTGGGAGCTGCTCGTCACCGAGTTCAAACAGGTCCAGCAGCTCCCGGTCCCATTCGGTGCTGTCCAGGCTTGTCGTTAGGGAACGGCTGGCCGTACTGACGTCCGTGACGAACTCACCGGTCAACTGATGGATCAGCCAGCTGTCTGAGGTCGTTACGACGCCCTCGCGGGTGACGTTCTTCCTCAGCCATGCCTGCTTGGGAGCTGAGAAATACGGATCCAGGACCAGGCCGGTGCGCTTGGCGAAGTCCTCCTTGCGGTCCACCAGGCCGGCGCAGACGCTCTCGGCGCGGCGGTCCTGCCACACGATCATGTTGGACAGGGGCTTGCCGGTGGCCGGGTCCCAGGCCAGGACTGTCTCGCCCTGGTTGGCGATGGTCACGATGTCAATCAGTGCACCGGACTGGGCGACGGCCGCCCTTCCGGCCTGCAGGACTGAATCGAGCAGTTCCTGGGGATCCTGTTCTACGCCGCTGCCGGGAAGGTAGTGGGGCCGGACTGGCTGTTCTGCCAGGCCAAGGATCTTGCCGGCGTCGTCGACGACCACGGCTTTGGTTCCGGAGGTTCCCTGATCGATGGAAAGTACGGTCGTCACTTTCGGTGCGTCCTTTCGGTGTGCTGTGCGTCGGCATCAAGCTCTGCGTCGATGGAGTGCAGGTCGGGCATGGCGAGTCCGGAGGGACCGCCGCGTCGGATGAGCAGGAAGACCAGATAGACCGCGCCGATGGCCACCATGATCGCGACATACAGCCAGGAGTTGATGAAGGACGCATCACGGAAGATCAGGAGCATGAAGATCAGCCAGACCGAGGCCAGGACAATGACAGGTACTTCGAACTTACCCAGCGTAAATCCTTTGCTGGGGGGAAGGCTTTTGCGCTTGACGATGTACAGCAGAACGGTGGATGCGTAGATAACAGCCGGGAGGAGCGTCGCTGCTGCGAAGAGGCTGAACAGGGCATCTGTCTGGAAGGCGAAGAGTGCCAGGATCAGTTCACCGAGGGCGAACATCAGGCCGGTGGCGGCCGTGGGCGTTCCGAAACGCGGTGACACCTTGTGCCACAGCACGTGCCCCGGGAATCTGCCGTCCCGGGACATGGCCCAGACGAGCCGCACACCGGTCATCAGGATCACCATGCCGCAGGCGAAGATCGCGACAACCACCATGACCAGCAGTGCGGTGCCCACGACGGGTCCAAGGACGCGGTTGATGACGTCGGCGACCGGGGTTGCGGATTCGGCCAGGGCTACCGGGTCCCCGGCCAGCAGAGTGATGGCAAGGAGGAAGAAGAACCCAAGGATGCCGGAGGCCAGTACAGCCTGCCACATGGCACGGGGTACGACCCGGGCGGGATCCTTGGTCTCTTCTGCGAGGTTGGCGGCAGATTCGAATCCCACGATCGTGAAGGCGCCCAGCAGTGTGCCCAACATCCAGGGTCCGACCGTGGTCACTGTGCCGAAGTCAAAGTAGTTTTCAGCCGGCAGCGCGCCGGTCGAGAAGAGGTTGGCGAAGTTAACTTCCTTGGCCACGACCCCGACGACGATCAGGAGGACCACGAGCAGGACCATGCCGATGAGCTCAGCCGTGACAGCGACGTTGTTGACGCGCTCGGTCCACTTGGTGGAGAACGCGACCAGCAAGGCCTGCGCTGCCAGGACGAGGCTGGTGATGAACCAGGCGTTGCCGGCATTGCCTTCATAGCCCAGAAGGACAGGGAGCACTGTTGAGGCGATGGTGTAGTCGACTGCGACGACGACAATGGCCAGAAACGTGAACGATATCCATCCCATGATCCAGCCGAGCACAGGATTGGCCAGCCGGGACATCCACTGGTAGGAATATCCGGTTACGGGGATACGGGCTGCCAGCGAGCCGAAGATCAGCGCGACCATGAGCTGTCCGACGATGACAAGGGGCCACGTCCAGATGCCCGCAGGACCGGAACTGTTCAGGACGGCACCGTACGTCGTAAAAATGCCGGTGGCAATAGAAACGAAAGCGAACGCAACAGCGAATGAGGCGAACTTGCCGGTTCCCCGCTTCATCTCCTGCTTGTAGCCGTACTCGGCAACGTCTACTCCGGCACCTGCACTTGCGCCCGAGGCGGTGGAACTGTCGGACAAGGGGTGGTGGGTCATGGGGACGGATCTCCTTCGATGGTTGTCCCGGATATTTGTCGGCCTCTGGCCGACTTCCAAGCTGCTGCCTTGTGTGGATTTACGAGGATTCTTATGGAAAATTATGGCTGAACCAGCATTCCGCGTCAAGCCCTAGCTGTAGCCCTCGTCACATCAGCGTCCGGATTTCGTTGACTGGCCACCTTTTAAGCCATGCCGGGGCATTCCCACGCGATGGAACGGGAACTTCAGGTGAGGGCCATTTCCACAAAATGGCACATTTTCCGTGTGGAAAGTCTGAATCCTGCGCCCGTGGTGCGGCCCGTGTCCCAAGCGCAGGCAATGATGAACGGCGCGACTGCGGCAACGGTTTGCGATCTTTACGGGACGTCGGTGAGGATCCTTCGGCCTCCCACGACTGTCTTAATTGGGCGCAACACAAAACGCCATGCCCCGCTCCAGTGAGCGAGGGCATGGCGTTTGCACGTCAGGTAGTTATCGGGCGACCGAGCCTTCAGTGTAATCGTCGTCTGTGCGGGCCCAAGCGAAGAGCCTACGCAGGTCCCGGCCGGTTTCCTCGATCGGGTGTCCTTCTTCCTCTTTGCGAAGGGCGGCAAATTCGGGGGCGCCGGCGTCCTGGTCTTCGATAAAGCGCCTGGCGAAGGTGCCGTCCTGGATGTCAGCGAGGACAGCTTTCATGTTCTCCTTCACCTGCGGGGAGATGACCCGAGGCCCGGAAACGTAGTCGCCGAATTCTGCCGTGTCCGAGACGCTCCAGCGCTGCTTGGCGATGCCGCCCTCGACCATCAGGTCAACAATGAGCTTCACTTCGTGCAATGTCTCAAAGTAGGCCACCTCCGGCTGGTAGCCGGCTTCCGTCAGGGTCTCGAAGCCGTACTGAATGAGGTGGGAGATGCCGCCGCATAGAACAGCCTGCTCACCGAAGAGGTCCGTCTCGGTTTCTTCGGTGAAGGTGGTTTCGATGACGCCGGCGCGGGCTCCGCCGATTGCCTTAGCGTAGGCCAGGGCCAGTTCCTTGGCTTTGCCGGACGCGTCTTGCTCGATGGCGATCAAGGCTGGAACTCCGCGGCCGGCTTCGAATTCGCGGCGCACAATGTGGCCCGGCCCCTTGGGTGCCACCAGAGCTACGTCGACATCTGCCGGAGCCTTGATGTAGTTGTAGCGGATGTTGAAGCCGTGGGCGAAGAACAGGGCGTCGCCAGCCTGGAGATTTGGGGCGATGTGCTCTGTATAGATGTGTCGCTGGACCTGGTCCGGGGCCAGGATCATGATCAAGTCTGCCTCGGCAGCAGCGTCGGCCACACTCAGGACACGCAGTCCCTCGGCTTCGGCCTTGGCCCGGGACTTCGAGCCCTCCTTAAGGCCGACGCGGACGTCGACGCCGGAATCGCGCAGGCTCAGCGCGTGGGCGTGGCCTTGGGATCCGTACCCGATGACAGCTACAGAGCGGCCCTGGATGATGGAGAGGTCGGCGTCGTCTTCGTAAGACATTTCAGTCATTGTTGTTCTCTTTTCAACGTGCGGTGGTGGAAACTGAGAGGCGGGACTCCGTACGTACGGCGCTTTCGCCTGCGTGGTCGGTAGTGCTCCCGGCAGTGTTCCGGTCATATTCCCGGACATAGTCAGTGCAGAATCCGATGACACGGTCGATCCAGGCCTGTCCCATTTCCGGGGAGGATTCGCTGAAGTCACCGGTGACACCGGAGGGGCAGATGTCAGAAAAGTCCCAGAAGATTTCGCCCGGAAGTCCGTGGGGCGGTATGGATGCCTGGATATAGCTGGCAGGGGTCCAGCCCTGGAACCGGGTAAGTTCCGGGGTGACCGCCTTCTCCATATGTACTTCTTCCGGGAACATCGCCATCATCGCTGACAGTTCAGGTTCTGCTCCGTGGCCGTAGACCCGGTCAGGATCCTTATACAAATCACGCATCAGCGAATATCCAAGACCCCAGGGGTATAGCCGGCCCACGAGAATGCCGAACCGGTCTTTCAGCTCGAACGCTGCGGCCGCCGTCGCCCCGAGGTTCCCGCCGTTGCCGTCCACGAGGACAATCCGCCGGAACCCGTGCCTCACCAGTTCGGAGCCAACTGCAACTACCAGGTCGGTGAGGAGTTGCTGCGGCAGGCTGATGGTGCCGGCATATCCACGGAGATTATGTGAATGCCCATAGGGGATGGTCGGGGCAACGATAGCCCCCGTTGACGCGGAGACGACTTTGGCTACGTGGTCGGCCACCAGTGCGTCCTCGTCCAGCGGGAGGTGCGCTCCGTGCTGTTCGATGGCGCCGATGGGCAGCAGTACCACGGGGTTTTCGTCAACGGCAGCCGCCGCGTCTGTCCAGCTCATGGCTCCGAGCAGGCGGGCGCCGCAGTTGGAACGGTCTTCGAAAAGCCTGCCTCTGGGTTGCGTTGGCTCAGACATTGACCGCACGCTCCACAACCGAAAAACGGCGGTGACCGAGAACCGGCACCGTCTGCCGGACCTCAGTTACCCGTTCATTGCTGACCTTCGAGGAAATAACTCCCGGATGCGGTCCCGCGGCGGCGGTGACGACACCGAAGGGATCAATGATCGCCGACTGGCCGATGCACACCGGCCCCGTCTGGCCGGAGGCAACTACATATACCGTGTTCTCCAGGGCGCGGGCGCGAAGCAGCGTCCACCAGTGATCCTCCTTCATCGGTCCTGCCACCCACGCGGCGGGCAAGGCAATGACGCTGGCCCCGGCGTCGGTGACCCGGCGGGCCGACTCAGGAAAGCGGAGGTCGTAGCACGTCATGAGGCCGACCGTGATGCCGTCCACCGTGAAAGTTGCCGGGTCAGTAATGACACCCGGTTCGACGGCATCTGATTCGCGGTAGCCGAAGGCGTCGTACAGGTGAACCTTGCGGTACTGGGCGGCGAGTCTTCCCTGATCATCCACCGCAATGACTGTGTTGTGGACCTTCCTGAGGTCGGGGACGCTTTCAGTCATCCCGATGACGATCCAGATGTTGTGGGTCCGGGCAGACCGGGCGATGAACTGAACGAAATCACCTTCGAGGGACTCTGCGATGGGAAACAGATCCGTGGATGAATCAGGATGGCTGTACATGGCGTTTTCAGGAAGAACAACCAGGCGCGCGCCCTCGGCCGCAGCCTGTTCCACCAATGCCGTGATGCTGTCGCGATTGTCGTGTTTTTCGGGTGTTGCAGGGAACTGCGCCGTGGCAATTCGGAGGCTCATGACTGCTCTTTCTTTTGGATCATGCTAGGTAAGGACTCGACGAAGACCGATGATGCGTTCGATGACAACGACGATGACGAGGCTAAGCACGATCAGCAATGTCGAAACGGCGGCTAGTTGAGGATCGGTCCTGGTCTGCACGTAATCAAACATCGCGATGGGCAGTGTCCTGACGCGGCTTGAGACCAGGAAGAGGCTGACGACAGCTTCATCGAACGTTAGAAGGAAGGCCAGGACCACACCTGACAAGACGCCGGGGATGATGAGAGGCAACGTGACGGTCCTGAACACCGTGAGGGGAGGCGCGCCAAGAGTCTGGGCAGCTTCTTCACATCTTGCGTCCATGGTGGTCAGGCTGAGCAAGGTGGTGCGGATGACGTAGGGGATCACAAGTCCGGCATTCGCGAGGATGAGGCCCTGATAGGTCCCTTTGAGGCCGAGGGGACTAAAGACCAGGAGGAGTCCGAGACCGACCACGATAGCCGGTACCAGAAGGGGCGCGAGGAAGAAGCTCTCCACCGCGGTCTTTCCACGGAATTTTCCGCGGGCGATTGCCATGGCCGCAGGGATGGACACAGCCGCTGCAAGGAGGGAGGCGCCGCCGGCAACCATCAGGCTGACTTGGAAGGCACCCTTGAAATCACGATTGGCAAACAGGGTGGCGTACCACTTGAAGCTCCAGCCGGTTGGCGGGAATTTCAGAATGTTGTCGGCGGAGAACGAGATGACAACAGTGATCAAAATTGGTGCGAGGAGGAAGAGAAATATCAGGGTGACGCCGGCCCGGATCAGCCAGCGGTTGAGAGCCTTGGTTTTCATTAGCTGCGGTTCCAGTCGAGGCGGGCCATCAGTCGCTGGTAGCCCACAAGGACACCGGCGAACAGGGCGATGAGTATGAACGAGATGGCCGAGCCCAGGGGCCAGTTCAGCGACTGGACAGCCTGGTCATAAATCTCGGTGGCCAGCAGGAACACCCGTCCGCCCCCGACAAGGGCCGGCGTCACGAACGAACTGATGGTGAGCACGAAAACCAACAGGCACCCTGTGAGGATCCCCGGCAGCGTGAGCGGGAGTATTATCCGGAAGAAAGTCCTCACAGCGTTGCCTCCGAGGGTGGCCGAAGCTTCCAGCACCGCATCATTGAGCCGGGACGAGCCGGTGGCGACGGTGAGGATCATGTAGGGCATCAGGATTTCGGTGAGGGAGATCGCGACACCCAGCTCGTTGTTTGCCAGCTTCAGGGGTTCTGAAATAAGTCCCATGCCCGTCAGCGCCGAGTTGACGATGCCACGGTCTCCGAGAATTGCCATCCATCCGAATGTCCTGACCACTGCGCTGGTGAGCAACGGAGCCAGGGCCAGGACCAGAAGCAGACTCTTGAATCTCGATTGCGTGCGCAGCAGAAACAGAGCTAGCGGATAGCCCAGGAGGAAGGCGCCGGCCGTGACGACGACGCCCAGGCCGAGGGTGCGCCAGATCAACTCGAGATTGAACGAGGCTTCGAAAAATGTCGAGTAGGAGTTGAGGCTCACGCCCTCCTGAATGAGCCCGCCCGGAAGAGCAGCATTGAACGACATCCGCAGCAGCCAGGCCAATGGGACACCGAAGACGATACCGAGCAGGATCAGCCCGGGAGCCAGCTTCAGGAACGACGTCCAGGACTTGCCCTTGGCCTTAGGCTTCCCGCCCTCAGGTGGCAGGACAGTCCTGGGCGCGTCCCGGAGGATTACCTCATTGGACATTGCTGTCCACCAGACCAAGGGCGTCCGCCAGGACGCGGTTGGCGATGGTGACGTCCGGCAGCGGGACACCCTCGTCAAGCTTCCTGAGGAGTTTGCCCTCGTTCGCGTCAGAGTCCAGTGCCGTGTCGATCAGCTCCGCGGCTTCCCGGGCGGAGATGGCCAGCACGCCGTTGTCATCAGCGAGGATGATGTCCCCGGCGGACACAGCGACGTCACCGATGACCACGGAGACATTCACGCCGCCCTGGGCGATGCCCAGCAGTTTCGTGGTCAGGAGGCTCGTGCCGCGGGCAAAGACCGGGATACCGATCCTGGCGACCTCAACGACGTCGGTCATGACCCCATCGATGAGGATCGCCGATGCCCCAGCGACCTTGGCCGCATACGCGACGACTTCGCCAACAGGAGCATGCCGGCGGTCACCGCCTGTGCTGACCACCAGAACATCGCCTGGTTCCACCAGGGCAACGGCACGATGCATCAGCGAGGAATCGATTCCTGGGATGTGGACGGTGACGGCCCGGCCAACGATCTTACTGCCGTGGAGGTGGGAACGGATCCCCGAGTCGACGAAGCCGCGCTCATGGAAGTGGCCAAGGGTGGGATAACTGACCCGTCGAAGTTTCTCCAGCAGGTCGGCGGCGATGGGCTGCCCGTTCGGATTTTCGATTATGGACATGTGTCAATCCTTAAAAATTGTGGGTGTTGCTCAAGCGGCGATGAAGTGCACGCAGTCGGTGGTTGTGCCGATTGCGGCGTCCGAGCCCACCGGCAGTGCCGGAGCTCCGTCAGCGAACATCTGCACTTTCAGGAGGTTGGCTCCAGCTTCGACCTCGTACTGGACGGTGTCGCCGAAGTAGACGGACGAGCGGATCCGGGCCGGGATGTCTCCAGGACGGGCCGCAGGCCGTACTTCAAGCTGGTGCGGCCGGATCATGGCCGTCGCCCCGTCACGGTATTCACCGGAAACGCGGGGAACGGCCAGCCGTCCGGCGCCCGGCAGTTCGATCATGCCCGCGCGGCCACCGTCAGGGATTACCCGGACGTTCTCTACGAGATTTGCCTGTCCTACGAATTCGGCAACAAAGCGCGTTGCCGGACGTTCATAGATTTCCGTTGGGGACCCGAACTGCTCGAGCTTTCCCTCGGACATGACTGCAATTTTGTCCGCCATCGTCAAGGCTTCGCCCTGGTCATGGGTGACAAAGACGGAAGTGATCCCCATCCTTTGCTGGATGCCACGGATCTCGTTGCGCATCGCATCGCGCAGTTTCGCGTCCAGGTTGGACAGGGGTTCATCCATGAGGAACAGCTGAGGATTGATCACGATTGCCCTCGCCAGGGCAACGCGCTGCTGCTGCCCGCCCGAAAGAGCCGTGATGCGCCGGTCCGCCAGGTGGTCCAGGCGGACAAGCTTCAGGGCTTCATTGACGCGGGTGGCGATCTCTGTCTTGGGTACACGTCGCATCTGCAGGCCGTAGGCAACGTTGGATTTTACGTCCAGGTGTGGGAAGAGCGCGTAGCTCTGGAACACCATGCCCACTGAACGTTTATGGACCGGGGCGTGGGTGATGTCTTTGCCGGCCACCCTGACGGTTCCGGACGTCGGGTCAATGAGGCCGGCGATCATGCGCAGCGTTGTGGTCTTGCCGCACCCCGACGGGCCGAGCAGAGCCAGGAATTCGCCTTCTGCCACGCTGAGGGAGACGTCTCCAACTGCGGGTGCAATTCCCTCTTTGTAGCGCTTTGTGAGTGAACTGATTTCGAGATACCCAGGGGTGCCTGTCATTTACTTCGCACCCACAACTTCTGTCTTCAACCGGGTAGCCCAGGTGTCGCGCTGGGAGACCATGACATCCCAGTTCGGCGCAATGATCCGGTCGGCCTTTGCCGGGTCAGCAACAGGGATCTTGGTGAGGATGTCCGCGGGGAGTTTGGCTTTGGTGTTGGTGGGGGCGTATGACATGAGTTTGGAGAATGAAGACTGGGCATCAGCGCCGAGGGCATAGTTGATGAACGCCTGCGCTGCCGCGGGGTTGGGTGAGTCCTTGACCAGGTTGAGCGTGTTGATCTGGAGAATTGTGCCTTCCTTGGGCAGGACAGCCTTCATCGCACCGTTGGAGTCATCCGCGAAAAGCTGCGCCCGGGCGTTCCAGCCGACACCGTATGAGGCGTCGCCGCTCTGCACCATGGTGTAAGGGTCCGGCTGGGGATTCCAGGTCTGAACGCGGGGGGAAAGCTTCGCCAGCTTGGCGATGCCCGGATCGACTGACCTGGTGTAGTCCCCGCCCTCCATCTTGGTCGTGATTGCGGTCAAACCGACGGTGCTCGTAAGGTCCGGCGGGCCGATGATGGCGATCTTGCCGGCGGCAGCGGGATCCTCCCACAGGGCTTCCCATGACTGCGGTTCACTGGAAACGGCCTTGGTGTTGTACATCAGAGCCACGCTGTCAAAGGTCACGCCCGCTCCCAGGTTGCCGTCGACCTTGGCTTTGGGGTCCAGGTCGGCAAGGTTCGGAACAGCTGCGGGGTCGAGCGCCTGGAAGATGCCCTCTTTGTTCGCGGTACGGGCCACGGCGTAATCCAGCAGGGAGACGTCAACGCTGGGATTGGCCTTCTCTGCCCGAAGGGAGGCCAGTGACTCGGCGCTGGTGCGGGCCTGCACGAACGAGATGTTCAGGTCGGGGTGAAGCTTTTGGAAAGGCTCTACGACGGCTTTGACGTAGTTGTCCTGGAAGACACCCGGATAGATGCTGAAGACCAGCTCGCCGGACACATCGTTCCCGTTGCCCGATGATGCGGAAGGCGAGCCACCGCATGCGGTGAGGGCAAAAGCAGGAAGAGCGAGAAGAGCTACGCCCTTGAGCAAACGCAGTTTGGTTGTTGACAATGCATTCTCCTGAGATGAGTTGGTGGTGCAACGCTGATGAGCGATGTCCGAAAACGTGGAGTTTTGTGGATATCAGTGTGAGGCTGTGGAAGTCTGTGTGTCAAGGGTTACATCAAACTGTGACGGCGACCATCGGCATCAGCCTCGGCTGCAGGTCTGCCGCGATAGATGAAAAAGCCCGAAATGGCGCGGGAATGTCAACGGTCCCCGCCGGTACGCGAGAGAGAATTTGCAGGCCCGGCGCTGCTCCGCGAGGGGTTCCCGCCCGACCCGCCGCCGCCGTTCAGGAGTTCATTCGGTCATTCGTGGTCACGAAATCAGGCTTCAGCATTGCGGATATTGGTGCAATTATCCATACTTGGAAGCATGAATCCACGAAAAACCTCACAAGCGGGCAACGATGCTCGTAGCTGAACGGCACCGGCAGATCGTGCACAGGCTCCACGGGACCGGGGTGGTGAGCACGGAGGATCTCGCATTATCGCTTTCTGTTTCCAACGAGACCATCCGACGGGACCTTGCGTTGCTGGAGAAGCGTGGTCTGCTCTCACGTGTACACGGTGGGGCAACCGCTCCCCTGCCCTTGCCGCCAGGGGAAGAACCATCCTTTGCAGAACGCGCCAAAGTTGCCAGCCACGCCAAGGAACGAATCGGGAAAGCTGCTGCCGCGCTATTGAAACCTGGCCAATTCATCGTCCTGGACGTCGGAACGACAGCTCTTAGCCTGGCCCGTGCAATACCCCTTGACTATCGTGGCACCGTCGCGACCAGCTCACTTCTGGTTGCCGTCGAACTCTCCAACCATCCCAACCTGGTTGTCCACGTAGCCGGCGGCAGGCTACGTGGCGGGGACATGGCACTGTCGAATTCGAACGCCCAGACCTTCTTCAGAGACCTTCATCCCGACATTGCCTTCCTCAGCTCCGGCGGGATCGACGCCGAGGCAGGCCTGACAGGCTACTACCTTGAAGAGGCTGCGGTCCGGAGGGTCATCATTCAGAACTCGGCAATCTCATACGCCCTCGCGGATGCAACGAAGTTTGGCCGGATAGCACGGCACCGCGTCGTCGGCTTTCAAGACCTGACGGGGCTCATTACCGACGCGGAGCCGCCGGCAGACATACGGGAAGCCCTCGAACAGAACAAGGGCGTTGCCGTCATTGCCTAGGCCCGGCGTTGCCGCCTGCCACGCGGGCATCCAGCAGCTCGTCGCTCACACAACTAATTTCGAGGAAGAAGCATGATCCAAGCACCTAACCTCATCCGGCGTGTCTCGGTTACCGATGCGGGCATGCTTGACGATTTACTCAACTCAGCGGTGGAGAGCCTCATTCCCGATGCCCTGGCACTCAGCGAAGGTATCAGGGTGACCCGAACAGGGCCTGGCGACTACACCGTCGAAACTACCCCTGACGTTACTTGCGGTTACACGATCTGCGAGGCGCATTAGACCAGCAGGTCGTGGACCCAGCACCCTGCCCGCAGGTGCAGCCGCGAAACCGCCGATGTCGGATGGTCGTCATGTGCCAGGGAAAATCACCAGTGGAATCTTAGGGCCGGTGCACCTCCTGGCCGCATCCCAACGGCAGTGCACGGCCGCGCATCTGTTCCCGGCGGCCCTCCAATGTGGCAGCGAATACCTGTTCGTAGGCCACGCCCTCGGGGTCAGGGCTATCCGTGGGGAACATTCAGTTGTCAGGCGCAGTGAGGCAAAGCCAGGGGCTGAAAACCTCGTCTCCGGACCAAACGTACGGCTGGAGACCTGTCAACGTGCGTTAGTTCCGTGTGGTGCCAAGGACGACGTCAACGCCGGCTTTGCGCAATACGCTCACCTGAACGGGATCAGCTTTTCTGTCCGTTATTACGCCGCTGACACTGTCCAGATCGCATACCTGCCGGACCGCAATACGTCCCAGCTTGTCGCCTACCGCCAGAATGTAGGTCTTGGCGGCTTTCTCGATCATTAGTTGCTTGGTTGCGACGTCTTCAGTGGAGTAGTCCGTCAGTCCTGCGGTGGCGTCGACGCCTCCCGCGCCAAGGAACGCCCAATTGGCGTTGAAGCTTCGGATTTGCGCCAGCGCGTCAGGACCATAGGTCGTCATTTCGCCGGCTCGAATACGTCCGCCCAGAACATAGAGCTCGATGCTCGGGCGATCTCCCAGAATGGATCCAACAATCAGGCTGTTGGTGATGACTATCCCGTGGAATGTTGACGGGAGCGCACGCGCGGCCGCCTCCACCGTCGTTCCCACATCAAGGAATACGGTGTCATCATCTGCCACCAGCGCAGCAACAGCTGCCCCGATCTCCTCTTTTTCCTGAGGAAATTCCATCGACCTGTTGGCCCGGTCGGGCTCGGTGTCGATGACCCGTGCCGGCGCCATGGCTCCGCCGTGAATCCGTTTCAGAGCCCCCGAGCGTTCCAGCGCCATGAGGTCACGCCTGATGGTTTCCCCCGACACGGACATAACAGCCGCAATATCAGCCGGACGAAGGTAATCGCCCTCATTCATCAGCTCGAGAATTCTTCGGCGTCGTACAGCGGCCGGCTGCTTCGTTGGAGAGACCATTCTTTCCGGTGTCCTAACTAACTAAGATCGTTTGCCATGGGCCTCAAGCGGGTATGCCATGTTGGAACAGCCATTGTCCATGCGATCACTAAACACACTTTAACCCTCCCCACCCTATTAGATCCACATAATTCCACAAGGTATCCACGCAAAGTTCCATTGGCCCCGGATCCAGCTCCGTCATCGCCGCGAAAAGACCGCATGCGCCCATGGCCGGCGTCGCTTCGTCGCTGAGCGCCGCTGGATGCCGTCCGGTGCGGAGATCGGGTTTCCAAAGCCCCGGTGGTGATCATGGCGGTAAAGGGTGGCTGCCTCGTATCCGATCTCGGAGGTTTCAACCTTGCCTGCATTCAGATGAGTACCGCGTTCAAGTGGATGAAAAGACGGTCGCCCTCTCACGCCACCTCGCCCTCACCGCAGCCGGTTCGGGCAGTCGTCGCAGAGATTCCGACGGGTCCCTGTTATCGGGTGCCAGCCAGGAGTACCGTCTTCTTGAGAATTGTGGACCGCGGCCTGACCCACGAGGTTTAGCCAAGCTGGGTTGGTTGCTGAGCGGGCTGGGATGGCTGGATGGAATGCTGATAGGACGCTCGTGACAGCGTTCCTGCTGGCGCAACTGGATCTGCGCATCGAGGCGGACCCGGCCACTAAGCGCGCAGCCGAACTCTTCCGTCCACTCGACCCGCTGCTGGGCAGCGTTGTGGCCCGCCTGGAGGCTCTTGCGGCCGCCGAGCGGGGACAGGATGTGCTGTTGCTTCAGCTGCAGGAGGAACTAACTGAGCTCCCTCAGACCAGCGCGGTGGTCGAGCAGGCCGTGGCCTATTCCATTGCCGACCGGACGTCGAACTTTTTGCGCGGCTCGCACAACCTCCATGACGCGCCGCTGGCGCACAAGGACGCACTCTACGTCCGGGACAAGGCACGTGAGGCGACGACGAAGCAGCAGAAGCTCGAGCGCGAACGCGAAGGCCGGCCCATCCGATGATGCCGGTCCTGATGATGGCGATCGTCTGATTTTGAAACGCGCCCCGGGAAGCCTCTTCGGGATGCAGTCTTTTCAGGTGATGCGGCTCAGCGCGGTGCAGGGCACTCCCTACGGGTTGCGAGCGACCCGGCATAGACTGGGACCGAAACAGCAACCGGGGGGTGCGAATTGGGATCGTGGGGTTCGAGGGGCGTTTGCCTTGTCATCGAGGATGACCAGGACATTCGAAATCTGCTCACGCTCATCCTGACCGGCATAGGCTTCGAGGTACACGCCGTATCCAGCGCCCGGGATGCCGTGCGGGCTGCCAAGGCTCTCCCACTGGTGCTCGTCACGGTCGACCTGGGCCTGCCCGATGGTGATGGCCTGGACGTCGCGCATGACATCAGAAAGTTATCCGACGCGCCCCTGCTGATCGTCACCGCCCACGCCGAACCCCACGATGAGTTGGCCGGCCTCGCTTCGGGAGCGGCTGCGTACCTGGTCAAGCCGTTCCGGCCCCGGGAACTTACCGAACTGGTGGATCGGATCTGCCCCGCTGGGACGCCACTGGCCAGCATGGCGGCCCGGGAGGTCGCTGACGAGGACAGGCGCCACTGACCTGGAGGCACTCAAACAGTGGGCAACCGCATGTAAGTCTCCATGACTTTGGCGCGTCAGGAGGGCGCCATCTTCACCGCCCCCGGCGCGATGTTCGACAGTGGCCCTTAACGTTGCCGGCCGTATTGGCCGCTACCGGCGGATGAGCTCGAGTACCCCGGATCCTCCGGAACGGGCGTTGGGCCGGGATATGACCAAATCCCTGGTCCTTTGATCGTCACCAAATTGTCCGATAGGCTCCACTTCCCGTCCGCGGCGGCCACGGATTTCTCACCACGAAACTGCCAGCGCAGGTGTTCGTGCGCCCCCGCCGCAGGACACAAGCCAGCAATGTTGCAACAGGCAGTTGCAACATTGCTGATTCATTCCGGGTTCCGGCCGGGTGGAACCCACTTCCATCCCGTGAGACAAACCACGGATGGCGAAAGCAATCGTGCAAGCACGCTTGCACAATTGCCCCGCCGTACGGCCTCGTGGACCTCGTCTTCACCGAGATCCAGGCACCGGAGGCAGTGGGTGAGTGGAAGGATCAGATGCGCCGCCGCGCCCACTCGGCACGCGAAACGCTGCGCCGGCATCCATGGGCGGTCCGGCTGCTGGAATCCCGCAAAGCTCCCGGCCCGGCGACCCTCCGGCACCACGAGGCAACCCTGGCGACACTGCGCACCGAGGGCTTTACCGTCCAACAGGCCGCCCGGGCCTACTCCCTGCTGGACAGCTACATCTACGGGTTCGCCCTCCGGGAAGCCGCACTGCCCATAGCAGGCAATACGCCGATGGCGGAGGTGGCCGGATCCATCATGGAACGGTTCGCGACCGGGGAGTACCCACACACGGTCGAGATCGCCACGCAAGTCGTTATGCAGCCCGGCTACGACTACGGCAACGAATTCGTCTACGGGCCGGAGTTGATCCCGACGCGTTGGAACCGGCACCGGCCGGCTAACCGCTGCGGCTTCGACTCCGCCGCTCCAGCGATCACTCCCTGGCATCGCAGTGTAGAGCGCCCCAATTGACGGAATCCAGCCGTCCGGGTGGTGAAAGATCCGCTGCGGCGTTGGCGATCGCAGGTTGCTGACGAAGGATCGACGGCATTCCCACAAACCTTCGGTGCGGCTGGTCCGGTCTGCCGCACGGTGATCTGTATCAGCCTGCACACTATAGTTATTCAATTCGTTGTGCTTATATGATCGTGCCGCACAAGCCATCCCAGGACGTTGGAGAAGTTATGAAACACACACCGGGCATACTGAAGCACAAATGTCTCTCGCTGCTCGTCGCAGTCACGGCCACGACCGGTGCCTCGCTCGTCGCAGCGGTTCCGGCCTCCGCAGCAGGCCCATGCGGTACGGGATACGCGTATATCGGCTCACACCCCATCACCGTGCCGACCTATAGCAAGGACTACCGTTTCGGAAAACCGGGCACGAAGACCGGCTCCATTGACGTGTACTGGAACGCCTCAGCGCGCAAGAACTGCTCCGTGGCATACGCCTACGGCCCCACATATGGCGTGAAGATGTACCGTGAAAATTTGATCGCGAACTACCCCTCATACGGACCCGACGATGCCTCGCGCGGCTACTACTCCTACTACGCCGGACCGGTCTACACGAACACGCAAAAGGCCGGAGGCCAATGCATCATCCTGGACGCAAGCTTCGGGCCTGGCGGGACCGACCATTCCAGCTGGGGTGCCGCGTTCTACAGCCCGGTTCACTGCTGACCGTCTGACGTCGTCGGCGCAAGCCTCACCGCTGGCAGCCCGGAATCCACCGGGAAGGCATACATGCGGCGCAGATCAGGCCGCGGGCGATCTGAAGCACGCGGCGAAACGTGCTGAATGCGTGGGGGACATTATGACGCGCACCCAGCGAACAGGGTGCGCCTCTGTGCCATCCGCCCCTGGCTGAGAAGCCAGTCACCCAACCCCGGTGCGGGAGGTGGCTTCACTGGTCAGGAGACAGCTTCTGTTCCTGCAAGATGGTCTCCTCGCACTGACCGAAGCGGGCACCCGGCGGCCCAACACCTTTGGCAGGATTTTTCCCACGCCTCCATGAGCGCCAGGCAACAGACTTGGCCTGCGGAAGACATCCACAAGCCGCAGCGGCCCCAGAAGTGCCGGCCCGGGCATCTCAACAGAGCCGTCCGTGCCCGGCCACTAAAACGCCCGCCTCCACAGCCATCGCAGAGACCGCTGGCAGGTGGATTCCCTGGGAACAAAGAGGCGCGCGCGGACATTGAGGTTGGGGTCGTGGACGTCGACGGTGCGTCCGTGGGCGCGGGCGCGGGCGCGGACTCAGGGCGAAAGCACGGCTGGATCCCATGAATCTCCCATCCCTGACTGGCTAGCTTAAATACGTCAAAGAAGCCGAACCCGGGAGGGATCAAGGTGGATAAATTTGACGGGCCAGGCGGAGCTGACAACTCCGGGCGGCCACCATCAGCAGTATCCTTTTGGGTCGTGATCATTCTGGTCGTCGCAGTCGTCATCGCATCATTTTGGCTTACCATCGCCGTCTACGCCCCGCCGCTTATCGCAGCACTGAGGCACGCGTTCTTCTAAGTGCCCTGGTAGCGGTACACCCCCGCGGCAACCGCCGAAGCCTGCGGTCGTACGGACGCCAAGCGCGACTTCAATTCCACGCAAAGAGAGCCCTCCTGTTGATGCAGTTCCCCGGGAGCTGCCATGAACAGTCGTGGAGGCAGTAACAGGCAACAACTCGGCACAGGTGGCGCCGCAACTCCAGAAGGTCATGGAGTTCCAACCCGGCCCGGCCATGAATACGCCCTCCAAATCGCTCACCAACATCTCGGACAGGACCGCCGGTCCGCCATCGTCGACCGGATGTCAATCCACACGACGGTCCGGTTCAGGCCCGTACGTCCGCTTGGCTGAACCTCAGGGGCGAATGGGCGTGGTGGCGTCCTTTCCCACAACGGTTGTCCACGGGCGGGCGGTCCAGGACGTCACGACCCCACCGGTGACGTATGGGTCGGCCGCCGCAAAAGCTCTTGCAGCCTGGAGTGCGTTCTCGCCGGTGAAGACCAGCAACCCACTGAACGGCCCGTCACCAACGGCCCCACCAAGAAGCAGGTCTCCCCGCTCGACTGCCTCCCACGCAGCCCTGAGGTGGTCTGTGCGATGCGCTTCGCGGGTTTGAAGGTAATTTTCTTCGTAGACATATTCGAGGACGGCATGCATTAATTTGGGTCCATTTCGTATTGGAGGGGAACGATACAGGCAAGGAGGCTTCTGTTAAAGCGCGGGACGCCGGATGAGGTATTCGCGTAATCCAGGGATTGCGAAGTCGACAAGTCCGTGTCCTACGGGTTCTATGAGGCCGGCGTCCAGTAGCCGGGTTCGGTAGTTTCCGACGGCGTTGGGCCGCATACCGGTTCGTTTGCCGATGTCGGTGGTGGAGGAAGGCCCGGAGTCCCCTGCCATGGCCTGCAGGAAGTCCCGATCCCTCCCGGACGTTGTTGACAGGGCAGCTTCGATGACCACGCGTTCGTTTCTTCGGCGGGCAGCAGTGGCTGCCCGGTCCACAGCTGCGGCGTCCAGGCCCGCGGTGGTCTTTTCCGCTTCTTGCCAGAGGTAGTAGCCAACCAGCTGGATCAGAAAGGGATACCCGCCGGTGGCTTCTGCCGCTTTCCTGGCCAGATCTCCGCCGAGGATCGTACCAGCGCCTTCAAAGGTTTCGGTAAAGGATCGATCGACTTCAGCGATCGAAGCCGCATGGAGGTCGATGCGGTCCGCCCTGCGCAAGAACGTGGCGACACCTTCGTTGAGCAGGTCGGAGACAGCGGCAGGCAGCCCGGCAAAGATCAGTCCGATAGGAAGGCCCTCGCGAATGAAGTGCTGTACGTCGGCTGCGAGTTGGGACAATTCGTTGCGGTCAGCGGCATGGATTTCGTCAACAGTGATGACCAGTCCGGTGCCCCGCTGCGCCAGCAACCGGAGAAGCCTCGAACCACGGACGCGCCAGTCCACCTGCTCCTCGGGAGCGAGTTGCGTCGTCACGGCGAAGCCGGCAACGGACAACGCCGTGACGCGCCGGCCTGTGGGTCCCTCTCCCAGTTCATCGGTCAGCCGCCGCATTGCCTCACCAATCCGGCCCAGGAATCCGCCGGTGGCCGTCTCGGAAACGACGGCCCAGCCGCTTGCTATCGCAAGGTCTTCAGCTGCGCCGAGCATGACTGTCTTGCCGATTCCCCGCGCTCCAGTGAAGATGGTCAAGAGGCCTGGGGCACCTGAACCGATCCGGAGGCCGTAGGCGAATTCGTCAAGCACTCCCCCGCGCCCGACCAGATCGGGCGGAGCCGCCCCGGCAGTGGGGCGAAACGGGTTGTTCATGGGCGCCCCTTGTGAATGTCTATGAATCTTGTGAATCTTGTGAATCTCACTGTACAGGGGTGCCAGGCGCCGATTGCGACTTATATCTCCTGCGGCTGTAGATCAATATGGCAACGCCGGCCAAACGTTAGATTCAGGGGACAAATACTGCCACCAGTTCGCCGGAGGATCGGACAGAACGAAGGCAACGTTGAGGACTGCCACGACCAGCAGACCCACGCCAACCCAAAAGAAGGCCCTCCATAGTTTGCGGTCCGCTCTGCTGCCCGCTTCATCCCAATCCATACGGTTAGTGACTCATGTTTCCGGCAGCATGAGAACCCTGGAGTGGCTAACAAACAAAGGTGCTCGTCCCACATCAACACGTCCCGCTGCCAGTCAACGCCCGGAGGAATAGCCCTAAAGGTCCATCCTTACCGGCGGGGCGCTGGACTGTTTCTTCGCCCTCGGTGTCCGGTGTCACCGGGTGGCCGCGCTCGATGGAAAGATACAAGAGCGGGGAAGCCGTATGTTCCCGCAGTCGTTGTATTGGGAGGAAGAATCCGGAACATGGAAATCCTGACGTACGCAGACATCGAGGCTGCCAGGAACCGAATCGGGAACGTCATCAGGCCAGTGGCTGTGGCGCAAGGCGATCCCGTCAGAAGGGATGCCGAGCGAGGGTCAAATCAAGGGACTGTACAACTGGCTTTGGAGTTTATGCAGTTTACCGGCACGTTCAAGGCGCGCGGAGCCCAGAATTTTATCCTGGCCCACCGGGACGCGGGCACACTACCCGACGCGGGCGTCACTATCGCTTCCGGAGGCAACGCGGGAATGGCGTGCGCCTGGGCAGCCAAGGATCAGATGGTTCCCGCTACAGTCTTCCTGCCAGCCAACGCCCCACGGATCAAGGTGGACCGGCTCAGAGGCTACGGCGCAGATGTGCGGCTTGTCGGATCCGAGTATGCTGAGGCGCTGGCCGCGTGTGAGGAATTCGCTGCCGCGACGGGCGCCCTGATGTCCCACGCCTACGATCACCCGCTTATCGCCGCCGGTGCCGGAACACTCATGGAGGAGATCCACGCACAGATCCCTGACCTCGACACGGTCCTGGTTGCAGTTGGAGGAGGTGGCCTGTTCTCCGGGGTAGCAACCGTAGCCCAGCATTATGGTATTCGGACAATCGCCGTCGAGCCGGAGAACTGCCGCGCCTTGAACGCCGCCCTTGGGGCCGGCCACCCCGTGGACGTCGCTGTAGAGTCCGTTGCTGCAGACGCTCTGGGCGCTCGGCGGGCATCCGTAATGGCGCTACAGGCGGCACAACACGAATTAGTCCAGTCGGTGCTTGTCCCGGACGAAGAAATCATCCGTGCACGGCAGGCCCTGTGGAGCGAGCACCGGCTCGCTGTGGAACACGGTGCCGCAACGGCGCTTGCCGGACTTCTCAGCCCGGCCGGCTACATGCCCGCCGGGAATGAAAAGGTATGCGTTGTTCTATGCGGAGCAAACACCGACCCCAGCGACCTTACCTAAGGGCTCCTCCGGATGCACAGCCCCCACAAAACTGAGACCCGAACACACCCCAGGTCACCGGCGGTTGAGGCGCATGACCGCGGCAGCTTGATGGAATCCCGCTCATCGGCCGCCGGGACAGGTGGGAGCCAAATCCGGTCCGTACTTTGCGCCGGTCAGGTGCATGGCTCCCCCGCCTTTCGGCATCCGTTGCTGGTGGAGCTGAAACGATAACTACCGCCGGGCCGATCGCCGCGGCACAAAAAACCGTGGTTCCACACGAGCCATTTCCTCCGCGGGTTCATGGACGACGCGCGGTCCGCAGCTTATGATCAAAACCGAGCTTCACTAGGTTTTGGGTTACGCCCTGCAGACGGGGCCATTTCAATGGAGAAAGCATGACAACGACGGATCAACTGACGCGCAGTCCCTCGGCGTTGCGGGTGGTACTTGCCACGCCCCTGTATCGCGGTGCGACGCTCGCGCTGTTCTTCTCGGGTCTCGGTTTCTCCGCTGCAGCACCCCAGATCGCCCGGTTCATCGTGGACGAACTCGGCGGCTCACTGACTGTCGCCGGACTGTACTATCTGACAAACCTCACCGCCCTGGCGGGCGGGTATTTTGTGGGGCGGCGGTCGGATCAAACGGGGCGCCGGCTTGGCCCGTTCCGGTTCTGTGCGATGGCCGGCTTTCTTGGGTGGCTCGGGATCGCATTCTCTACCCAGCTGTGGATGCCGTTTGCCATCAGTGCGCTCGTCCTCGCCTTCGCCGGGGCAGCAACATCGCAGCTCTTCGCAGCCATTCATGACGAACTCCAGGCCAATCCGTCGCCCGCTGGTGACGGCATCGTCTCATATGTCCGGATGTCACTGACCCTGGGATGGGTGGTGGGTCCGGTTGCCGGGACCTTCCTCGGCGCCCAGCTGGGCCTGCGGGCAATGCTCGTGGCAACCGCGATCTGCACCCTGGCCCAGCTGCTCCCTCTCGGAACTCTTCGCGACGGCGGGCCGCGTGTACAGGCAACAACCGCCCACAACACTGACGCACCCAGTCCCAAGCCTCATGTATCGCTGAAGGCGATGAAGCCCTTGCTGGCGTTCACGGGGCTCTACATCCTTGTTTATGCCGGAGAACCGATCAAGTACGCCTATCTGCCGATCTATATGAATGATCAGCATTACCCGCCAGCGCTCAGCGGCGCCATTATCGGAATTCAGCCCCTGGTGGAGCTCATTCTGATGCCCGCCGCAACTGTTCTCGCCCGCCGGACAGGCATGCTCAACCTCATGGTCCTCGGTGCGCTGTGTGGTGTCGGCGCCAACGCAATCTTCGCGCTCAGCGCATCTCCCACCGGGCTGCTGATCGCCCAAATTCTCATGGGAGGCGTGTGGGGAGTGTTCGCGGGCCTGGGAATCATTGTGGCCCAGCGTTTGCTGCCACAGGCCGTTGCGACGGCGTCCGCGATTTTCATCAGCGCACCTGCGGTCAGCTCCGCCCTTGGAGGAGTTGTCGGTGGCATCGGTGTTGGCGCCGCAGGGTTGCCGCTTGTCTTCCTGGCGCCCAGTGCGCTGGCGCTGACCGCCGCCTTCGGACTCCTCGTACTGCAAACGCGTTTGGGCGCCCGGATCTAGCGGTCCGTTCGTTATCGCATCCTGTCCCACGAAGGAGTCCGCGCTGGCTGCCGCCACACGCGACAGAAACAGTCACACGCATCGTGCCGACCGTTAGGCGAGGCTTGACGGAATCTCCGTTATCGCCAGTCACCAATCATCACGGAAGGGCCGCCGGGGCCCGCGGGAATACCTGTCAGGACGCGGACAACCGATTGGTGGCGACCAGGCTTTCGGCTGCGCTGACGATGGCTTCCTCAGCGGGGCGGGGCTCCCAGCCGAGCATACTGCGGGCCTTGGCGTTCGACGTTCGCCATGCAAAGCCAAGGTCCGCTGCGACGGGGCGGAACTGTGCGGAGAAGACAGCAGCTGCCCGCACTATGAAGTCAGGGATCGTCCTCGTCGGGACGCGGTTTGCTGATTCGCCAAGACGCGCCCTCAGTAAGGCGCCGATATCCTTCATGGCCATGGCCGGGCCATTGGAGAGAAGGAACCGCTGACCGGCTGCTGCCGGGGTAATCATGGCCAGGAAGTGCCCACCAGCGACGTCGCGGACGTCCACGATCGGGACAGACATCCGCGGGTAGCCGGGCATTGCCCCGGTGAGCATCATTTGCAAAAGGTGGTTGGCGCCCGAAATATCAGTTCCCAGAACGTGCCCCATCACCGCGACAGGCAGGACAGTGGTTAGTTCGGGCGTTCCCGGTTCAGAGGCTACAAAGTCCCAGGCGGCCTGTTCGGCGAGGGTTTTGCTCCTGGCATAGGCGTCGACGCCTGGACCGTCGAGCCGGCTCCAGTCTGCCTCGGTGAACACATGGTCACTCTGCGGGTATCCCCAGGCGACGGCATGAAAAGCGGACGTAAGGACAACCCGTTTGACGCCAGCACTGGTCGCGGCGCGGAGCACCCGACGCGTACCCTCACGTGCCGGATCAACTACTTCGTCTTCATTCGCGACATTCCCTGGCACAACAGGGGACGCCACATGAAGCACGTAATCGACTCCGTCCATGGCCTCTGGCCACCGGTCATCCCCCGTAAGATCAGCCTCGGTGAAGCTCAGGTTCCCGCCCTTGACCATTCCGGCGTCCGTGAGGACGGAACGGATGGCCGCCTCACGGCTGAGGGACCGCACTGTTGTTCTAACCTGGTAACCCTCCTCAAGGAGCTTGAGGATGCAATGGCCCGCAATGAAACCGGAACCGCCCGTAACCAGAACCCGCTCATGACTCATGAACTGCCGTTCCTGTCGCTCGTCGTTTATTTCGCGAAGCATATGCCTCACGGCAGCGGGCAGCCACCCGGGAACGACGAAAGGTCCACTTCGGCCCCAGCCGGTAACAACATGCTGGGTCTGGTGCGGCAGTGGGCAAAACGCGGAGCGTGTTCCCGTCCGCTGTGTCTGGCCCGTCGGTCAAGGCAGGGCCATGTATTCAGACCCGACAACCGCTGACTCACCTCCACGACGTGCACGTGACAGCAGCCGCCAGCTTGACGGGATCCCCATTACCGGCACCTAAAGTACGGGAGCGGACGAAGCTGCGAGAACTCCCGTTTAATGACGAATCAAGCGTTTCCTCACGTCAAGTCGCCTTTGCTGGCAAGGCAACGTCGTCGACGACATCCACGTAGGCACGGGAGTGTCTTCGCTTTCTGTCAGAGAAACGGAGAGTGCATCTGACCAGGAGGGAGTCCTTGGTGCTCGGAAGAGGCGGCATGCAACTACCGACCATGCGGCCGCACATGTCGCCGGCGAGGCGGCCAGGCAATGCCTCCGGTTCACGAACACCCCGCGTGTGCCGGGTAAGTGGGACGAGTAGAAAAGGGTTACAAGTCCCCTGTGCCCGCTGTCATTCCGGAAACAGGTTTCGCAATCAGCGCGTGAGCTGACGGACTCTAAGAGATGCTCATCGTAGTTGTGATGCTGGCTTGTCCGACGACGGAGTATGGAAGTATCCGCAGGCAAAACGCAGCCTGTCGGCAAGAGCCCACGCTTAAGTCTTAAGCCGATCGCCATGGAAGGAAGCAGGAGACATTCTGTCGATCCGGAAGTAGCTGGTACAGGCCAGAGAGGACTCGGCCGCAGGGAATATGAGATGAAGGCGTCAGCCGTGCGCGAGGAGTTCGAGGCCGACGACCGCCGCGCCCAGCACACATTCGGCCCCTAAAGCAATCAACCTCTGCCACCAGGCCATTTTTACCCGGCGAACCGCGAGGTAACCGATAAGGACCAGCGACACGATCAGTGCGAGAGTCGAGGCGCGCAATGCAGTTTCAATACTCCATCTGCCCAAGGCGGCCACAGCAATAAAGATCAGCGGAAAAACGATCGCTCCAAACGCGCCAAAGCTGACACGTGCCATATGCGACAGTTCAGACCGGGTCGGGGTCTTAGCGTGCACGGCGAGGTGGGAGACAAGATCAGCCACGAATACCGCCAGCAGCGTGCCGACGACCGTGATAGCCAGCGTTGTGGCCGCTGCCCCTGGCGCGAGTGCTTCTGAGTGGGAGGCCAAGGCAAGAACGACAGCCAAACCGGTGAAGGTGACATAGACGCGTTCTTTGAGAGCCTCGGCGCGACGGCTGACGCCTGGTTGAGCTGTGGCATTCACTCCTGGGACCTCCTATGGCTAGTCGACTTGCAGTGCCCGCAGGCCGCTAATGGTGGTGCGAACGAGGAATTCGAGCTGCCTATCGTCGTAGGTGCTAAACCCGGACGAGTCCAGATGGCGCAATACACTGAGTTCTCCGCTTCCGGAAGCGTCCAGCACCCGGTGGAGTTCGGGCTGCTGGGGGTGGCCGTCGGGGTCGCTGTTGAGGATGACATCGCGGGCGAACCCCATTGCGAGGTTGGTCATCATCGACAAAGCGCGCCCGGCGTCCTCCTCGCGGAAGCCCGCGTCGATCATCCTCTTGAGCACAACCTCGGCCGGCTCGACCATGCCGAAGTCCGTTTCGCCCGCAAGCCGCAAGTACACCGCAACCGAACCGGAGGCAATGAGGCTATTCGCTACCGACGTCGCGAAGGCCACCAGCGCTTCGTCCCAGGTCGCGGTCGGGGCAATCTTCGTGCGCTGGAAGCGGGTCTTGAATGCGTCGACCGCCAGCAAGGAGAGCAGTTGCTCGCGGTCTGCGACGTGGTAAGTGATCGCCTTTCGATCGACACCGAGTTCGGTTGCCACCGCTTGCATGGTCAACGCGGTCGGCCCGATCGCACGGGCCGCGGCGACGATGCGGTCCCGGGTGATTCCTGCGCTGTTACCGGGCCTACGCCGCAGCGCCCCCTGCTCGACTGACATTGCACCTCCGCTTGCTCTTGACATCCTTCCTCAACGTAGCATACATTTCCCGAAAGGGAATTTAATTCCCGTTCAGGAAATCACTTCAACGCAGAAGGACCCGCCATGGCAAAGACGCATGACATCCCGATCATTCCCCCGACGCCGTCCATCGTGGGCGAGGCCGCCGCGGTACCCGACCAACTCGCTCCAGGCGACGGTCCCATGACGATGCAGCGACGACTGTGGTTCCTGCTCCCGCTGGCGTTGCTGAGCGTTTCGGTCATTTGGGGTGGCGTCCTGCAGGCTCTTCTTGCCCGGCAGGTGAACGGCTTCGTTCCCGATACGTCCGCGCAGGCAGGGGTCCTCGGTCTCGTTCTCACGGTCGGGGCGATCTCCTCGGTTGTCTTCACCCCGGTCGTCGGCCTGCTGTCCGACCGCACGCGCACCCGGTTCCTCGGCCGCCGCAACAGCTGGATCCTCGGTGGCGCGATCGTGAGCGCGTTGACACTGCTCGCAACCGCCTTCGCGCCTAACGCGATCATCCTCACGATCGCGTGGGCACTCGCCCTGATCCCGCTGAACGGCTACCAGGCCGCTGCTTCCGCGGTGGTACCGGAGCGGGTGCCTGTGCGGATCCGCGCCCGCCTGACAGCCGTGAACGGAATGGCAGCACTGGTGGGTGTCGGCGTCGGCGCGGTCATCGGCAACCTGGTCGGTGTAGGTGCGGCCTACATCATCTTCGCCGTGCAACTCGTCGTTGTTGGCGCCCTGTTCGCGTTCTTCACCCGGGACTTCACACCTCCGGCGATCGTGAATGGCGTCAAGGCAGAGCGGACCAGGCTGCCCGGATTCCGGTCAGCGCCGGACTTCTGGTGGGTGTTCATCGGCCGCTTCCTCGCCTTTCTGGGCTACGGTCTCGCTACCGGACTCGCACTGTATGCACTGCGTGACTGGTTCAAGGCAGGCGACGGGACCATCGACGCAGCAACGGCGCTCAATGGAACGGTGATCGTACCAATCAGCACCCTGCTCCTGATCGTCTCCGCGATCACGGGCGGAATCCTGGCCGACAAGTTCCACCGGATGAAGCCGTTCGTTATCGGTTCCTCGCTGCTCTTCATTCCGGCCGCGCTGGTCCTGATGCTCGTCCCGAACGGGACGGGAGCAGTCATCGGCATGTGTCTTCTCGGTTTCGGCTTCGGCTCCTACGTGTCGGTAGACGGTGCGCTCGTGACCCTGGTGATCCCCAAGCTCGAGGACGCCGGGCGCGACCTCGGAATCCTCAACATCGCCAATGCCGGGCCGCAGGTCATCGCGCCGGTCATCGCCGGAAGCATCGTCGCCTTCGCAGGCTTCGGCTGGCTGTTCGCGCTGGTAATCGCCGTCAGCATCGCAGCATCCATCGCTGTGATGTTCGTTAAGTCCGTCCGCTAAGACAGAGAGTTCCAAATGCTGCGCACCTCCTTCAACGACGGCTGGACCGTTCACGCCGAGCACGACGCGGGCGCTCCGCCCGTCGGTCCGGTCACCCTTCCATACGACGCGATGCTGCATGAGCCCCGCACCGCCGACACCCCCGCAGGCATGGGCACCGGGTTCCATCCCGGAGGGCGCTACCGCTACACCAAAAGATTCCAGGCGCCGGAACAATGGCGCGACCGCTCCGTCCTGGTCGAATTCGAGGGTGTCTATCACCGTTCCGAGGTGTACCTGAACGGGGAGCTCATCGGGGGGCGCCGGTCCGGATACGCCGTCTTCCACGTTCCCCTCACCGCGCAGTTGCGGTTCGGCGAAGAGAACACGCTCGAGGTGGTTGCCGACACTACGGATCAACCGAACTCCCGCTGGTACTCGGGCAGCGGGATCTACCGGCCCGTGAATGTGCTGGTCGGTGGCCTCGTGCACGTCCCTCCCTTCGGGGCGCGATTCGCCACTACCCGGGTGGATACGGACGGTACCGCTACTCTTGTCGCCACCGTCGACCTCGTCAACGATGACTCAACCGAGCAGGAGGTGCGGGTAGAGGTGAGTATCTCCGCACCGGGCGGCAGCGAACTGGCTGGCGGCGCGGAAACCGTCACGCTCTCGCCAGGAGCCCGGACGTCCGTTCGGCTTCCGATATCAGTCGGGAACGCTGAATTGTGGTCGCCGGATTCCCCTCAGCTTCACGACGCGGGCGTTCGCATCACCGATGGCGCGGACCTGCTCGATGCGGTGGAGACACAGACCGGGTTGCGGACGATCACCGTCGACTCCACTCATGGGTTCCGCATCAATGGCACCCCGTACAAGCTGCGCGGCGCGTGCATCCACCACGACAATGGCGTGATCGGAGCCGTGGAGCTGGATGCGGCGGCCGACCGGCGTGTGCGCATCCTGAAGGCCGCGGGGTACAACGCGATCCGCTCCTCACACAACCCGACCTCCCCGGCGATCCTGCGCGCATGCGACCGGCACGGGCTGATGGTCATGGACGAACTCAGCGACGCTTGGTACTTCCCGAAACTCAGCTACGACTACGGGCTCGACTTCGAAACGGAATGGGAAAGGGATCTTGAGGCCATGATTGCCCGCGGGTTCAACCACCCGTCGGTGGTGATGTGGTCGATCGGCAACGAGATCGCTGAAACCAGCCAGCCCAAAGGCATCGCCCTGGGACACCGGATCGCAGGACGTACCCGGGAACTGGACCCCACCCGGCCGGTCACCAACGGTATCAACCTGCTGCTGAACACGGTCGCCCCCGACGACGCGAAGAAGGCCGAATCCGTTGCCAAAGCCCGCGAGAACGGGCACAACGCCAGCAAGAACATGATCACCATCCTGAACTTCGCGATGAGCGCCCTGGAGAAGGTGATGCCGCTGATCGTGGCGGGTAAGCGAACCGACACCCGCACGAAGGACGCGTTTGCTGCCCTCGATGTCGCTGGCTACAACTACGGCACCGGCCGCTACCGCAAAGACCACCAGACTCACCCGGACCGGGTCATCGTGGGGAGCGAGACGGTTCCTCCACAGCTCTTCAAGAACTGGGCCCTGGTGGAAGAGCTGCCCTGGGTGATCGGCGACTTCCAGTGGACGGGGTGGGACTACATCGGCGAGGCCGGCATCTCGGTCATCCGATACGGCGAACCCCGCAGGCTCTTCCTGCCGTACCCGGCACTCCTTGCCGGCACACCGGTCGTCGACATCACCGGCCACCTGCAGACCCAGGCACACCTGAACCAGATCATCTGGGGGCTCCGCGCCGGTCCGGTCATCGCGGTTCAGCCCGTCAACCATGCCGGCCAGAAGCAGAGCAAGACCGGGTGGCGCTCGACCAACTCCATCGCTTCATGGAGTTGGGAAGGGTACGAAGGCAAGAATGCAGTCATCGAAGTGTACGCGAACGCGCACCGCATCGACCTGAACCTGAACGGCCGGACGATCGGATCACGGATCATGACCGTCAAAGACCAATACCTCGCCACGTTCAAGGTCCCGTACGAACCGGGAGAGCTGACGGCGATCACCTACGACCGGTCCGGTCGGGAAATCGCCAGAGACACCCTCCGCAGCGCCGGGACGAGCCTGCGTATCCAGCTATCCCCTGAGGCGGACACCGTCACATCTGGCGGAGAAGATCTGCTCTTCGTTCCCATCGCGTTCACCGATGAAGACGGGATCGTGCGGCCGCTCGCTGATCGCGAAGTCACGGTTGACGTCGACGGCGACGGGGAACTGCTCGGCAGCGGCAGCGGCAACCCCATCACCGCGGACGAGTTCAGCCGTGGACAATTCACCACCTTTTACGGGCGGGGACTGGCAGTAATCCGCCCCACCGCCGCCAGTGGAACCATCACCGTCACCGTGACCGCCACGGGATGCAGACCGGCATCGGTAACGGTACCTGTCACGAACGGAAATCCGACGCGCACCGAAAACAGCCGCCCGGCACGGGCGTCACGGACATCTAAGAAGGAGCCCATCCATGGCTAACGCGACCCACCAGCCCATTCGATTCCCGTATCAGGACCCGGCACTGTCCACTGACCAACGGGTTGAGGACTTGCTGAGCCGGATGGAACTGGCCGACAAAGCCGGTCTGATGTTCCAGCCCCTGGCCAGCATGGGAGACTTCGACGCGCCTGGCGCGTTCGGATCCCCCTCGACGCGCACCCTGTTCGACAAGCGGATCAATCACTTCAACATCCTGCAGGCACCTACCGCCCGCGCCCTCGCCCAGTGGGTCAACGCCGTTCAGGAGCACGTGCGTGCCCAGCCGCTGGGGATCCCGGTGACGGTGTCCACGGACCCGCGGCACTCGTTCGGCAACAACCCGGGCACCGCGATCATGGCTGGCCCGTTCTCGCAGTGGCCCGAGATGCTTGGCTTCGGCGCGCTCGATGACCCCGGGCTCGTTGAGCGGTTCGCCGATACGGTTCGCCGGGAATACCTGGCCGTGGGAATTCGGCTGGCGCTGCACCCGCAGATCGATCTCGCCACCGACCCGCGGTGGGCACGAGCCAGTGCCACCTTCGGACAAGATGCTGAAATCACCGGCCGCCTCGGCGCGGCCTACGTGAAGGGTCTCCAGGGAGCGACGCTCGGCGCCTCGTCGGTGTCAGCGATGGCCAAGCACTTCCCGGGCGGTGGCCCGCAGAAGGACGGCGAAGACCCGCACTTCGCCTATGGCCGCGAACAGGTCTACCCGGGTGGAAAGTTCGACCTGCACCTGCAGCCCTTCCGTGACGTGATTGCAGCCGGCGTCTCGCAAATGATGCCGTACTACGGCATGCCGATCGGAATCGGCTACGAGGAGGTCGGGTTTTCGTTCAACAAAGAGATCGTCACCACGCTTCTGCGCGAGACCCTCGGATTCGACGGCATTGTCTGCACCGACTGGGGCATCCTGTCCGGCACATTCTGGGGCGTCGAACACCTCACCTATGAGGAGCGGATGCTCAAGGCGCTGGATGCCGGGATCGACCAGTTCGGCGGCGAGTTCGCCCCGGACGTGCTGATGGGCCTCGTCCGCGACGGGTCGATCGGCGAGGCTCGACTCGACCTCTCGGTGCGACGCCTGCTGCGCGAGAAGTTCACTCTGGGCCTGTTCGATGACCCCTTCGTCGACGCCGACGCCGCGGCCAGCCTGATCGGCACCACGGAGGCTCGGGAAGAGGGCCTCGCCGCTCAGTCTGCCGCGACCACGCTGCTCCTAAACCCCGACGGAGCCGCGCACTTGCCGCTGGCGAAGAAGATCAAGGTCTATACCGAGGGCATGAACGTCGAGGCGTTCGCCGGCCGCGCCGACGTCGTCGCAACCCCGGCCGAAGCCGATGTCGCGGTGCTGCGTCTTGTCGCACCGTGGGAGAAGCGCGGCGCACCCGGCACGGTCGAATTCTTCATGCATGCCGGACACCTGGACTTCAACGATGCGCAGGTCGCGCACTTCCGCGACATCGCCGCGCAGGTCCCAACCGTGATCGACGTGTACCTGGACCGGCCTGCGATCCTCACCCCGTTGAAGGACCTCGGGGCCTCGTTGATCGTCAACTACGGCGCTACCGATGAAGCGTTCGCCCGGGTGTTGTTCGGCGAACTGGAACCGAAAGGGCGGCTGCCGTTCCAGCTTCCATCCTCGATGGCGGAGGTCGTGAAGAACCGGCCCGACGTACCCGGCGACACCGCGAACCCGGCGTTCGAGTTCGGAGAAGGGCTCCGCTACCAGAACTGGACCGCGTCACCGCCTCCCACCGACCACGACCGCGCGGCCACAACAGTTCAGCGAACCAGCCGGTTCGATTTCACGATCGCCACCCTCGCGGACGTGATGGACGACCCTCAGGCCGGGCCGATCCTCGCCGAGACGATTCCCGGCCTGGACCAGATGCCGATGCTCGACATGGTTCGGAACATGGCATTCACCAATGTCCTCGACATGGCCGCCGACAACCTTGGCGCCGACGCGATCGATGACCTGAAAGGGCGGCTTGCCGCCGTCTGATTCACTGCGGTGACGTCCGAGCGGATCAGCTTCGCCCGGACGTCACCCCTTCCCCCACGTCGTCCATGGTGTTCACGCCGACGCGGAGTGGTACCGCTCCCAGCGCAGAACGTGCAAGCCCCACTGAACAGATGAGACCCTTCCCATGAGCAGAACCCGTCCAGCCAACTCCTCCGCAGCTTCGGCGACGTTCGTGGACCGCCGCGTCGACGGACGTGACGGCGCCATTGCAATCCGTGATTACCTCCCCGCCTCGGTGGATTCCTCTGCCAGGCCCTTTCTCTGGGTGCACGGTGGCGGGTTCCAAAGTGGCGGTCTTGATCAGCCCGAATCGCACGCTACCGCCCTCGCCCTGGCGGCAAAGGGGCGGTGGGTCCGCACTCTCGATTACCGGCTCGCCCCGCGCACATGGCCGTGGTCGAAAGTCGACTTGACCGTGCACCAGGGCCGATACCCCGCGGCCCTGCACGACGTTGTCGACACGGCGCTCGACCTGACCCGGGACGCCGGTGCCATCACTATTGGCGGAGCCAGCGCCGGCGCGTGTCTGGCCGCGGGCGCGGTTCTCTATCTTCGTGACCGACAGGAACAACTCCCGCTCGGCGCTGTGCTGGCGTATGGCACCTATCACGCCGAACTCCCCGCCAGCCCCGCGCTCGAGCTGGAACTCCACGGGATAGGACGACTGTTCTTTAAGTCGAAGATGGTCCGGGCCATGAACCTCAACTACGTCGGCGACTCTGAGCGCCTCCTCCCTGGCTACGCGTTTCCGGGTGGTGCGGACGTGACCGGATTCCCACCGACGCTGGTCGTCGATGCGATGAACGACCGGCTGCGCGCTTCCGGTCAAGCCTTCGCCGCCGAACTTTCCGAAGCCGGAGTGGACACCTCACACCACGTCCTCCCCCGGTCGATGCATGCGTTCCTGAGCTCGCCCCGGTCCGGCCATTTCGCCGCGGCCATCACGATGATCAGTGACTGGCTCGCCGACACCGACTCCCGTAAGCCCGGCCACCCCGCCTGACCGCCCCATCCCCTCACCGCTCGCTCGGAAAGGAACTCCGTGAACTTCCCCCATTACAAGGACACACCGGACGACACCATCGTGAACGAATTCATCCCGCCCCGCGTCCACATCTTCATCAACGATGCGCGAAACAGAGACGACGAGCTCAGCGACGCCGTCAACCGGCTCATACCACTGGCTCTGGAAACCCGGCATGGCATTTTAGTCACCCAACATAGCCCATCGGTCTACACACTCGAAGTACACCCCCCGACGCCCTTGGGGATGATTCGCGAGAAATGCCTCGAAGGGGCTGAAGAACTCACCGCATCTGTCACGGGTTCAGCCGACTGCGTCCTAGATACACAAACCCGGGCAAGGCAGCGGTAACAGGCCCTCCAACCCGCAACCGCCCGACGACACCCGCCGGACGGACCATTCAAAACTACTTTTAGGAGAAATGCATGACTCAGACAACTGTCATCACCGGTGGAACCGGAGGAATGGGGCTCGCTACGGCTCGGATTCTTGGCCGGGACCATCGCATCGTCATCGCCGACCTCGATCAAGGCCGCATCGACCAGGCGGTGAGCGATCTGACCGGCCTCGGCATCGACGCCATCGGCTTCGTCTGCGACATCACCGATGGATCCGCGGCAAACCGGCTCTTCGAGAACGCCGAAGAGGGAGGCCATCACGTCCGCGCGGTCGTGCACACCGCTGGTATCAGCCCGCAGATGGGAACCCCCGACCGGATCGCGCGCATCAACGGCACCGGCACGGTCAACATCGCCCAAGCATTCCTGAAGCGCGCGTCGGAGGGCGACGCACTCGTGAACGTCGCCTCGACCGCCGGCCACGGACTACCCAAAATACTTATCCCGTTCCGAAGCTTCCGGCTCGCACAAACCGACCCCGCATCGTTCGAACGCGTCATCGTCAAACGCGCCCGTGTCTTCGGCAAGAAGCTGCACGCCGGCATCACCTATGGCCTGAGCAAGGCGTTCGTGATCTGGTACACCCGCTCACTCGCGGGCGCGTTCGGCAGCAAGGGTGCCCGCGTCGTCTCGGTGTCCCCAGGAAGCTTCGACACCGCAATGGGAAAACTTGAGAAAGACCACGGCGCTTCCGAATTCCTGAAAGTCTCGGCGATCAAACGCTTCGGACATCCCGAAGAGATCGCCGCGGTCCTCGCCTTCTGTGCGAGTGAAGCGCCTGGTTACCTTACCGGCACGGACATCCTCGTCGACGGCGGCACACAGGCCGGGCAGGAGTTCAGAACGAACCACTGAACCCTGCACGCTGAATGTCCGATGCGTGACCAGGACAGCAGGATAAACGGTTTCCCTTGACAAGCAGCTAAGCCCCTCATGTTCGTGAAGACGGCACACAACTTCGCCGGTTCGCCCGAAGCAGTGCACGAACCGCTTCGCCCGAGGCAAAGACCTGTCCTGATTCCGGCGAACCCTCCTCCAAAACGCCGACCACGCCACCATACGAACGTCAGGAGAACAATTCGACCAGGGGCTCCTGGCTGTAGGCGTCCCCGTCGACTGGTTCACTGTCCAGGGATTGACTTACGGCTTCCTCAACGAACCCCTACTTTCTGCCTTCACGACAGGCCTTCAACGCAGAACTCACTGGTTAGCCGCAAACGTCGTGAGGTCGGCGGCCGAGCTCGGTCAGGTCATTTCAGCCCTCTTGGGCCAACCGCTATCGCCTTGCCAGGCCCCAGACATGAAAGGGCCGCCGGCTTCCTCCGGCCGGTCCCTGATCTCCACACGTCGCCGGCCGATCTGGAGGACCTCCTGGCAATTGATCCGTGGGGTTTTCCGCCGGTCCCGGCCCGTGCGAAGGCATCCGGCGGGTGGTTGAAGGCATCATTTACCGGGATGCAACATCGGTTAGACCCTACCCGCACGTAGCCTTCCATCTCAGATCGTACGTTGGTGCCGCGGCGGTTTCGGGCAACACCAGGACCGAACCGAGGGCCTGCCCCTTTGCGATGGGGCAGGCCCTCCATCATTGAATCCGGAAGCAACCGTCCCCGGTGCCTGGCCGAAAAAACGAAGACCACTAACTCCTGGCCAGCGCTTCCACGTCCATAAACCGGGGGCCACGTATCCTCGCATTCCCGCATTCCCGCATTCCCGCATTCCCGGATTCCCGCATAGGACCAGTCTCAACCAAACCCACCAGCCCGGCCGACGCACCAACCACGCAAAGCCGCCTTGGGCACTGCAGCGTTGTCCGCTTCCCGGAGCAAGAACACCTACCCGACAGCAAGATACCGGCGCGTCGCCGCCCGCCGCGGACCGATGAAAGCCGTCGTCGCGGTCGAACACTCCATCCTCACCGCGGCCTGGCACCTGCTCGCCGAAGGCGAATGCCTCGCCGACCCAGGCGCTGATCCCTTCACACGACTGGACCCAATCAAGGCCAAAAACGACGCCATCAAGTAACTCAACAGTCTCGGTTTCGACGTCACCAGCACCCCGGTCACCGCAGCCTGACTCACCACACTTTCGCATTAGGTCCGTGAGAGCGGAGTCAGCCTCTTGACCTTCCCTGCCGTGGAAGGTCAAGAGGCTGACTGGGCATAACCTATCCGAGGCACTGATTGCGAGGAGTTCGGGACCTCGCTGCGACGTCGGAGGATCTCATGCCTGATCAACAGCCACGTTGGATCCCGCCGGCGGCGACCACCAGGGTAAACGCTCCCCTGACGATCGGCGGTTCCACGCCGGCACCACATGCGTGAAGTCAGGCGTTCAAACCCGTGCCGGGATCCTCAGGACCTTGACTGCTGGACGCCGCGCCCACCCGTCCGGGCGACCTACCTCACGGGGAGGCTCATGGTTGCGTAATTGAGGCCTGGTGCCGTTGCAGTCATTGTCAGGGTGCCCGTTGATTTCGAAGGGCGAAGAACCGCGAGAGCCTGGCCGTGCCAAGTGTGTCGGCGGGGACGCTTGAAGCTGTCAACGTTGCGCGGGTTTCCGTTTCCGACGCCGATCAGGTTGCCAGCACCGCTGACGTAGAAGGATATTTTGGTAACAGCGTCGGGTACACGCCGGCCCTCCTTGTCAATGACCTCGACGAGCACGTGAGCGAGGTCGTCACGGCCCGTTGTGAGGTTCTGGACATCCGAAGTGAGACGAAGTCCTGCCGGTGCTCCGGTGGTGGTTAGTGTTTTGCGTGCGATTTCCAGCCCGTTTCGGCTGGCGATTGCGGTCAGCTGGCCGGGGGCGTAGGGGACCCTGAAGTTAGTCATTTGCTTGTCTGAGTCCTGCACTGTGTTACTTGCGATCAGCAGGCCATTGAGAAGCAGCTGCACCGTGTCGCCGCTGGTGTAGACCTGCACGTTCAATGGCAGCAGTTGCGCTTGGTCCCACGTCCAGCTTTCAAGAGCGTCGTACCAGGCGTAGTTCACGGCGACCTGCTGGGTGCCTGGCGGCGTCGGCCGCAGCACGACCATCTCGAGCGGGCTGTGACCGACGAACACTTCCCGATAGAGGTTCTGGGGCTTGCGCTGACCGATCAGGTCAATGTCGCCGCAGAAGCCTTGGAAGTAGGGGTACCCAACTGTCCCGACAAGGCCGCCGGCGGCCAGTGGCCCGGTGGTCGCTGTGGTGGCGCCGATGCCGCCTTCCCCGATGTAGTCCCATCCGGCCCACACCAGACTCCCGACGTACCAAGGGCTTGCCTGGGCGAGCTTTGCGTTGTCGTAGTTGCTGTTGAAGGGAACTTCGCTCTGGGTGATTGCTTTGTCCGGGTGCGCGGCGTGGTCTGTGGCCCCGGGGTTGCCGTGGAAGTCGAACACGTCAAGATAGGTCCATGGGTCTGGCCCGATTTTGAGGAGGTCAGCACCTCCGAGGGAGACGGGTCTGGTGACGTCCAGTGACCGTACGTGGTCCGCGAGACGGGGGCCGTAAGCATTCGGATCAGCCGCGATCTCGTTGCCGATCGACCAGATGATCACACTGGGGTGGTTGCGGTCCCGGCGGATAAATGTGGTGAGGTCACTTTGCCAGTGCGTCGGGAAGTACAGGTGGTAGTCGTTAGCCGCTTTTGCCGGAAGGTCCCATATATCGAAGGGCTCGTTCCAAACGAGCATGCCCAATTTGTCGCAGGTATCCAGGAAATGCGGCGAGAACGGGGTGTGAGCGGGACGGACAGCATTGAAACCGGCCGCTTTGAGAATCTCGATCTTGCGTTCCTCTGAGCGGTCCAGGGAGATGGCCCCGAGAGGTCCGTGGTCGTGATGGACATTGCCGCCGTTGAGCTTGATTCTCTTGCCGTTCAGCAGGAATCCGTCCGTGCCGTTCCACACCATGGAGCGGATTCCGAACGTTGTCGTGTTCGAGTCGATCACCCTTCCGCCCATTAGCACCTCGGTGCGTGCAGTGTAAAGATTGGGCTGCTCCGGGTCCCACAGACGCGCACCGCTGATCCATTGACCGAACGAATATGTTGTCTGGTCACCCGCGACGATGGAGACACTGCCGGATGTTTGCGTTCCTACTACGTTGTGGCCGGGATCAAGCAGCGTGGTCCGCACCTGCGCATTTGCGGTCTGGCTGCCATCGTTCCTGACTTCCACAGCTGTGTGTATGAGGGAATTCCCCGCGACAACGGGCGTTGTTACCTGGACGCCGAATGTAGGGATGCATACATCGCTCGTGGCCGTCAGCCACGTGTGCCGGTAGATTCCCGACCCGGAATACCAGCGGCTGCTTTCGTTCGGGCTCTGGACCCTTACTGCCAGAACATTCTGGCCAGCGAAATCCAGATGATCGGTCAAATCGAAAATGGCCGGCAGGTAACCATGCGCATTGAAGCCCAGGCGAAAGCCATTGAGCCAGAAATCGGCCGTCTGGAAGACCCCGTCAAAACGCACCTCGACCCGGCGGTTGAGGGCGTCCTTCGGGACGGTGAAATGCTTGCGGTACCAGCCGACGCCGCCGACGGTGTAACCCTGTCCACGTCCACCCAGGGCCGCGGGTCCGTAGCCGCCAGGGAGGTCTGCGTTGGCGTCAAAGGGCCCAATGACGGGAGGAACCCCCTGGATTAGAGAAGGATCGTTGGGGACCATGTACGTCTGAGGGCTCGCAGTTGCCTCACCGTTCTCGGACGTTGCATAGGGTAGATCCTCAATTTGCCAGTCGTGCGGGACGTCGAGCACCCGCCAGTAACTGTCGTTGAAGCCGATGGACTCGGCGCCTGCGGGGTCATCACGCAGGAAACGCCAGTCAGCATCAAAAGACGTCTGCGATCGGTTTCCTGCACTGGCCGCGGTCGCAGGGGCGGAGTCGAGGAGCACCATGCTGACACCTGCCGCCACGGCAGCGGTTGCCCCAATCCCTAGGACCTGACGCCGGCTGGGCGAGGCTGACGAGGGTGTAACTTCGGACTGCGCCATGATATTGCTCCCTTGCAAGTGGTCCTCTTCCTGATCCACGGGTTCGGTGCCCGCAGCAGAATTGTTAACGCTAACAATCTTGAAACAATTTAGTGCCGGACACAATAGCTGGAGCCAAGCTATGTGAAACAGCTTTGCGAGATTGGCCCCAGATAGCTCTGAGCGCCACATGTCAGGTCGGTTAGGAAAGCACGCCTGACGTCGCTTTGGCGGTGGAGGGCCGAATGTCGGCACAGCGTGCCGGTTCAGTGCTTTTCTGATCTCGTGCCCGGCGCGACCACCGGGCTTACGCCACGTTCATCGAGGTGCCGCAGTGGTCGTATGCAGGGTCCAAACGCGCAAGAAGGCCGCTCCTTGCGCGCAGTTCCCAGCTGGTGGAGCTTCCATAATGCTGGCGCGTACTGGAAGCCCATGGGGCAGCACGGCGCGCCTTGGGGTGCCGGTGGCTCATCCCTGGTCGTGGCCACCGTACGCCAGGAGGTGTTCCAGTCCCCACAGCAGAACGTCCATGTCGTAGTCGAACCGCCGGTCATCGTAGGACGTAAAGCCGACCGCTTCCAGGTGCCGCAGCGCTCCAAAGCTCGCTGAATCGACACCCTCAAGGGCCCTAACGAGTTCGGGCCCTTGAGGGTGTCCGCCCTCTCTGGCGTTCATGACCAGGTCTTTCGCGCAGCTCATCGCCACGCCGATTGCCAATGTCAGGGCTCTGGCGGCGTCACGTTCGCCGAATCCTGCCTCGATCATTTTCTCGAGCACGATTTCAGCGGGCCTGATCATGCCCTCGCTCGCGGGTCCGCGAAGCTTGAAGTACGTGGCGAGGGAACCGGACTCGACCAACGCGTCCTTCGTGCTTGCTGCAATCGTCCGCAAGGCCTGCTTCCAGTCACTCCATGCAGGCAGCCCGGCGACTTCGAAGCGGGAGGAAAACGCATCCACGGCGAGGAGCTCCAACAGGCTGTCCCGATCGGTCACATGATAGGTCACCGCCTTGCGATCGACCCCGAGCTCATCCGCTACCGCCTGGATAGTAAGTGTCTCCGGGTCCAGGTAGCGGGCCGCAGCGACAATGCGCGTCGGGTTGATTCCCGCGTTCTTTCCCCGTGTGCGGCGCACGGCGGGAACCGTTCCTTCTGCGGTCATGACGGCTCCTTGATGAGATCGGCGGCCGATCAACGACCATTCCCGACCGGGAATTAATTTCGGAAAAAAGCTTGACGCCTTCAAGCCTACGGGATACCGTTCCCGAAAGGGAATTAAATTCCCGAACAGGAATAGCGTAATTCCTTAGCTGAAAGTAGACGACGATGTCCTCGACCCCTCCAGAATCACTGGCCCACCCAAGCACCCTCTCCGAACCGACGGGGCCACTCGCCATCATTTCCCGCGTCGGTCAGGGCCGGCTCCGGCTCGCCCTCTTTATCGTTGGATTCGGAACGATCTTTGCGAACACCGCGCTGAACAACGTCCTGCTCGCCGCAAAACTGGCAATCCTCGCACCTGAACAGAAAGTCGCGCTCCTCGGGCTCGCGACCGCGATCGCCGGGCTCCTGTCCGGCATCTCAATCTTCGTCTGGGGCACCATCTCCGACCGCGTCCGGAGCCGGTTCGGCAAGCGCAGCCCCTTGATCGTTCTGGGCGGCATCGGTGCTGCCATCTTCATCGCCCTGGTCGGGTTCGCGCCGAACGTTGACCTGCTGATCGCCGCCTACGTCGGATACAACATCTTCCTCCCGGCCTTGTCGGCTGCCGTCCTCGCGGTGTTCCCTGACCGCGTTCCCCGGGAAAAGCGCGGTACGGCTTCTGCCTTCTACGGCGGGGCACAGGTACTCGCGGGCGCCGTCGCCGGCATTGTCGCGGCAAACTTCATCTCCGCCCCGGACCTGTTGCTCGTGACCACCTCGATCGGCATCCTCGTACCGGCCATCGCCTTCGTGCTGATCGCGCCTGACTTCTCCAACCGCCACGAGCCGATCGAAAAACTGACCGCCCGCGAGGTGCTCACGGCTTTCAAACTTCCGAAGGGAGCACCCGATTTCTACTGGGCCTTCACCGGACGGTTCGTGATCTTCCTTGGTGCCTCGATGATCGTGGCGTTCCAGCTGTACATCCTCACCGATCACTATCACCTGGCGAACGAGTCCGCCGGTCACATCATCGCAGTCGCGGGTATCGCAACACTGCTGACCATCGTCATCTCCACGGTCATCGCAGGTCCGCTCTCGGACAAGATCGGCCGGCGCAAGATGCCCATCTTCATCGCCTCACTCATCCTCACGGTCGCACCTGCCTCGCTCCTGCTCATCCCTTCCGGTGACGCCGTCATCGCATACGGCGCGCTGTATGGCCTTGGAACCGGAATGTTCCTCTCCGTCGATGCTGCACTGATGACCGAAGTCCTCCCGGACGAGCTCTCACGGGGAAAGGACCTGGGGTTCCTCAATCTTGCCAACTACGTTCCGAACGTTATCGGTCCGCTGGTGACATCACTGCTGGTCAGCACCGGGCTCGGCTACACACCCATTTTCGTGATCTCGATCGGGCTCACCCTCATCGGCGCCTTCAGCATCTTCAAGATCAAGGGCGTCCGATGAACGGCAGCGCAGCACTGAAGGGCCAACAGCTTCTCGGTCGGGCGCTGGGCCCGCTGATGCGGACCCCCATGCGGATGCGGCGCGACCAGTTCACACGGTTACCGCTGCCACCCGGCCGGGTACTGTTCCTCGGCGACAGCATCACCGAACAGGGGATGTGGCACGAGTGGTTCCCCTCAGTTCCGACGCTCAACCGGGGCGTCGGTGGCGACACCGTTCAGGGAGTCCGCCAGCGGCTCGACAGCGCTGTCAACCAGCCACGGCTCATCTCGCTCCTCATCGGAACCAACGACCTTGGTGGCCTGGGTACCACCAAACCACCGGCCCTCGCCGCGCAATTCTCTGATCTGGTCGTGGCACTCCGGGTCCTGGCACCAGAGTCAGTACTCGTGATCAACAGCGTCATGCCTCGAACCCCGCACTTCGCCCCGACCATCCGGGACCTCAACACCCGGTACCAGGACATCGCGATAAGGGAGGGTGCGCGTTTCCTCGACCTCTGGCCTGTTCTCGCCGGTCCGGATCGCGGGCTCAAGCCTGAGTTCACCGCGGACAACCTGCATCTCAACGGCGCCGGATACGGGGCCTGGACCAAGGCCCTCGCACCCGTCCTCGACGAGGTCCTGGCAGTACCCCCTGCGGGCCGCCCTTCGCCCGCAGGGGGTACTGCATCATGATCCGCTCAAGCTTCAACGACGTCCCCGGCGACGGCGGTCCGCCAGGTCACAGAGCGGGCGGGAGGTGACCCTCCCCTTGACGCGATGCACCAGGAGCAACGCGACGCCGCTGCGGCGGCGGCCGGCCATAGCACCGGCTACTTTTCCGGAGGCATCAACTCGCCCTGCGCAGTCGCCTGGGCCGCGCAGGGGGAACCAATCTTGGGCGTCACCACCGCCATGGCCGACGAATTGGGGGGCGGGATCCCCATCGGCCCCTTCGCCATCACCGGAGACGACTCCATCGGCCGGGGCATCGTCGAAACGCTCAGTGGACAGGGCTCACGGGCCGTTTGATGAAGAACCACGGCCCATTCACCGTCGGCAAGGACGAGCAAGATGCAGTCAAGGCAGCGGTAATGGGTTGGAGACGTCGCCCGATCAGTACTGTTCTCCGAGCAGCCGGGAAGCCCTCACACCACAGCCCCGGATGCGGTCGACTTCCTCTTCAACAGTTACCAGAACGTCTACGGACAAGACCCGACCGGAGCGCTGAACTGAACGAACCACCAGAGCTACCCCGAGAGGGGGATGACGCACATGGCCGTTCCGCGGACCATTCGGCCGCGACTGCAGACGGGCACGGACCCATGCAAGCAGGGCGGATGCCCCGCCTGAAAGATGTCGCGGATGCCGCGGGAGTTTCCTATCAAACTGTCTCGCGCGTCATCAACAATCATCCGAGCGTCAGCGCGCCCACCCGCGAAAAAGTAAAGTCGACCATCGCCGCGATGGGATACCGTCGGAACACTGCCGCCCGCAGCCTGGTTACCCGCCGTTCCCAGACCATTGGCGTGCTGGCCAGTGAACTGTCCCAGTACGGTCCGGCCAGTACCGTGGCAGGCGTGGAGCGAGCAGCCAGGGATGCCGGCTACTTCGTCAGCATCGCCGCGTTGAGGGAGATCACCCGCGAAAGCCTTCTGGGTGCGGTGGGACACTTCATCGACCAAGGCGTTGACGGGATCATTCTGCTGGCACGGCAATCGGACAGCGTCGTCCTTGCCCTGCAGGAGATGACGTTGGCCGTTCCCGTCGTGGCAGCCGGTTCACCCGGTAACAGCACCGTCCAAGGGGCTGCAGTCGATCAGCGCCACGGAGCCCGGCTCGCCGTCGAACACCTCATTGAGCGCGGTCATCGGCTTATCGCCCATGTCTCCGGACCTCCCGGTTGGGCTGATAGCGATGAGCGTGCGACGGGGTGGCGTGAAGCCCTGCGCGCTGCTGGCCTCCAAGACCAGATAATCATTGAAGGAGACTGGAGCGCTGACAGTGGCTACAACATCGGGTTAAGTCTCGAACCGGAGGACATCACCGCACTGTTTGTGGGGAACGACCAAATGGCCCTGGGTGTCCTGCGCGCCTTCTCCGAAAGGAATATCCGCGTGCCCGAAGACATTTCAGTGGTTGGATTTGACGACCAACCCGAAGCCGGATATTTCATCCCGCCCCTGACCACCGTGCGGCAGGACTTCGGGGAACTGGGCCGCAGGTGCGTCGAGACGCTCTTGCGGCAGATGCAGGGGGTTGGCGTAGACCGCCCTTCCGTCGTCATCCCGAAGTTAGTCCAACGCGCCAGCACGGGCGCATATCCACATGACTGCAGCAAGAGCTCAATATGGTGATTGACGCGTCAATTGTCAGCGCTCGCAATTGAGCTGGAAAATTGGCGCACCTGCCAAACTGTAAGGCCGTATTGTGTTGTACAGCCATCAGGCACCGGCCGAGACTTCGCCCCTTCCGGGTCTGAACATCCAACCAAACGTCAAATCACGACCAACCGGGCGGCCCATTGAACCGCTTCGACGCGGCCTGCGCCGCTAACCAATTTCGTGAACTTCCGAAGTCGACAGCTCCGGAGCCACGTGGGTCTTACTTCTTGCCGCGTCTGGCGGCGCCCCAGTCCGCATCAATGCCGCGGGAGGGAGACCCACGAGATTGGCCCTGGCGATCCGGTACCGAGTGGGCGAATCGGTGAGGCTTGCCAGTCTAATTACGTAGGAGTCCGTTCCTGCCGTCGATAGTCGTAGTGTGGGGGGCCCTGCGAGACGACCGTCGACGGCAGGGATAGATGAACACCCTGGCCCGGGACGCCGTGGTGCCCGCCTCCAGGAGGCCGAAGAGGCTTCCGTGAAGGCCCAGGGCAAGGCCGACAACTAGCCTAAATGCCCCTTCCTGGGCGCCCGTTCCCGGTTAAAAATGGTGCCTTGGTCACCTGCCGACGCCGTTCCCCCCTATGGTTCTTTGAGGCCGTCAACTAGCCGGGCGTTGGGGGTCACGTTCTGGGCCCTTCATTGTTTCTTTTCTGAGAACGCGGATGAGATTCTTTTCCCGGTGACCCCCACGGGCGGCCGCATCGATGATCGAAGGTCCGTGCTGCGAGGAGATGAACGGGATCATGCTGGCCAAACCCAGGATGAGGAACAAATCATTGCCAGGGTCGCCGCGATCGACATTGGCAAGGCTGAACTCGTGTGTTGTGTCCGGGTCCCTGCGCCAGGGAACCCGAAGAAGCGTCTGCAGGAGGTGTCGACGCATTCGACGATGAGCCGTTCGCTGGCGGAGCTCGCCAACCATCTGGTGGAGCTGCGCAGCGAACGGGTGGTGATGGAGGCGACGTCCGATTACTGGAGGCCGGTGTTCTACCTCCTGGAGGCGCACGGGCTCGAGCCGTGGCCGGTCAGCGCACGCGACGTGAAGCATCTGCCGCCCATCGTCGCCATCGGACGCTCCATCCTCGTCATCACCTGGCACCTGTTGCAGAACCCGGATGCCCCGTTCCGTGACCCCGGCGCCGACCACTTCAGCCGACACACCGACCCGGAAAGCAAAAGAAAGCGGCCACATCCGACAGCTCGAAGCACTCGGCTGCACCGTGACCCCTCACACCAGCAGCGTGACACCCACCCATATCCATACACCGACCAACCGCCGGGCCACGACGGACACTCCAACGCGCAACGGCCGCGGCCACATCACCTCCATTGACCCGTCCGCCCTCGCGGGCGATCCGTGACGCAGTGGCGCGTCCGATACCAGACGCGGCTCCGGTGACGACGACGGTGCGCCCGGTGAAGCGATCGGTGGTGATTCGCTCGCGCCACTGGCCGTCGACATCGGCTTCTTCCGGCTTGATGCCGCCGTTGGCCCGAAGCACCAGATCGTCGACGAGTTCCTGGGGCAGCTGGCCCTGGCTCAGGGCGACGAGCTGCTGGAGCGGCAGCCCGAGAACCGGCTCGAGCGCGGTCTCGTCGAACGCACCGCCATGTCCGGGAACCTGCCTGATCAGTTGACCACCCTCGGGGTGGTTGAGCCATTCGCGGATAGGCGACTGAGCGGTGAGGGGGCGATCGTTGCTTGCCATGTTTGTGTTTCCTTTTGTGGGCTAGTCAGCCGTGATTTCGGTTGGAGTGAAATCTCCCGGAGAAAACCCGCTACTTCTCGCTTTGCGGCTATTCACCGCCAGGACATGTGCACATAAACTCGCCGGGTTCGGCCGACACCGCGTCCAGCTCGAGGGCGGGATGACGAGACGGGCCGTGAGGCCCTCCATTATGCGGGCATTCTCGTCGTTTTGTGCGGTCCTGTGGTGGTCGCGTCAGCTCAGTGACACGAGAATCGCACGGCGTCCCGAACTCGTCGTGAATGTGGTTTGAACCCGTCCCTGAGACTTGAGTATCCCGACAAGATTCGACACTGTGGCCGGTGAGAGGTTTGTCCGTTCAGCCAACTTCCTTTGTGTGGCGGGGCCTTCGCTGCTGAGCCGCAGGATCAGCAGCTCCATGTTGTTTCGCCGTAAAGCTTGCTGCGAACCGGGTCCATAGGACGACTCAGATCTCAGGGTCTTGGGCATGAGGTCCGCTCTTTCTCCCTAGTCGGGTGGGTTGAGTCTCCGAGCTTCTTTGGGCTCGATAAAATCTTTGACCACTGTTTGCACAGGTCAGCTCCTCGGTCTGATAGGTGTACGTGGTCGGTGAGCAGAGCCAGTCCTTGGCGGTCCGCTATGGAATGCCAGGACCTTCGCAAGAGGGTGTGTTGGAAAAACGCTCTTCCCATGGCCCGTTTTGTTCCGTCCCAATGAGCGGACGGTTGTTTTGAGCGGGAGTGCGTCATGAATGCGTCGGCGCAGCGGTAGTACCGGCACGCAACGTTTCCGGCCGATGTGATGGATGACGGTGTTGCAGTCCTCAGCGATTGCGTTGTAGCGGCTTCCGGGGACTTCACCTGGCAGCGGCAGCTCGATCAGGGCGATGCGGGCATTCGTTTCGCGCTGCACGGTCCGTGATGTCGGCGAACTCGCTCACGGCGCGGTCGATCCCCCTGGTCGAGGCCCGCCAGGACGATGCGATGGTCCGCGCCCAGGATGTGAGCGGTGGCGAGCCCATGCCGCCGGTGATCACGGCTGTCTTCGTCATGCGATTCTCCTTGACGTGTGTATCAGTTCTTCGGCTTCGATTGAGGTACCTGCCGGCGGGCAGCCGTCGGCCTCGACTCGGATGTCGATCTTCCCGGGACGGTGCGGGCGAATGATGGCCAGTGCTCGGCCGTCGAAGGTGGTGCACGTCGCCGCATCGAAGCGCTCCTGCGTCGAGGGTCGCCCGGTTCCCAGGCCGGCGAGGCTTCCGGCTCCCGTGACGGTGACGGTGATCGCGCGGTCGGCGTTGTTGACGACTGTCCCGAGGTGGTCCCGGAGCGAGATCTCGACGTAGGCGAGGTCGGTGTCGTCGGCACGGACCGTGTCCTTGTCGGCTCGCACGTCGATCGCGACGGGACCATCGACGGTTACCACGGTGGTCCGATTCTGCTCGACGCCGTCATGGTAGGCGATCGCGGTCAGCTCGCCGGCCCGGTAGTGAGTGTCGAAGCGTGTGATGAAGGCTTTTTCCGCACCGACGCGCTGCCGGGCGATGACCTCACCATTGAGGACGAGTTCCACCTCATCACCGGAACTGTAGACGTCGACGACGACAGGTGAACCAGCCGGGACGGCCCATGTCCAGCTCGACACGGAGTCCGACCACGCCCAGCCGGAAGATGCGGTGGGGCGGCCATAGTTCTGCGGCCGGTGGACAGCGATGTATGGTGCGGCGGCGAGACCGAACACCGTCTCGCGGTAGTACGACATAGGACGGCGATGCCCGGTGATGTCGATGTCGCCGGCGAATGCCGCGAGATAGGGGTACGCGGCGCTCAGGCCACTGTTCTTGTAGCCTGGCTCATCCGTGTAGTCCACGCGGCCGATGCCGCTCTCGCCCAGATAGTCCCACCCCACCCAGGTGAAGTCGCCGATGACGTGGTCGTGCTTCGTCACCAGCCGCCATAACTCGTCGATGTGACCGGGATTGGTCTCAGAGCCTACGAGCACTCGTTGGGGGAAGAGCTCAGCATCTTGCTCGTACCGCTGATCGCCGTAGTTGAGCCCGACGACGTCCACTTGCGCTGCAGCTTCTTCGATCGCGCCGGTGACGAGGTCCGAAACTACGAGCTGGGCGAGTCCGTCGCCCATACTGCCCATCGCGGTGTTGACGTCCTGCTGCTGCCCGGCGGCGGACATCATCGCTGCGATGGTGTCGAAGACCGAGACAGTCGGGTTGATGGCGTTGGTCACGAATCGAGTCGTGTCGAGGGTTCGCAGCTTCTCGACGAGTTTCCGTCCCCAGGTGCTTCCGATCGAGCTTCCGGTCTCGAAGATTTCGTTGCCGATCGAATAGCAGATCACGCTCGGGTGGTTGAAGTCCTTGCGCACCATCGCCTCGAGGTCGCGTTCCCACCACTCCGGGAATGAAAGTGAGCTGTCGAACCCTGTCTTGGCGACGGTCCAAACATCCGTGAGCTCGTCCATCACGAGGACGCCCAAGCGGTCACACGCATCGAGCATGGCTCTGCTCGTGGGGTTATGTGAACTGCGGATCGCGTTGAATCCGGATGCCTTCAGGATCTCGATGCGCCGCTCCTCCGCGCGAGCGATGGCGGCCGAGCCGAGAGGTCCGTTGTCGTGGTGGATGCACGCGCCGCGGAGCTTCACCTGCTCGCCGTTGATGCGGAGTCCGCCGACAGCGTCAACGCGCACCTCGCGGATGCCGAAGACTGTCCGGTCCTCATCGAGTTGGACGTCCCCGTCGCGAACTGCGGAGTGGTTTGCGTAAAGGTTGGGCAGGTCCGTGCTCCACAGCCGGGCTTGGTCGACGTTCAGTCTGAAACGCGCCACACCGGAGGTGTTCGGCAATAGGGTGATGGGTGAAGATCCGGCAGCGACCACAGCCCCGTCGGCATCCGTCACGGTGGTGTCAACCCGGACTGTGCGAGTGGCGCGAGTTTCGTTCGTCACCGGCACGGCGACGGCTAGTACGGCGCGAAGGCCTTCCACGTACTCGGTGCTGACCTGTACACCGTCGAGCGGAATATGAATGGGGTCGCTCACGGCGAGATGGGTGTCACGGTAGATGCCCGCGCCGGTGTACCAGCGTGAGTCCTGGTGGGATCGGCATTCCACAGCGATCGTGTTCGGTTGCCCGAAGCGTAGATAGGGATTCGCGTCGACGACGAACCCGGCGTAGCCGTTGGGGCGCTGCGCCGCGAGGTCGCCGTTGATGTAGACCATCGCGTCGCGATAGACACCTTCGAACTCAACGGCGACGACCTTTTCGCGGTGTTCCGCGGGTACATCGAAGACTTTCTCGTACCGGAAGTAGCCGCCGGGGAAGTAGCCTGTGTGCGAACCACCTGGGTGATCCGGGGAGCGTTCGAGGTCACGGACCGCGTCGTGTGGCAGCGTGACCGGCAGCGGCGTCACCGGCAGCGCATCGGCGCCGCCGGTGAAACTGTCGAACGGCGTCTTCTTCGGCGTGACAGTCCAGTTGTCATTGAAAGATCGGCGAATCATTGGCGTGCTTTCTGATCGTCCATCCATGTGACGAGCGCTTGCGTGCCGTCTGTGAAGTGGCGGGTTTTGGGCTTGTTGAGGAAACCATGGGTCGTGTTGGGAAGGACCTGCGTGGTCGTCTCGATGCCCGCGTCAATGAGCTCCTGGGCGAGTGCATCGCCGGAGGCTCGGAGATTGTCCCGGTCAGCGTTCATGACGAGAGTCTGCGGCAATCCCCGCAGATCGCCTCCGCCGGGAAAGACGGCGTGATCGTCGAGGCTTTCCGGGGAACCGCCGTAGTTCATGTTCATCCGTTCCAGGGAGTCCTTACCCAGGAAGACGGCCATCGCGCGGTCGCTCATTCGAATCCTCGAGCGAAGCTCCCGGGTCACCGTTGCCGGTCGCCCATGGAATGTGCCGTAGATGAGAGCGAGTCCGCTCGGCGGGGGCCCGTCCCCGTCCCGCAACCTGGTCGCGGCGGACAGGCTGAGCCCCGCGCCGGCGCTTGTTCCTCCCAGGAGAGGAGAACGTGTACTTGGCTGAGTGGAGGCGAGGTCCTTGTACGCGTCGAGGACATCGAACAACGGTTCGGGGTACCTGTTGGTGGACGGCTTCGGCCGGAAGGTGCCGCGGAAGTTGATCATGGGTACGAGACGGTAGTCGACGGCACGCACGTGCCGGCCGCTGTGCGCGATCGCACGGGCGACGGCGTCGGATTCCGGCATATCGAGTCCGCCTCCCATGAATCCCCCGCCGTGCACCCATACGAGCGGGACGGTATGTCGCACTTCGTCCGGCGCATAGTCCCGCACGGGGATGTCATGGCCGGTGCGACCTGCGACGGTCGTGTCGGTCACGTGGATGCCATCGACGCTCACCGAGACGTCGCATCGGAGTATAGGGGCCGGGCTGCGTTGAAGTCGGCCGGACTGTGAGCATCGCAGATCAGCTGCCAATTCCCCCTTCGCCGCGACCAGGTCTTGGAGCTGGGGTCGCGTTCGCGTGTGGGACTGAGGTCGAGCGCGACCTCGACAACGGTCTCCGCGCCTGGGGCCAGGCGCACGCGGCGGAATCCGATCAGCTGCGGAACGCGGCTGGCGCCTGACGTCTCGACAGCATAGACCTGCGCGACGGTAGACCCGGCGCGGGCGCCCGTGTTGCGCACCCGAACAGTGGCGACGCCGTCGGCGTCGGACGCGTGATGCTCGATGAGTTCCATCTCGAACGTCGTGTACCCGAGCCCATAGCCGAAGGGGTATGCCGCCCTGTTGCCGTCGCGATCCAGCTTGCGCTGACCCCACCATGCGTCGTAGGTGATCTCGCTCGCTGAGGCGTCGAAGAACGGCAGGTGTGCGGCGTCCTTGGGAATAGCTAGCGGCAGCCGGCCTCCCGGCTCTTGGGCGCCGGTGAGCACATCCGCGATGGCGCGTCCTCCCTCCATGCCGGGATACCAGGCCATCAGGATCGCGGGGACGTCGTGGCGCCACTTCTCCATGATGATCGCGCTGCCGCCGATGATGACGGGAATGGTGCGGGGGTTCGTATCGACGACAGCTCTAATGAGCCGTTCGTCCCGCTCGTGCAGCGTCAGCGATGTGCGGTCGCCGCCCTTGCCGAACTGGCTTATTAGTCGGGCGATCTTCTTGAGCAGCCAACCGACGACGAGGGTGTTCATCGGCCATCCGAAGATCGGCATGTCGCTGGGTTCCTCATTCTCCACCCGCTCACCCTCGTCGTCGAAGCTCATCCCGGCGACGACGATTGCGAGGTCGGCTGACGCGGCCGCCTCGCGGGCCTCTGCGAGGTCGGTTCCGTCGACGTGGGTGATCGATACAGTGGGAAGCGCCTCGCGCAGGCCGTCGAGGGGAGACGAGGACGAGGGCGGGTGCACCAGCGAGGAGCCGTGGTCGCCCATGTTGGCCTCCACGGCGAGGGCGCCGATCACGGCTAACCGGCGAATCGAGGGGTCCAGCGGCAGCAGCGCCGCGCCCTCGACTGGGTCGTTCTTCAGGAGCACAGCTCCTTGGGCCCCGGCTCTGCGGGCGAGGGCGCGGTGCGCAGGGCTCGCGAGTACCGCCTTCGGCGGTGCTATCTGATCGCGCGCGGCCGCGTGCCGTACGAGGGTCGACAGGATGCGGCGCACTGGGCGGTGGAGGGATTCCTTGCTCACGAGTCCCTGTGCGATCGCTTTCGGCAGCTCGCGGGCTCGGTGCATGCGCAGCGGCATCTCTATGTCGAGCCCCGCGTCCAGGCTTCGAACCGCGTCGTGGATGCCGGAAGCCCAGTCACTCGTGACGAAGCCCTCGAAGCCCCACTCGTCGCGGAGGATGTCGGTCAGCAGCACCTTGTTGTCGCCTGCCCACTCTCCGTTCACCGAGTTATATGAGCTCATCACGGATTCGGCGCCCGCGTCGATGACGGTCTTGAAGTGCGGGAGGTAGACCTCGTGCAGCGCGTGCGCATCGGCAGTCACGTCGACTTTGAACCGTGCGTTCTCCATCGAGTTCAAGGCGTAGTGCTTCACACAGGCGATCACGTTGCGCTGCAGTCCACGCGTGAGAGCGGCGCCCATCTGACCGAGGAGTACTGGGTCGTCCCCGTAGGATTCCTGCGCGCGTCCCCACGCCGGGTGGCGTATGAGGTTGATGCACACCGCCCCGGAGTAGTTCGCGCCCTGTGCGCGACCCTCTAGTCCCATGGCAAGACCGATGGCTTCTTCCAGCTCCGGGTCCCAGGTCGCACCACGTGAGATCGTGACGGGGAACGCTGTGGATGCACCTGCCACGACCCCGCGCGGCCCGTCGACGAACTGCACGCCGGGAATACCGAGCCGTGGAATCGCACCAGCGGCGATCGGACCGGCCTTGATCTTGGCCGGAAGTGTGATGATGGCGCGTAGCGGCACGTCACCATCCAGCATCCACAGCAGTTCTTTGTTGGTCATCTGGGTGATGAGCCGCTCTGCGACATCCGCTGGCGTCAATGTTCCAGCGCGAACGGCGCGTACTCCGTCCTCAAAGCTGAAGTGCGCCTTCTTCTTACGATTCATGGATCAGCTCTCTTCTGGACATCGGCATAGCTCTTGCTCGTCGTCGTGCTACGCATCCGCTGCCAGCGCTCGGCTGCTGAACCGGGTCTACGGCCGGGCTGTCCGCGTGCAGCGCGGCGCGGACGATCCAGTTGTCGTCGAACGACGCACGCAGCATGCTTGTGCCTTCTGATTCAGCGGAAGGACAGACGAACATCACGGCAAGGGATGCTACGACGGAGGCGTTGCCCGTAGGCAGGCTGACAGGGCTGTCGTGCGCTGCCGTGCCTTTTCGGATCCTTCTCCGTCGAAGTTATTTCCTGTTCGGGAATGTAATTCCTTTTCGGGAAATGTACGCTACCGGATCAGGGAAGTCAACCCATCGGCGTCGAGCTAAGGAGGAGCCTGGCAGAAGAGCTGGCGCGTCAGAGGTCCGCGGGCCCCGCATGCCCGGCCGAGGTCCAGCCGCGCAGGAGCGCATTGGCCCACACCTTGCCGCTTCGGCCTGCCATCCGAAGTGGTCTGGCGAACCACCCGCTTACCAACACCCGCAAGATACGTCCCGAGGTGGGTCACTACACGCTCGATTGAAGGCGGCGCGTGGGCTGGATGAAAGGGGCCGCGTGCAAGAGAGAACTGGTCGACGTTCATGTGGAGCCTGACCTTTCTTCTTTCGAAGTCTCGACGCAAAACCCATCCGCGTCGTAATGCGCGCCTTGAACATTGGGCTCCCAAGGGAATGGGAGGATGGAACATGATCACACGCAGTGGCTGCGAGCCTACGGCGCGGAACCTTGATTCTTCCCGATGGGAAATTACGGTATCGGTATGTGAAGGCGATGCTACGCTCCCTGGGAGAACGCGGAAGGGGCGCACATGACCTCAACGACAGATTCCGCCTCACCGCGGCGTGGGCGTGGGCGACCGCGTCGCATCGACCAGCAGATGATCGTAGAGGCAGCTCGCGGAATCCCTGTGGGCGAATTAACGATGCGTGCCGTCGCCGAACGCCTTGGGGTTAACCGTAAGGCCCTGAATTACCACGTCAGTGATCGTGATGGACTGCTCGACCTGCTTGCGGCGTACTCGCTCGCGGACGGAATGTCGGCGATCGAACTCAGCCTCAGCCGGGATTGGCGCGACCTTCTGCGCGACTTTGCTTCGCAGACTCGTACCGTCGTCGCCTCGCTTGGTGATCTTGCCGAGTACTCACGTGTGGATGCGAAGCTGGACGCAGCGGCGCTGAAGCCTGCCGAGGCGGTGCTCCGGTCCCTCCTCCGCGCCGGCTTCTCAACCCGCACCGCAGGACTAGCGCTCGCGAACATCGCGGAGTTGGCGTTCTCTGCCGGCCGCAACGACATCGATAGGGCGGACGCCAGCACTCATAAGACGACGGCCTCCATTCGGCAGATCCTGAAATCCACGCGCGAGCCGGGCTTTCCGGCCATGGAGGCCGTCCTGCTCGCCGACAACGGCCTCCTCGGCGAGGAGCAGTTTCAGTTCGACCTGCGCGTGGCCATCCTCGGCCTGGAGCAGATCCTCGCCAACGAGGCTTAGGCCCACTATCTGCCTCGCCGGACTCGCAGTGTGCGAGCCCGTTTGGCGCGATCTGATTCAAGACCGAATATTTCCCTTGCGCGTGTTTATTGCTTGATTTATATTTACCCGTGGGGAGTAAATATTTCCTTCGCATCGTAACCAAGCTCACACCGCCATCCAGATATCCGTCGGGGACGCCATCCCATAGCGGACCGCACACCACGAGAATCAGCGGCAGAGCGCCACTGGCCGATGACGAACGCCGAGGCAATTTTCGTCATCGAGTCCCGGCCGATCGACGTCGAAGTCACCGCGAGCTCCGATGACCTTCATACGCCTGCCGATTTTCAGAGGACAGGTCCCATAGGCGACCTGGCCCGGGTGGCGCACCTTACGCCCTGAAGTCGCAACCCTCACCAACTAACAAAGCCACGCTCAGCCCGAAGCACAGGAGTCAAAGATGACCGACCAAGTTCCGCTCACCACATCCGTGGCCGCCGTCCGAAAGCAGCCCAACCCTTGGTGGGTGGCGATCATCTGCAGCATGGCCGGCTTTATCGACACCGGCATCGCCGGGGCGTTCGCGGTGGTTCTCGTGATCTATCAAGGTGCGATCGGGCTGCTGCCCGAACAGATCGGGCTCCTCACTGGATTGTTCGGCTTCGGCATCGCATTCGGGGCCATCGTCGGTGGCCGTCTTGGAGACGTCCTCGGCCGTCGACGCGTGTTCACCGGAACCATGATCGTCATCATCGCCGGGGTGGCGGTACTGATGTTCTCGAGCGCGTTCCCCGTGCTGGTCGTGGGGGCGCTGCTCATGGGACTCGGAACCGGTGCGGATATTCCGGTCGCGCTCACGACGATGACGGAAGCGGCCCGCACCGACAAACAGCGAGGCCTGTTCATCGCCTTCAGTGGCGTATTCGTTGCCCTGGGTGGGATTAGCGCCGCGGTCATCGGAGGAATCGTAGGGAACATGGGGCTTGCCGGCGCGCAGATCCTGCTCGGCTATCTCGGCGTAATCACGCTCGTCGTGCTCATTCTTCGGCTGACAATTCCCGAGTCCGCCAGCTGGCTGTTGGCGAGGGAGGAGAGGCGTCGGGGAATCGACACAGTCCGAGCAGACCGTTCGTCAGTCAAGGACCTTCTCCGTGCACCATACCGAGTGCCATTCCTGGGCCTGCTGGCCTTCTATACGCTGGTCATGGCTTCCGCCGTCCCGATCGGCCAATACGGGACCTACCTTTTGGTCAACGTCGCAGGAGTGTCCATAGCGGACGCGTCGTTGACAGGTCTGTTCGCGATACCGATCGCGATCGTGGCCATCCTGTTGTCATTCCTGCAACTCGGCAACGCCAAGTTCCGGTTTCCGCTGTTCACGGTCGGCGCCGTTCTCCTGGTTGTTACGCCCTTCATCCCCGTGGTGTTCGGGTTCTCCTTCGTCACCTACCTGATCTTTTTCTTGCCTTCCGCGATCGGATCCGCGCTTGCGAGTGAAGGCATCATGAAGTTCTGGGCTGCTCGATCCTTCCCGGTGCTGCTTCGCAACACGGCTGTCGGCGTGATCTTGTCCGTAGGTCGTTTCGCTGTCGCAGGCTACGCAATCGTGGTGCCGACACTCGTCACGCTGGGGGTCAACGTTCTCCTGATCTCCATGTCCATTGTGGCGCTCGTCGGGCTATCGATCGCATGGACCGTCTTCCGCGCCCGCGACAAACACAGCGAGTTCGACACGGAGAAGGAGCGAGAAACCGATCCTAACCCTGCGAACACCGCGGCTGTCCTGGCTTCTGTTGACTCGGGTTCTTAACCCGTTGCGAATGCGGTCCGCTTTGATCGTTCAATGGGAGGGGCGTGAGTCTTTCCAGCCGACTTTGCAGTCGCCGGCCGTGCTAGGTCCGCTTGATCCAAGGTGGTGATGCCAACGGGAGTTCCTTTCTGGTGAGCCACCGCTGACGATCCAAGACGTTCTTCTGCAGCAGAGAGAAGAACCATTCCATCGCTTTTCTGTCCGCATACGCGCCGACCTTGCCCGTTGGGCCTGTCAACCCGGGATGCTGGAGCAATTCAACCAAGCGGGCGACCGGAACAGGGACCTGCGACCGCAGGGAAGCACTGTGCCAGCCAGCTGCCAGCCCGCACCGCGTTCCCCCGCGCAGCCAAGCCAGGAAGGAATTCATCGTGAGACCATCGAGTACCCGCAGATCCTCCCGAAATAGAGGTCCTCGACGGCACAGGGGCAGTGCTGCCCTCGCTGGGTGGTGTGCTCGGTGATGTCCGTGAACCACGGCTCGTTCGGGGCAGCGGCGGTAAAGCCCCGCTTCAACAGGTCGTCGGGGATCGGTGGCCCCGGCATCCGGCTAAGCCTGCTTCTTGGAGAACACCGACCAGATGCCGTGGTCACTGGTTTTCGCCGGCCCCGGATTCCTTTCTCGGGCAGCTCGTCGGCGAGGAACCAGCGAGCCTCGATCGACAGCTGGAAGCCGAATATTCAGGGATCCGCTGATCCGGGGCCGTGGTCCAGACTCAGTTCCGAGGCTTTCAGCAGCTCGGCGCCGGGTCGCTCGGCTGCGAATTCATGGCCGCGAATGATGGCCTCCTGGCTGCGCAGGAAGGCGCGAGGATTCCTGCCTGTTGGGGTGTTGCTGCGATCTTCTGACGCGTGACGAGTTGCTCCACGGTGCCGTAGTCGGACACGACTGATCCGGTGAATCCCATTCGGCCGCGCAGTAAGTCTGAGAGTATCTGTCGGTTCGCGCCCGCCGGCACCCCGTCGATGTCGGAGTAGAAGTTCATTACGCTGGCAAGCCCCGCCTCTTTGATCATCGCCTCGAAAGGGGTTGCGCATACATCGTAGAGATCCCGACCACTGGCGACGGAGGCCGCGGCGTTCAGGGCTCCTTCGGATACGCCGTAGCCAAGGAAGTGCTTAGCGGTAGCGATGACGCCATTGGTAAAGGTCGTCGCTTTGGATCCCGCGCACGTAGGCGATGCCCATCGAGGAGGTGAGGAGGACGTCTTCCCCATAGTTCTCGTGCACGCGCCCCCAACGGGCGTCGCGGGCAATGTCTATGACGGGTGAAAGTGCCTGCGCGAAGCCGACAGAACGCATTTGGCGGCGGACGGTGTCAGCCATCTCCTGCACGGCATCGGGATCCCACGTTGCTGCCAGGCCGATGGCGGTCGGGAAAGAGGTGTACTCGGGGGCGGTGAAGCCGTTGAGGGCCTCTGCGTGCAGCATTGCAGGGATGCCGAGGCGCGTGTGCTCCAGGAGGTATCGCTGGACGCCGTTGTTGATGTCGGCCAGTTGCTTGGGGAATGCTGCGCCGAGCGCTCCGGATGAGAGGTGGCCGATTCCCTTGGAGAGCCGGGCTGCCATTGTTTCCGGCGTTGGGATGGAGGTAGCCATGATTCCCACGACTGGCGGGATTTTTCCACGAGGGACATCTAGCGCAGCAATTCGAGCGCGCGCTCGTGGGTGTTCAGGTTTGTCATGAAGATCCTTTCGGTTTGCTGTTACACCTATGGCAGGATCGTGCGCTTGCGAGGGAGCGCGACCCGTCCGGCACAGTTGAGGCATCGTTTGAGGTTCTCGGTCGCCTCGGAGGGCGGTCGTGAAGCCCATTTTCCGGACCATGTCGAGCGTCGAAGGCTGTTCGAGGCCCGGTACAAGTAGGGCGAAAGTCGGGCCCGCCGTCGCATCATCTGAGATCGTGATCTGAGATCATGCCGAGAGTCACTGTCCCGAAGTCGAACCTGCCATGGCAGATGACCTGGTTGCAGCACGCTCAGACTCGGTCGTTCTTGTTGGCGCGGTCGTCGTGGGCCGGAGGCCGTTGGCGTTTGTGAGGACACCAAGGGTGATGCTCACCGGCTCGCAGCCGTCGGCAATGGCTGTCAAGGTGAGTTCCCGGGTTGTGTCCGCTGCGGAGTACGGGCAGATCCCGTCGGTGAAAGGTGTCATGAGTTTCGGCGCCGAAGGCTTCAGTGGTGAACACTTTGCCCGCGCCGAAGCCGAGAGGGAATCCGGCGCTCTCGAGGCTGGCGTTCATGCAGACCTTGGAGCGGTGGTAGGCGCCCTCGAAGCAGCGCTACCTGATCGCGCGATTCTTCCGCTGCGCGGATGGTCTTCCAGTAGCAGTAGATGCCCCCGGTAGAGTGGCCGGCTGTTGCAACACTTCACGCATTCTTGGGGCCGGCGTCCATGGCCAACAGTTTTTCGACCGCCGGCAATCTCAGAGCCACTCCGCAGGGTCGCCAAGGCATGGGAACAACTGCCAGGAGCTGCCCGCCACCGGCGCTGACGGATCAAGCCACTCCATCGCTGTTCACCTAAACCGGAAAATTGGATCAGCATGGACACTATCGCCTCGGCGGCCGCCGTCACGGCCGAAAGCGACGTCCTCCGCGCCGGGGGCGCCCTCTATGCCGGGCGGCTGCGTGGAACCGGCGCTCTCTGATCGCCTGCTGCGGGGCCGGGGTGTGAGCGACGCTCACGACACCGATCGCCGTAAATCGCCGCCGGGCGTTCGAGCCTGGCCCTGTGACGGAGGCCCCTCAGTTCGGAACGCCCGCGATCAAGGCGAGTCCATTCACGATCACGGCCAGGGCGAACGTGAACTGCCCGTGGCTATAGGTGTCGATCTGGGCGTCCAGGATTCTCGTGAGGTTTGGGAAATCTTCGTCCGGAGACGAGTCAGCGGATTGAGCGAAGGCCGCGCGGACGACATCGCTGCGGGGATGGGTGGCGAGTGTCCGTGCCGTGACCACGTCCCTCGCATGCGCGATGCACAGGTTGGTGAGGATGACGGTGGCGCGGAGTGCCTGCTCGTCGGTGAAGCCGGCGGCGACCAGCGTGCCGACGAAGTGCTCCGTCCGCAGAACGAAGCCGGTCAGCGGTGCCCCGCGCAGACTCAGATGATCAATCAGTGGCCCGACGGCGACCGCGGCATCGACGACGGCTTCGGCGTAGTCCACGCAGGCGGACTTCCAGTCGGCAGATGCCGGCGCATCGGCATCGAAGTGTGCCGCGAAGGCGCGCCAAGCGAGCAGCCCCATCAGCGTCTCGCGATCGGCCACATGGTGGTTAAGCGCCTTGTGGTCAACTCCCAAACGCGCGGCGACACGGCGCATGGTGATTTCCGAGGGGTCCAGTGCACTCGCCGCTTCGACGATCCGATCCACATCGAGCCCGGCGCGCTCGCCCTGCCTGCGCCCGCCTGATGCGTCCCTCCGTGCCGAACCTGCTGACTCCATTGGGACCTCCCCTCGATTCACAAGGCCGTGCTTGACGCCCCGACTTCTCGAGGGTAGCCTATCAACAATCTTATTCCCCATGGGGAATACCCGACGACAAAGGAGTTCGGCGATGACCACGTCCGCAACCGCCGCTTCCGAGATCCCGCGCACAGACTCGACCGTCATCGCGCGCACCGTGGCGACGGCACGGCGCGCTTTCGACTCGGGGCGGACGCAGCCGTTGTCTTGGCGCCGCGCGCAGCTCCGGGCGCTGATGCGGATGCTGTCGGAGTCGGCGGACGAGATTCACGTCGCGGTGGCCGCCGATCTCGGCAAGGCGCCGGTGGAGGCTCACCTGAGCGAGGTAGGAGCGATCGTTGCCGAAGCGAAATCCGCGATCAGGAACCTGCGGCGCTGGACCCGCGACCGGCCGGTGGGCGGCTCGCTCACCCGCATCGGACCCAGTCGCGCCACTATCCACCGGGAACCGCTCGGAACGGTGCTGATCATCGGGCCTTGGAACTATCCGCTTCACTTGCTGTTCATGCCGTTCATCGGGGCCGTCGCAGCGGGAAACTCGGTAGTACTAAAGCCGAGCGAGCTGGCCCCGCACTGCTCGGAGCTCGTTGCCCGGCTCGTGCCGCAGTACCTCGATCCGGAGGCCTTCCAGGTCGTCGAGGGCGGCGTCGCCGAGACGACGGATCTCCTGGCCGAGCGCTTCGATCACATCTTCTACACCGGGAACGGCGCAGTCGGGTCACTCGTCATGCAGGCCGCGGCGAAGACGCTGACCCCGGTGACTCTGGAACTCGGTGGCAAATCGCCCGTGTGGGTCGACAGCACCGTAGACATCGACGCGGCAGCGGCATCCATCGCGTGGGGCAAGTTCTCCAACGCGGGGCAGACCTGCGTCGCCCCGGACTACGTGCTGACGACCGCCGATGTCGCGCCCAGACTCGCTGCGGCGATCGCGGCCCGCATCACCGCTATGTACGGCACCGACCCCCGCACTTCGCCGGACTTCGGACGGATCATCAATTCCCGCCACACGGAACGTCTTGCGAAGCTGATCGACTCGGGCACCGTCGTCGCCGGAGGCCAGGTCGACGTCTCCCAGCGCTATGTCGAACCCACGGTGCTCACCGACGTGTCCCTTGACTCGCCGGCGATGCAACAGGAGATCTTTGGCCCAATCCTGCCAATCGTCACAGTTGCAGGCCTGGACGAGGCGATCGCGGTGATCCGATCGAATGACAAGCCGCTCGCCCTCTACGCATTCACGACCAGCCGCGAGGCGCGGGAGAAGATCACGGCCCGCACTTCGTCGGGCGGGCTGATGTTCGGCGGCGTCATGGTGCACCTGGGCGTGCCCACACTGCCGTTCGGCGGCGTGGGCGGCAGCGGTATGGGCGCCTACCACGGCGAACACAGCCTCCAAACGTTCAGCCACGAACGCGCCATACTCCGCAAACTTCCCGGTCCAGACCTAACCCGATTCGCCTACCCGCCGTTCACGGCCAAGAAGGCGAAAATGCTCATCGGCTCCTGAGCCGCGTTACCTTCAAATGCCAACAGAGGAAATCCTGCAATGACTGTCATCCAAGATACGAAGGCTGCCGACGTGGTGGTCACCAAAGAACGGCTGTTCGGCTCCGAGCAGCGCTGGCGACGATTTGGCGTGCCCACACCTGCGGGCGAGAGCCGCCGTGCGGACGGGGCCGTCGACTACGGTCTGTTCGGACCCGGATCGCTGGCCTGGGATATCATCCTGCATCCAGTGACGATCTTCCTCGAGACGGTCGCGCAGGGGCAGGTCCAGACCACCTACAAACCCGTCGATGCGGGCGTCCGCGACAAGGATCCGATGACCCGCAAGGGGCTGCAGGATACCCTGACAATCATGGACGCGTTCGACCGCGCCCAGCGCAACTCCGGCATTCACGCCCCGATGTGGCTCGCTGACACGCCCAGTGCCGAGCGAATCGCGAAGCACCTGATCGCTATCCACGGCAAGGTCGTCAGTGACATCATCGATGTCGGCGAACCCGAACTGGGCGGATACGCGGCCAACGGCCCCCGCGACGCCATGTGGGCGGCGCTCACCGAGATGGAGTCGATGCTCTGGCTCTACGAAGGCCTGGCATTCCGCGACGGCAAGCGCCCTCACGCGGTGTCGCCTGCCCAGCGGGACGCGTACATCGCAGAGTTCGCAGCCTATGTGCGTCTCTTCCCGCATGCGGACGAGCCACCCACCTCACAGTCCCAGCTGGATGCGCTGCACGAAAAGTACGCCGATCTCTTCCGACACAGCGCGACCATGCACACAATGGTCGAGAGCGGGGAGGACTACCAGGCGTTCCTCATGCGCAATTTCAAGAAGAACTTCCACCGCTCGCAGGTGCGCGTGTTGATGCCGATGGGCGTGCTGTTCGGCCTGTTCGGCAAAGCCGTCACCGGATGCTTTCCCGACCATGTGCACCAGTCCATGGGTCTGACGCCCAAACAGAGTCGCGCTGCCCGCCGCGCCCGGAAGATGGCACTGCCGCTCGTCTGGATCTTCCAGCGCAGCTTCGCGCAGCGCTACTGGATGCGCCTCATGTGGGGCCCCGATGGTGTCAAGCTCATACAGCACGCCCGAAAGCTGCACGACGCCGCCAAACGCGAACGCGCCGCATCGGCTGCCTGACACCACACCGCTGCAATCCCCAAGGAGAAGATCCGAGGTATCGACCACCGTGGTCACCCGGGTTTCCACCGCCTTCAATCCGCTGCTCATCGACGGCTGCCGCGCGCTTTGGGTCACGCACTCAACCAAGGACGCACTGGTTGCTGCCGGCTGACCTGGGGCGGAGGCCTCCTTCCGTAAACTTAGGGCTGGAGGAGGCTTCCGTCGGTGTTGACCGGTCGACCCAAGTGTTGGACGCCGGGCAGCACCAGGGCGCGGTCTGCGATCCGGAATATCTTGAACGCTCGGGTCAAGGCGCTGCCCGTGGCACGGTGACGCGCCCGGTCCCGCCTCGGGACATCCCCCGGGGGCTACCGGCGGGCGGCATAGTCCCGGGTTTGCGGTCCCAGGGCAGCCACATCCTGGCGACGATGCCGCGCGCCAAGTTCAACTGCCGGCTGCCGCGGCGACTGAGTCGGTGGGGGCAAGCGTCTCGGCGCGCGCCAAGGATTGGGCATCCGACTGCCAGGTTGGCGACCGCGGCCTACGACCGCACCCGGACGGGTGCGACCATGCGGTCGGGAACGCGGCCGCGGTGATCCGCCCCGCCGCGACCCGGCCTGGGAAAAAGATTCCAGAGGCTGGTCCATCTGTCGTCATCGAGGCATGTGGAGCGCTTGCCGGCCGGGCCTCCGATGGGGACCTGGCGACGGAAGTTGGCCGCAGCGGCGACACCGGCGATGACCCGCAGCCGCTTGGTTGTCACTCCCGCCCGGGACCCCCACGCCAACGAACCCAGCGCAAGGCTCCGGAGTCCGGTTCATGATCAGTCAAACGCCGTCGGTGACACTGCCCCGTACCGATTATCGCGAGGCACATTGAGCTAACGGCGGCTGTCGCCCGACGGCGACAACAAAAGGCCGAGGACTTCGCCCACGGGGCCGCTGAGTTCCTCCTCGGAAGCCGACGTCAGGGGTTCCACGCCCGTCGAGGATCGCAGCAGGACGATGCCGACTGCGGTAGCCAGTGCAATCTGGGCGCGCAGCACGAAGCGTTCACCGTCTGCGTCTGCGGGTTGCCAGCCGGCAGCTGCGGCCATCCGCTCGGCGAAGGATCGGATCAGGTTGCGGCGGATGGAGTCGGCCCGCTCATCCCCGGACGAACGCAGCATCAACAACAGTTGCAGCTGCAACGGGTTGTCTCTCGTTGGCGAGCCTGCCACATGGCTGATCATGTTCTTCAGAATCTCATCCACGGTCACCTCCGTGGCCTCGGGAGCACTGAGATGCTCGCCGGCACTCGCCAAACAGGCCTCGAAGAGTCCCTCTTTGGATGTGAAGTACCGATTAATAAGCGCAACGTTGACACCGACATCGGTGGCTATGTCCCGCACTGTGGTGGCGCTGTAACCGTCGAAAGCAAAGCGGCGGCGTGCCGCTTGAAGCAACTGCTGCCGCGTGTTGCCGGCGTCGCGGGATCTCACGGCGCCGGGTTCGCCAGGTTCGCCAGGTTTGCGTCGGTCGTCAGCGACCGGCGTTGCGATGGTCATGGGCTCCCTTTCGTTCCGACATCACGATACACGCCGCCCCATGGCCATGTAAACGCGCATTGACTTATCGTGAACTTTCCCTACGATTGAATAAGTCATCATTTGTTTACAACGTTCGGAGAGTCATGTCACACACGATTGAGAAACCCGCGACGGGTCCGATACCCCAGGCTGCGGCGCATCGCCCCAACAGCGCGCTCATCACCTTTTATCTGGCGCTGGGCGGCCTGTCCTTCGCGGTTCTCCAGTCACTGGTGGCCCCGGCACTCTCTACGATCGGGCACGACCTTGGCGCCGCCACCGGGGATGTCAGCTGGATCCTCACGGCCTACCTGCTGTCCGCTTCGGTGCTGACGCCGATCTTTGCGCGCCTTGGAGATATGGTGGGCAAGCGCCGGATCCTCATCGTCGTGCTCTCCCTTCTGCTCGTCGGCACGCTGCTGGCGGCCCTCGCTCCGAACTTGGGGGTTCTGATCGTTGCCCGCGCCCTGCAGGGTGCGGCGGGCGCGGTCATGCCGCTGTCGATTGGCATCGTTCGTGACGAGCTTCCCGGCGGGAAGGTCAGCGTGACCATCGGACTGTTGTCCGCGATCTTTGGCATCGGCGCCGGCGTCGGCATTCTGGCAGCCGGGCCCATCGTCGAGAACCTGGACTGGCACTGGCTTTTCTGGCTGCCGCTTGTGCTCATCGTGGTTGCACTCCTCGGCACCATCTTCGGCATGCCCGAGTCCCCCATCCGGAAGCCGGGCCGCCTGGACCTGCTCGGCACCGCGGTCCTGACCGTGTCGCTCGTGTCGCTCCTTCTGGCCATCAGCGAGGGGCAAAACTGGGGCTGGGGCTCATTCAAGACCGTTAGCCTGCTCATCCTCGGCACTGCCTCGCTTGTAGCCTTTGTTCTTGCAGAGCTCCGCGTGAAGGAGCCGCTCATCGACATGCGACTGTTCAAGTTTCGCGAAGTATGGACCGCGCACGTCGTCGCCCTCGTCTTCGGCTTCGCCATGTTCGGCACCTTCGTCCTGGTCCCGACCCTCCTCCAACTGCCGACCGCCGTCGGCTACGGATTCGGCAAAACCGTCTCCGAAGCAGGCCTCTACCTGCTGCCCACCGTACTCATGATGGTCGTCCTGGGCCCGGTGGCCGGCATCATGATCCGCAAAGTCGGACCCAAGCCGCCCATGCTCATTGGCGCGCTCTCCGTCACAGCGGCCTTCATCCTCCCCGCGATCGCCCACGGCGAGATCTGGCAGATCGTACTTTCCGGACTGTTGACCGGTGCGGGCATCGGCCTGGCCCTCGCCGCAACGGCAAACGCCATCATCGAAAGCGTCCCTGCAACGCAAACCAGCGAGGCGATCAGCGCCAACACCATCGCCCGCACCATAGGAAGCAGCATCGGCACCGCCGTCATCGCCGCACTGATCTCATCGCACAGCACACCCCAAGGTTTGCCGATGAATGACGCCTTTACTATCGGGTTCTGGGCCTGCGCCGCCGTCGCCGTCCTCGCGATCATTGGCTCACTCATTGCCCCGTCGATGCGCAAACGCCGCCAACAGGCCCTCGCGCCCGGCATCGACGATCCGTCCGTCATCGAAACCCGAGCACTCTAGCCCCGCACGGTCGGGATGCAACGGCAGCCACGTACCGGCCGAAAGACCATGAGGACCGGCGCCCCGTTTGGAGCGCCGGTCCTTTCGCGGTCACCTGGATCACGGTGACTCTTGCACGTCACAGCTGGCGAACGAACTGGTTCGGCAGTTCTACAGTCGACGGATTGCTCTTGCCTGGGGCCTTCCCGGAGGATCGAGAGGACATGACCGGCTGCAGGGCCCGCCGCCCGGGCCAGGTGACCTTGGCGCCGATGCCGTCGAAGACGGTCGCCGGGGAGTCCCTCGAGGAAATCTGCTGTTGATTCTTCATGCGCGAAGAGGCCGTGCCCGAGAGACCCGACGATGATTTCTGCGACCGCGGCGGCCGGCGGGCCTTTACGCAGGTCACCGGCCTTTTCGGCCTCGTGGAGGCGGACACCACGGCAGGGACGGACTCCGGCGAATTTAGTCCCGCCAGCCTCATCGTTTCGCCCGCTCGGTACCGGATCGCCGGGGCCAATCCCGCGGGCGGTTGTGCGCCGCAGAGTCGACTGCGGCCGTCTGAGTCTGGGCAGCATTTTTGCGACATACGCGAAAACCGGCTTGTTGTCACCGACCGCCGCTTTCACAGGACGCGCCCTGCCCGTCATGGCTGCGGCAGCGTGACGGTGACGTCGCTCTGCCCAGACTCGGCTGTAGCCGGCTTTCCGGCTTCCCACTCCCCTGCTGGTCATGGACAGCATTGGTGTTGAGATTTGTGCCAACAAGATCAGATCGGACACGACGGTCCCGTCTCAGTTAACTTGACAACGCCGACCTACGGCTTTGCCAGATTGAGTGAGACAGATTCCACGAGATCCGTTGCGCTCAACAGCAGAGATTTTCGGGCCACACGTTGCCAAGTTAGGTGAGACAGGAGACCTGATCCACAGGTTGCCAAGTCCACTGAGATTTTTGCCAACAAAGCTGCGAACGGGCAACGACTGCCTTGAAACGCTTCTTTTCACGTTGCGCAGCTTGACGGATGGTCCATCGTCGGCATTGGATCCGAACGCTCTTTGATGCGGAAGTCGGGCATCTCGTTGCGGTCTGCCTGCCGTGCCAGGAAACCCTGAATCCCGGCCTGTGACTTTGGCAGGGTGATGCCGGCGCCTCTCTCGCCCCGCCCAGTGTCGTCAAGCTGGCGACTTCAAGAACGATGATGCGGGGCTGCGTGGCGGCGATGTCCACGAGCCACTCAGTACTTTCCCTCGTGCTCTGCGGCCGCTGCTGCTACCAATGTTGAAAGAAGAGGGGAACTTCGGTCCGACCTCGCAGTGGGCCATATTGCACTCAGCCTTGTAATCCACTTCACATGCGCATACGATTGCTTCACCGCGCATACGAATGCGCATACGAATGCCGATCGAATTGCCCGGCCGTGAAAATTTCTTGGAGGACATCATCGTGGATGTAACACGGACAACCCCTGCCGCCCCCGGTGTCGACGGGGAGCGCGAGCCTGCGGCCTATAGCCAAGTGGCGGCTGCCGAGCTCGCAGGCGTTTCGAAATTCTTTGGTCACACTGTCGCCGTCGCGGATGTGTCTTTCCAGTTGTTCCCCGGGGAGGTTCTTGCCCTCGTAGGGGAAAACGGGGCGGGAAAGAGTACATGCGTGAAGATGCTGGGTGGGGTATATCAGCCCGATGGCGGAACCGTCCGCGTCGGAGGCGAAAAAGTTCATTTTGCGACCGCGCTGGAGGCGCATAAGCACGGTGTGGCGGTGGTCCATCAGCACCCCGGGCTCTTCGCGGATCTGTCCATCGCGGAGAACGTCTTTGCCGGGCAGCCGCTTCGTTCCCGTGCCGGATTGCTGGATCACACGAGGATGAAGGCAGAGGCTCAAAGGGTCCTTGCCCAGCTCGGGCTCGACCGGCCCGTCACGATGCCCGTGGGATCCCTGCGCATCTCCGAGCAGCAGCTCGTGGAAATCGCCAGGGCCCTGGTCTCAGAGGCGAAGGTCCTGATCCTGGATGAGCCGACCGCCGCTCTGACCACAGCCGAGGTGGACCGCCTGTTCGAGGTGATTGACCGCCTCAAGGAGCAGGGCGTGGCGATGATGTTCGTCGGTCACAGACTGGAGGAGATCTTCAGGATTTCGGAACGTCTGACGGTGCTTCGCGACGGTGCCTTCGTTGATACCCGCCGGACATCGGACGTTACCGAAGAAGAAATCGTGAAACTCATGGTCGGCCGCGCCTTGGGCGACCTGTATGAACGGTCAGCGGCAGTCCTGGGAGACACCGTCCTGGAACTTCAGGGACTCACCTCCGATGGAAAGTTCAGGAACATTGATCTGAACGTGCGCGCGGGAGAAGTCGTGGGAATGGCCGGGCTGATCGGCAGCGGCCGCACCGAAGTGGCCCGCGCAGTATTCGGGATGGAACGACCGACATCCGGGAAGATCCTGCTCAACGGCGACGAGCGGACCATCAAGTCCGCGGCGCACGCAATCTCCGAAGGAATCGCCTACGTCTCGGAGGACCGCCGCGGCCAAAGTATCGTTGAAGACTTCACCATCCTGGACAACGCGACGCTGCCCGTTGTCGGCAAGGCCACGCGGTGGGGCCTGATCAGTACCAAAGCCGAACTCGCCATGGTGCAGGGCCCGCTCGAGCGGATGAAATTGAAATTCGCGGGCTACGGCCAGCCAATCGGCAATCTTTCGGGGGGCAATCAGCAGAAGGTGGTCCTCGCCAAATGGCTTGCGACTCAGCCGAAACTGCTGATCCTGGATGAACCGACGCAGGGCATCGACGTGCAGGCCAAAGCCGAAGTCCACCGGATCATCCGTGAACTCTCAGCACAGGGGATCGCCATCTTGCTGATTTCTTCGGACATGCCCGAACTTCTTGGCGCGTGCGACCGCATCTACGTCATGAAACACGGCGACCTCGTCGCGGAGTTCGACCGCGAACACGCCAACCAGTACGACATCGGCCTCGCAGCCACCGGTCTGCACGCTCCCTCACGAAGCACCCCGAAACCCGCAGAAGAACCCACCTCCGCCGCGGAACCGCAGCAGTTCCGGCCACCCCGGCAACAGCCCGGGGTTGCGACGAGGGGCCGCACCCTCTCCTGGATCCGGCAGGCGCTGGGACGCCGGGAACTTGGACTGCTTCTGGCGCTGGCCGCCGTAGTCGCCCCATTGAGCCTGCTCAACACCAACTTTTACTCGGGCGATAACCTGCACGACTTGGCCGACTACTCGGCCATGCTCGGCATCGTCGGGATCGGCCAAATGCTGGTAATCCTGACCCGGAACATCGACCTTTCCGTCGCCTCCACCCTGGGCCTTGCTGCCTACGCCTCCGCCGCAACCATGAGGACGGCACCGGACGCTCCTCTCATTCTGGGCATCGGTGTCGCCCTCGCGGTCGGGCTGCTCTGCGGTCTCATCAACGGGTCAGTCATCGCCTACGGCGGAGTTCCCTCCATCGTCGTGACCCTGGGAACACTTGCGCTGTACCGGGGCGTGCTGAGCATCATCTCCTCAGGAGACCGGGTCAAACCCGAACAGGTCCCGGCGGACTGGCTCACCATGACCAAAGAGCCCTTCCTCGGCATCTCACCCGTGCAACTAAGCGCCATCTTCATCTTCGCACTGGCCGGATTCATTCTCTGGTGGACCGCCAAGGGCCGCGAAACATACTTCGCCGGGTCCAACCCCGCCGGCGCGGAACTGATCGGCATCCCCGCCAAGCGCCGAACCCTAACTGCGTTCACCATCTCAGGACTCCTCGCCGGTGCCGTCGGTGCGATGTGGGCGTCCTACTATCCCTTCGTGGACGGACAGGTCGCCTTCGGACTCGAGACCGCTGTCATCGCCGGCGTCGTCGTCGGCGGAGTCGCCCTCAGGGGCGGGTCGGGCACCGTCGTCGGTGTCCTGATCGGCACCGTTGGGCTCCTGGCGATCAGGAAGGTCCTGACCATCGCCGGCGTACCCGATCAATACCTCCAGGCAGTCTACGGAGCCGCCATTATTGCCGCGGTCTCCGTGGACGTCATACTCCACAGCCGCCGGAATAAGGCGAAAGGACACTGACCATGTCGACAACAACCACCGCCAGGTGGCCGCAGCGTCTCCAGTCCCGGCTTCTGTCCTGGGAAGGGCTCCTAGGGGCCTTCGCCATCGCCATGATCATCATTGCAGCCATCACCACCCCAGGGTTCGCAGACGGTTATAATCTGGGCTCATCCGTTGCCCGCATGGCCGCGAAAGCCCTGATGGTTTTGCCGCTGGTGTTCCTTATCATCGCCCGCGAAATCGACATCTCCGTCGCCAGCACCGCCGGCCTGGCAGGCATCGCCTTCGGCCTGACCGTCCAGTCCGGTGGATCCACGATGGCCGCCGCAGCCGTGGCACTGGCAGTAGGACTCGCCTGCGGCGCCCTCAACGGCTTCTTCGTCGCTGTGCTCCGCCTGCCCTCCCTGGTGGTCACCCTGGGCACCCTGGCCCTGTTCCGCGGGCTGTGCTACGTGCTCGTCGGAGGCACACCCATCAGCAACATGCCCCCGGAAATCATCTCGCTGGGCAACGACTCGGTCCTCGGCACCTACATCCCGGCAGCCATTGTCCCGTTCCTGCTCCTGGCGCCGGTCTTCTATATTGTGCTGCACAAGACACCGTTCGGGCGGCGCGTTTTCGCCATCGGCGGCAACCCCGACACGGCGTCGTACTCCGGCGTCAGGAAATCCCGGATCATCTTCCAGCTGTTCGTCACCTCCGGGCTTGTCGCGGCCCTCGCCGGCATCATCCACGTCGGCATCACCTCCTCGGCAGCACCGGACGGCGCCATCGGCTACGAGCTGGACGTGGTGACCGTCGTGTTCCTGGGCGGCGTCAGCTTCCTGGGCGGCAAAGGAAAAATGACTGGCGTGCTCTGGGCACTGGTTGTCGTCATCGCCATCCGAAGCATGCTCCAGCTGCAGAACTTCGGCGCCTACGGCCAGGCAGCCGTCGTCGGACTCGTCCTCATCGTTTCCCTGCTCATGGCGAACATCGCAAACCGCACCTCGGCCTTGCTGGCCAGCCGCAGGACACGGGCCCAGCAACTGGGCAACCCGGCCCCAGAACCGGCCGCTACCGTTCTACCCACCCAATAAACCAGCCTCAACCCCGCAAAATCATAGGAGATTCACATGCGTACACCTGCACGTGCTGCCCTGTCGGGCCTCGCCGTTCTGAGCCTCGCCAGCCTTGCGTTGACTGCTTGCACACCCTCTGGCGGCAACGCCTCCTCCGGGTCAGGCACCTGCACCCCGAAGGACAACATCACCGTCGGCTACATTCCCAAGCTCGGCGATGACCCGTACATGACCACGGTCAGGGACGGCGCGCAGAAGGCAGCCACCGAACTGGGCGGCTCGAACAAGGTCGTCTACACCTCACCCAGCGAGGCTACAGGCGCGGCCCAGATCCCCTTTGTCCAGCAGCTGATTTCCCAAAAAGTTGACGTCATCGCCATCTCAGGCAGCGATCTCAACGGTGCCGCCGCGGAGCTGAAGAAAGCCCAGGCCCAAGGAATCAAGGTCATCACCTTCGACTCCGACGTCGCCCCCGACGCCAGGTCCCTGTTCGTGAACCAGGCCAAGACGGATGAACTGGGCACCGGCATGCTGGACAGCATGCGCGACCTCCTGGGCGGTACGGGCGAATTCGCCATCCTGTCCTCCACCCAGACAGCGGTCAACCAGAACGCCTGGATCGAAGACATCAAGAAGAGGCTTGGAAGTGAGGCGAAGTTCAGCGGCATGAAACTCGTCGACGTCGTCTACGGCGAAGAGAAGGCAGATGTCAGCGCCAACCGCGCCAAGGAACTGGTCACCACCCACCCCAACCTCAAAGGCATCATCGTCCCGGCCGGCATCTCGCTGCCGGCGGCAGCCACAGCGCTGGATGAGATCGGTGCGCTGGGCAAGGTCAAGCTCACGGGCCTTGCACCGGCGTCCCTGATTAAGAAGCAGATCGAGACCGGCAACGTCCAGGACATCTGGTGGAACGTCACTGACCTGGGCTACCTGTCGTTCTACGCCGCCAAGGCCGCCGCCAGCTGCACCGTGACCGGTAAACCCGGTGAAAAGTTCGATGCCGGCAAGCTCGGCTCCTACACCGTGGGCGATGAGAAGACTGTCATCCTCGGACCGGCCAAGATCGTGACCCCCGCGAACGTGGACGAATTCGCGTTCTAATGCCCCCTGCGGCTGGCCGGGCCCCGGCCAGCCGCAGACACCAATCCACAAGGAGCTACATTCATGGAGCTGAGTAACCGGCAGCCGGTCCCTGAAACCCTGGAGGCCGACGTTGACCAGCTGGTGCAACGGATCATGACAGGACTGTCGCCCGGGGGACGGATCATTCTTGGCCTGTGCGGGGCGCCCGGTGCTGGGAAATCCACCTTTGCCGATCAGCTCGCACAGGCGCTGGGCAGCGACCGCGCCGTGGTAGTCCCCATGGACGGGTTCCACCTCGGTCACGACGTCATCAAGGACTCCCCGAAACTGGATCGCAAAGGGGCCATCGACACGTTCGATGTTGGCGGTTACCGCTCATTGCTGCAGCGGATCAAGTCCCGCGAGGAAGATGTGGTCTACGCACCGGCCTACCGGCGCGGACTGGAAGAACCCATCGCCGCGTCCATCCCCGTGCCCAGGGACCACCCCGTGGTCATCACCGAAGGGAACTACCTTCTCGCTCCCGATCCACGGTGGCAGGCTGTGCGGGCAGAACTGGACCAGGTCTGGTACCTGGAAACCCCGGACGAGCTGAGACTGACCAGACTCATCGACCGGCACGTCCATTTCGGAAAGGCCTTGTCCAAAGCCGTGGAATGGGTCCACAGGTCCGACGAACCCAACGCTGACTTCATAAGGACCACCAGGGGCTCGGCCGACCTGATCGTCCGGCTCACATGACGGCCCAGCCAGGTACGGTGCAGCCGGAGCCGACGGCGGATGGAACAATAGGGACGGCGGAAGGAGATCACATGGTAACCATGAGCGAAGTGGCACAAGTCGCAGGCGTTTCACAGACCACGGTCTCCCACGTCGTAAACAAAACCCGCCGCATCGCCCCGGAAACCGAGAAGGCCGTCACCGCAGCCATCGAGGCCACCGGGTACGTCAACGACGGGATCGCCAAGTCCCTGCGCACCGGCAAGACACACACCATCTGCCTTGCCATCTCAGCTATGTCCAACCCGTATTTCGGTGAAGTTGTCCACTCCATCGAAAAACACGTGACAGAGCTGGGCTACAGCTTGGTCCTGGCCGACACTCATGATGACCCCCAGCGGGAACTGCGCGCCGTCAGGGATCTGCTCGCGCAGCGTCCGGCAGGGATCATCCTCGCCCCCTCCGCTGACCCACAAGAGGCCCTGCGACAGATCTCCCGCCGGAAAATTGCCACCGTTCTTATCGACCGGGTTCCGGAACATCTTGACCCCTCACAGCCCGTCGATGCCATTGGGGTGGAAAATACCGAACCCACCGCGGAGCTGGTCCGGCACCTGACCGAACGCGGTCACCGCCGGATCGCCATGATCTCCGGACGGCCCGGCCTTCGCACCACCATCGAGCGGCTCGAGGGCTACATCCTCGGACTGCAACGAGCCGGCATAGGACTGGACCAGGGACTCATCCGGGACGGCCACTCCGAGGCGGAGCCCGCCGGACAGGCGATCAAGGCACTGATGGCACTGGAATCACCGCCAACGGCGTTAATCACGGCCAACAACCAAATGACCATCGGTGCAATGAAGGCCCTTCGTGAACTGGGCCTCCGGGTACCGGATGACGTGGCACTCGTGGCCTATGACGACTTTCCCTGGGCTGACCTGTTCGACCCCCGGCTGACGGTCATGGCCCAGCCCATTGAAGAACTCGGAACCCTCGCAGCCGAAATGCTGTTCCAGCGGATCCGCGAACCCGAGCTCAAACCCCGGGAAGTACGCCTCACCCCCCGGCTCGTCGTCCGGGACTCCGGCGGAAAAGGCATCTAACCGCTTTCCCGCCCACACTTGACTTCCAGGCTACCCGCTTCGACTCCCCCGCGGCGGCTAAGCCGGTCATGCCCCCACACCTCCTTCAACGCGCCCGGATGCCGTCCACGCGATGACGCATGCCCAAAACACACAGAAAGGTCCTTTCATGGCCCTCAACCTCGCCGATTCCCTCTGCTCCATATCAACGAAAGCAACCGCAACGACCTGGCGTGACGCCATCCGACTGTCCGGAGACGGACTCGCCTCCGGAGGTGCAACGACTGGTGACTACACGGAGCAGATGATTGCCGCGGTCGAGGAGCACGGGCCCTACATCGTAATCGCGCCCGGAATCGCCCTCGCCCATGCACGCCCGTCCGACGCCGTCCTTCACAGCGGGCTCAGTTGGGTCAGCCTCGACAGCCCGGTCGAATTCGGGCATCCAAAAAATGATCCGGTCACTCTGGTCATCGGGCTGGCAGCCATTGACCACCACACCCACATCGAGGTCCTGAAAGCCATGGCGGGTGTTCTTTCCGACAAAGCAGTACGGGCAAGCCTGGACGCAGCCGTCACGGAGGACGAAGTCCGAACGATCCTCGCAGAAGCCGCCGCTGCCACCTCCTGAGACCTGCACCAACACCTATTACAGATCCATCCTTATGAAAGGCACCACCATGAAAATCGTTGCAGTATGCGGCATGGGCATTGGCACCTCGATCCTGCTCAAGATGAACGCCGAAAAAGTACTCGCAAAACTCGGAATCGACGCCGAGGTCGAAGCCGCCGACATCGGCGTGGCCAAAGGCGCAGCGCAGACAGCCCGGGTCGTCCTGACCTCCGATGAGCTCGCCGGTGAACTCGGACAGGTTCCCGCAAAGGTCATCATCATCGACAACTTCTTCGATCTCGACGAAATCGAAGAAAAACTCACCCAAGCCGTCCAGTAACCAGCCACCCCTTACCTAAACCCGGAAAGGAGCACCGTCATGGACTGGCTCGCAGTCATCCTCAATTTCATCGGTCAACAAATCCTGAATGTGCCCGCCTACCTCATCGGCATCATCACCGCCGTTGGCCTGTTGGCCCTTCGCCGCAACGCAGGACAAGTCATCGGAGGGGCATTGAAGGCAGCCGTCGGCTTTCTGATCCTCGGCGCAGGCGCCACCGTCGTCGTCGGCTCCCTTGACCCGCTCGGCAAGCTCATCCTCGCAGTGACCGGCGCCCAAGGCGTTATCCCCACCAACGAGGTCATCACGGCGATGGCCCAAGACCAGTTCGGGGCCCAAAGCGCCTACGTACTGACCCTCGGCTTCGTGATCATGCTGGTCCTGGCACGGTTCACCCCACTTAAGTACGTGTTCCTGACCGGGCACCACATGGTGTTCATGGCCACCATGATCACCGTTGTCCTCTCCGTGGGATTTGGGGAAAACCTGGGGTGGCTCGTCGTCCTGATCGGTGCTGTCCTCCTCGGAGTCATCATGGTGGTCATGCCCGCCTTCCTCCACCCCTGGACGAAGAAAATCACCGGAAACGACGCGATCGCCATCGGCCACTTCGGTTCACTCGGCTACATCGCCGCAGCCACAACGGGCCAGGCCGCGGGGCGCCGCAGCAAATCGGCCGAAGACATCGAGTTCCCGCAGGGACTGAAATTTCTTCGCGACTCCATGGTCGCCACCTCCCTCTCAATGGTCCTTATCTACATGGTCTTCACCGTTTGGGGCCTCATCGCCCTGCCCCTGCAGAAGGCACTGGCAATCTTCGAAGCCACCGACGCCGGCGATTTCGTCATGGCCGGCTTCGCCCAGGCCCTCCAGTTCGGAGTCGGGGTGGCCATCATTCTCTACGGTGTCCGCACCGTTCTCGGCGAACTCGTCCCCGCCTTCCAGGGGATTGCGGAAAAAGTCGTTCCAGGCGCCAAACCCGCCCTGGATATCCCCATCGTGTTCCCCTTCGGCGCCAATGCCGTGCTGATCGGGTTCCTGAGCTCATTCGCCGGAGGACTCCTCGCCCTGGGCCTCTTGGCGCTATGGCTGAACCCGGTCTTCGGCCTGGCGCTCATCCTCCCGGGAATGGTGCCGCACTTCTTCACCGGCGGCGGCGCGGGTGTCTACGGCAATGCCACAGGCGGCCGCCGCGGCGCTGCCCTTGGAGGCTTCGTCAACGGTGTCGTCATCACTATCCTCCCCGCCGTCCTCCTCCTGGTACTTGGCCAGTTCGGCCTTTCCAACAGCACATTCGGTGACGCCGACTTCGGCTGGTTTGGCACCCTCATCGGCCTCAGCCTCCGGGGCGGAGCCACCGTCGGAGTTTTCCTGACCATCCTGATCGCCGTGGCGCTAGTAACATCCGCCATCATTTTCCAACTCAAAGTCGTCAATACCGGCTGGATCCCCGGCGCGAAGCGCGACGCCTGGATTGCCGGGGAAAAGGCAGCTGAAGCTGCACAAAAGGCGGCCGCCAAAGAAACAGCCCATAAGGAAATGGCCAGAAACACTGCTTCCTAAACCGTCGGGAACTACCCCCCTCGCCCAGGAAGGAGTGTTAAGGCACTCGCGGCCTAACACCCCAGCGACACAGCAAAGGACCATCAGATGACAGAACGCACCACCACCGTTGCAAGCCGGGTAGGCCTACATGCCCGCCCCGCCGCGATCTTCGCCGAAGCAGCCGGCAACATTCCCCTCGAAGTGACCGTCGCCCTCGAAGGGACCCCCGCGAGCGAAGCCGTGGACGCCTCCGGCGTGCTCTCGCTCATGGGATTGGGGGCAACCCACGGCACTACCGTCGTGCTTCGGGCCGAAGGAACAAATGCCGATGAAGCACTGGATTCACTGGTACACATCCTGCAGACAGACCACGACGCAGACAGCTAGCGGCAAGGTATCCAAGGATGGCTGGCGCTGAGTCCCGCAGCTCTGCGGGACTCAGCGCCAGCACCTGCCACCTCTTGCGGCCAGCCGCAGGTTCCCGGCAAAAACCGACAACCGCCCACGCCCATGACAAGCGGCGCCTGCAACGAAGCTGATTCGGAGGCTGCTGTAAATCCAGTCCCTACAGATCTCCAGGAGCTTTGATTCGACCACGCCCACCCAGCGGCTCTCCGACGCCGGAGTTTCCATCTGGCTCGATGGCCTCTCCCGCGGACGCCTGGATACCGGCGTCCGGGCCAAGCTCATCGAAGAGAAAAACGTGGTCGGTGTGACCACCAACCCGTCCATCTTCCAGGCGCCATCACGGCCGGCACCGACTACGACGCCACCATCGCAAACATGCAGCGGCCGGCGCCAGCGTCGAGGACACCATCTTCGCGATCAGCACCGACGTCGCCGACGCATGCGACCTGTTCGCCCCGGTGGCAGCAGCTCCAACGGTGTCGACGGGCGCGTGTCCATCGAAGTTGACCCCCGCCTGCCTGGCACACGGCCGGCACCATCGCCGAAGCCAAGAACCTCTACAAGAAGGTGGACAAGGACAACGTCCTCATCAAGATCCCGGCCACCCTCGAAGGCCTGGAGGCGATCACCGCTACCCTCACCGGGGCATCAGCGTCAACGTGACCCTGATCTTCTCGTCGAGCGGTACCGCGCCATCATCAACGCCTTCCAGACCGGCCTGGAGCAGGCCAAGGAACGGCCACGATCTCGCGAAGATCCACGCCCTCGCCTCGTTCTTCGTATCCCGCGTGGACGCCGAGATCGACAAGCGCCTCGACGGCATCGGTACCCTGCAGGTACTATCGCTCAAGGGAATGGCCGGAATTGCCAACGCCCGCCTCGCCTACCAGGTCTACGAAGAGCTCTTCGCCACCGAGCGCTGGGCACTGCTGGCCGAAGCCGGCGCGCTCCCCCAGCGGCCGCTGTAGGCCTCCACCGGCGTCAAGGACCCGGCCTGCCCGGACACCCTGTGCGTCGCTGAACTCGTCGCCCCCGGCGTCGTGAGCACCATGCCGGAGAAGACCCTCGAGGCCACCTTCGACCAGGCAGTTATTACCGGCGATAGCACCGAGTACCCAACGCTGAAGCCCTTTCACACAATCACAGACAGAACGGACGTGGTGGTCTGGATCGTGCGCAAGGCAGGCAGTTTTGCGGTAGTCGCACGGAAACAAAGCCACGTAATCCCATTGAGCGCGTGACGCTGTCTTCATCGACTTTTACGGCCTGAACTGGACGCCTGCCACCCGCCCGTCCACCGGCGGCCCCTGATGTTCTTGACTCGTGGCCGTCCCTGCAAGGCATCCGCAGCGAGCGGTTGACGTGACGGCCCTCACCCCATAATCTAATGAAACGATTCATCGGAAAGCGCTTGCCAACCCTTGCCGCTCCCGACTGAAGCCCTCCGAAATGAGAATTTCGGTTCCTTGCCAATGATGACGAAGGAATTTATAGAATGCGCACAACCTCCGGGGATGCCCGCCCCGCCCTTGAAAACAGTGTGAGCCAGAAAGATCCGAAGAAGGCTGCAATGAGCGGCTGGATCGGCGGCGCGCTTGAATACTACGATTTCGCGCTGTACTCGCTGGCCGCGACGCTCATCTTCCCCGCGACCTTCTTTCCGTCGGAGAATCCGACCGTCGGGATCATTGCTTCACTCGCCACCTATGCCGTGGGTTATGTCAGCCGTCCGGTCGGCGCGATCGTTTTGGGAGCCTACGGTGACCGGCACGGCCGCAAGCACGTACTTGTATTCGCGATGTTGCTGATGGGCTTCGCTACCTTCGCCGTCGGACTCTTGCCCACGTACGGGCAGATCGGCATCCTCGCACCGGTTCTGCTCGTCATCCTCCGGCTGATTCAGGGTTTCGCGGTTGCCGGCGAGCTGGGGGGTGCCAGCGCGATGATCGTCGAACACTCCCCCGATGCCAAACGCGGCTTCTTTGCCAGCTTCAGCCTTCAGGGCACCCAGGTCGGCTCGATCCTGGCCACTGCTGTTCTGCTTCCTCTCGCTGCTCTTCTTCCCAACGATCAGTTCAGCGCCTGGGGCTGGCGTGTTCCTTTCCTACTCAGCGCTATCGTCATCCTGGCTGGATACATCATCCGCCGCCGGGTGCAGGAACCGCCGGCATACCTGGCGAATTCCGAGACGGGCGCCCCGGCACGCCGGTTCCCCCTCATTGAGATCTTGCGCACGCGTCCATGGGTCTTGGCCCGCTGCGTCATCATGACGTTCACGAATGTGATCGGCATGGCAACCCTCATCTTCGGGGTTTCCTACGCGACCCAAAAGGGCTACGGCATCGGCTTCTCCAGCAGCGAATTCCTCTGGGTAACACTCGTGGCCAATATCGCTGCCGTAGTGACGATCCCGGTGTTCGGTGCGCTGTCCGACAGGATCGGTCGCCGGACGCTCATGGTAGCGGGCGGGATCGCTGGGGGTGCTCTTTCAGGAGGATACCTCTGGGCTGTAGACCAAAGAAGCCTGGTACTGGTCTTCATATGCGTCGTCATAGTGCAAGGCATCTTCTTTCAAATGTGGAACTCTACATTCGCCACGTTCTTCCAGGAGCAGTTCCCCATGCGGATCCGGGTCACAGGGTTTGCGGTGTCACAAAACGTCGGCCTCATGATCGCGTCATTTTTCCCCAGCATCTTCACTGCAGTCGCCCCTCCAGGAACGGACAACGTTCCCCTTGTCATCGGGCTCACCACATTCGGTATCTGCCTTGTCGCCGCGCTGGCTACTCTCCTGACCCCGGACACGAAGGGCAAGTCCCTTCAGGACCTCGAGAGCTAAAGGACTGGTTCCGAACACTTCCCTCCCCCAGGAAATACTTCCCGGTGGGCCACTCCATTCAACGAGGAGCGAACGTATGAACTCAGATCAGTTGCAGCCTAAGCAGGCACAGGGTATCTCCCGCAGGACCGCCCTTCAGGGGTTCGGAGGTGCTGCTCTCGGTACCGTCTTGGCTGGGCACGTTGGCAGCGGTGCCGCGGTCGCCGAATCGGGACAAGGCGTCAAGGTCCTGATCAACGGCGAACCGGCGAGAGTCGGAAGCTATGCGTTTCCAGGCGAAGCGTCAGAACTCGTTCTCGACAATGGGCTTGTGCGTGCCACGTTCGGGCGGGACGACGCCGGAATGGTCACCGGCTGGCAGGACGTGTCCATCACCGCAACGTCAATTGTCGTCGCCGGTACAGAGCTGGCGCATAACCTCAACGGCGTCAATCCACGCGATCCTGACCGCCAGCACTCCTTCTACGTCGACGCAGGCGGGGGAAAGACACGCCTGGTGTGCTCGAGGGTTGATGTCGTCCGCGTCGAAGCGGGACTGGTCGAGGTGGCATTCGTCGATACCACCAGCACTCCCCTGCGCCACGAGCACCATCTGGTCATGAGGTCCGGCCGCCGCGGTATTTACGGCTACAACATCATGACCGCCGTGGCCGACACCGTCCTCAGCGAGGTCCGGATGAATACGAGGTGGGACCGCGGCCTTCTCGACCACTCCTACAACTGGGAACGGGGGGCAGGGCAGCAGCCGACATACGCATATCTGGCCACACAAGAGAGTCTTCAGGACGAGACCTGGCGGATTGACGGGGCCAACAACCCGGACCTTCCCAGCCCGGACAGCAACTCCGGCAACCTGCCCGCGGGCTCGGTTTACAGCAAATACGACTGGAGCCTCTACCACCACGAGAACCCGATGTTCGGGCACTTCGGCCACGGGTTCGGTGCCTGGTTCACCCCGCTGGGTGGCGTCACCGGTGACACACTCTGCGCCTACTATGGCGCCGGACCCCAACATCAAGACCTCGCGATCCACCAGGACGCCCTCATCCTTAACTACTTCGCCCGCAACCACTACGGCGAGCCCGGCTATCAGGTCCCGGCAGGCTACCGCCGCCTGTATGGACCCTGGCTTACCTTCTTCACTGTCGGCGACCCCGCAGAGCCCGGTGCGCTGGTCGCACAAGCCGCGCGGACGGCCCAGGCCGAGATCAAAGAACACAGAGAAGGCGCCCCTTGGGTAACCGACCCCCTTTACCCGGCCCCGGCTGACCGCACCACTGTCACCGGCCGCGTCCGGCTGACGGACGGGCGCCCGGCTACGAACTTCCATGTCATCCTCTCCACCCAGGACAGCGAGAGCGTCTTCCCAATCGCCGAAGCGACCTACTTCGCCACCACTGACGCCGAAGGACGCTTCCGGCTCCCCGGCATCCCGCAGGCGTGGAAGCCGGGCACCGCAACGCCGGGAACATATGTCCTGTACATCCAGCCCGCGGCAGGGTCAGTGACCGACCTCTACCGCCGGTCAGGCCTGGTCGTCTCGGGCCGCTCCCAGGACCTCGGCGAAATCATGTGGACCCCTACCACGCACGGCACCTTCCTATGGCAGCTCGGCCGCTCCGACCGGACTGCCGGCGAGTACGCACTGGCCACCAAATCGCCGGTCACGGCCCGGCCGCGGGGGTACCAGAAGCCCTCCGTAATTCCAGCGGACCTCACCTTCACCATCGGCGAGAGCTGGGAGCCGACCGACTGGTACTACGCCCAAACCAACAGGGGCACCTGGACCGTCCAGTTCACCCTGGACCGCCCCTACACAGGCACTGCGTACCTCACCGTCGCCACTGCAATGCAGCAAGGAGGCGCCCCGGCCGTGGCAGTCAACGGCAACAGCTCCGCCATCTCCGGCGCCCTCCCCAACAACAACGACTCCACGATTGCCAGGCAGGCCGACCGCAGCGGTTTCCCCCGCACGGCCGTCCTGTCATTTCCCGGGGAGCTACTCGTGGCCGGCGAGAACCGCATCACCTTCACCCATGGCGCTCCGACGGCAGCTGGAAAGGGCCCCGGATGGGACACCCTCGTCCTGGAAGTCGACGAGGGCACCCCGCCCGCCGCCGCCCGGCTGACAGCCTCCTTGGTCAAGAGATCTGCCGGCGCCGGCAGGACCACCTGGGAAGTGACCATTCATAACGACGGCCCCGGCAACGCCTACGACCTGCGCATTCAGGGAGTGAGCACGCCCTCGGGGCAACCCGCACAGACCATCGGGCGAGACCCCAGCAGCTTCGCCGTACCCGTAGCCGCGGTTCTGACACCCGGTGGAAGTACCGTCACCCACATCACTGTTGCCGGTGGCCAGCCGGTCACAGTCTCGCTGACAGCCGACGGAGGACGAACAAACGCCACGACGGGGGGCCACTGACAGGCGTAAGGGAGCCTGTCGGCTGAGGGAAAACGGCGGGCTGCGGGCGCTTCCGGGCACTGAAGATACCCACGGTCAGATCACGGTCAAGCCTGCCGGTGAGAAACATCCAGCCAAAGAAAACGCCCAGGGACGACGTTGCTGAGCTCATTGATTTCGTTGACCACTGGGACGTTTTCGCGAGCACGAACAGATTCACATCGAGAAGGCGGGCACCGGGAAAAGGCCCGCGCGGACCTGACAAACCGTGAGAGGCGCAATATTCTCTCAGCACACCCCAAGTCAGGTCCTCCGCCCCGATGCTCATTCTGGCCATCCAGCCGGACAAGCGGGCCATCATCAGCAGATCCAACCACAGTGCTCTTCGCGTAGCCCAGTTGGAGCATCCCGGCCACAACATCGTCCCGGTTAGCGGCCAGAGGCCCTGCAACGTGAACCCGTGACGGATCGATCATGATCTTGGTCCTTTCCAGAATTGGAAAGACCAGCATGAACCCGCCCGCGGATTATGCCGAGCTATCGCGGGCCTGACCCGCCCCGACCTGCGGCGACGCAGAAGTATCGGCATAATCCCGGCATCAGGATAAACACCGGAAGGGTGCTCCTTCGCTCGGCGAAATAACAGCTTCGACAACCACTATTTTCCCAGCTCAGAGCACCCTTCCCCTGTTTAAGACGCGCCCAGGAACGCCGCCTCATGAAAAGCCGGGGCTAGGGCGCAGTGATCAGGGTGCTGCCGGGACCAGGCTCGAGAGCGACTCATCCACGTGCTTTGTTCGCACGAATCGTTGGGTTGAGCAGGTTGACGAAATCCCCACTATCTGCGTTTTCTCACCCGTCATGGGGAGCACATCCAAACGTGGGACATATGGGTCGGCGCGGAATGGTCAGGTCGCTGCAGGGACCAGGCCCAAGGGCGCCTCGGGCGACGTGCGGTCTGTAACACAGGAATGGAATTGCCTGGCGGCCAACGAGCGCTTTGGTTGGGCGTTTCCCGTCTCCTAAATGCCCGCTCATGCCAGCCATACGTCGATGGGTTGGTGGTGAACAGGACATGCGGGCAGGGTCTATCGATCCCTGCCCGCACTCTCATGTTGTGTCAGTGGCCATGTCCGCCTGTTTCGGTGGCGGTGATCGCGTAGTTGGCGTCGAGTTTGACCGTGGCGCGGGTTCCGTCGGACTTGGTGATGTGTGCTTCGTAGGCGGCGCTCCCGTCATCTTCTGTGGTCATCTCGTCCACGGTGGCACCGGAGTTGGCGGCCAGGACGGCGGCCTTGACCTTGTCGGCCGTGTCACCGGTCAGGGTGGGTTCGTTGCTGTTGCCGTGGCGTCCATGCCCGCCGTGTCCGCCTGATTCGGTGGCGGTGATCGCGTAGTTGGCGTCGAGTTTGACGGTGGCGTGGGTTCCGTCGGACTTGGTGATGTGTGCTTCGTAGGCGGCGCTCCCGTCGTCTTCTGTGGTCATCTCGTCGACGGTGGCGCCGGAGTTGGCGGCCAGTACCGCGGCTTTTACCTTGTCGGCCGTGTCGCCGGTCAGAGCGGTTTCGTTTCCGTGGGTTTGGCTGTTCGGCGTCGTGCTGCTGGTGGGCGAGGCAGTTGTCGTGGCAGCGTTGGCGGGCAAGGCTGCCGCCGTCAGGGCCCCTCCTCCGATGATGGCACCGAGCAGGGCCGTGCCGGCAGCGATTTTTCTGACCTGGTTCATGATCGTGCTCCTAGTGCGTCGTTACCCCGACATGCTCGAGGTCGTAAGACCATCCTGCGACGTCTTCCTTTTGCCGCCCTGTCCTGATGCTGTGCCGTCCCTGTGACTGAAGTGGCGTGTGGTCCCCCGGTTACGCGAGGTAGCCCAAGGGGCCAGTTAATCGAATGCTCGCCGCGCGACCCTCGCGGAAGGCTCACCGACGCCCGTATGCCGAACCGAACCTTCCCAGCGCATAGTCACCGGACAGCTTCAAAACAGTGCATCCATAGCCGAGGACGGGAAAGTGGGTCAACTATACGACCCGATCTTCTAGCTACGGAGGAAGTGTGCAAACCGCAGCCCCACTCATGAACCAACCCCTGTCCGGGGATACCGATTCATCCACTTATTGGCGGACTGTCCCCAGGAGCTTGTCGGTGCTCCTCGCCGTTGGGATAGTTCTTGGCGGGGTTGTTTTGGGATTGAACGGACCATTGGTCTCACCCGTGGCCGCGCCTGCATCTTCCGCCGCAGTGGCCACGAACACCACGGTGACTGTGCCGCAACAAACACCACCCTTGGGTAGCGCAGACCGGCGGGGGATACACGCAAGGGGACGCCGGTGATGGACAGTCGCCAGCTCATGGTTTCTCCGGCCACCGCTCTCACGCTCATCTGGGGCGGTGCTGTGGCCGCGTCAGGGCTTGCCATAGTAGCTGCGCCTCAGCCTCTGAGCGTGGGCGTGCCGTTGATAGCACACCTCACGGGGATGCTGGCCGGTTACGGGGTGACAGTAATGCTGGCCCTGATGTCCCGGGCCCCTGCTTTGGAACGAGGCGTCGGCGCGGACCGGTTGGCGCGCTGGCACGCAACTGGCGGACGAGCGATTGTCTTCCTCATGCTGACCCACGGTGGTACCGCGACCGTTGCCTGGGCCGTGCGGCAGGGAATGGGCCTATGGTCTGCCTTTGTCGAAGTGATGCGAATGCCCGGGCTTATCGCGGCGACGGCTGCCACCCTCATTTTCGTACTCATCGGCGTCATATCCGCCCGTAGTATGCGCCGGAAAGTGAGATACGAAACCTGGCACGCGCTCCACTTGCTCACTTATCTGGCCGTCGCTTTGTCTTTCGCACATGAGCTGGCCGGTCCCGATCTCGCCGGCCATCGCCTGGCCCAGGTCTTCTGGAGCCTGCTCTACACGGCCAGCTTTGGTCTGGTGCTGCGGTACCGTGTCCTGGCGCCGATTCTGCTCGCCTGGCGCCACCAGCTACGGATCGACCACATCCGCACTGAAGGAAAGGGAGTCGCGAGCATCATCCTTCGCGGTCGGCACCTCGACGAACTGAATGCTCAACCCGGTCAATTCTTTCGCTTCAGATTCCTGAGCAGAACCACCTGGCTTTCATCCCATCCTTTTTCGCTCTCGGCACCTCCCCACAGCGAGTTTCTGCGTATAACTGTCAAAGCGATCGGCGACGGCACCCAACTCATTCATTCCCTCAGGCCCGGCACCCGGGTTATCGCAGCAGGCCCTTATGGAGCCATGACCGCTGCCCGGAGGCAGGCACATGGGGTCCTGCTTATCGCCGGCGGAATCGGGATCACACCAATGCGGGCGCTCTTCGAAACATTGCCTCCAACTGCCGGGCGCATAACGCTGCTGTACCGGGCCTCATCCGCCGAAGAAGTGCTGTTTAGAGAAGAACTCCAACAAATTGCCTGGCATCGCAATGCCCACCTCATCTTCCTTGTGGGACGGTCCGCGGACCCGGCGAACGCTATGACAGCCCGAAACCTCACGCACATGGTTCCAGACCTGACAACCCGCGACGTCTATATCTGCGCCTCCCCCAAATTCGCTGCAGCCGTCAGAACAGCACTCACAGAGGCCGGACTCCCCGGCCGGCGACTACACCAAGAGGAATTCATCTTCTAGGAAAGCGGCCCCTCACCAGTCCAGCTCCAGAGATAGCTCGCCACCCTGAGCTACACCCCAAACTGACAACATAGGCGGTAACCGGGTACTCCCAACCGCTACCAGTAGCGATTGGTCGGGCCAGCTCGTAACATCGTCTCCTACGTCGACTCCGGTGCACTTCAGCACCCAGGAGTAACCCCTATCCCGGTCGAGGACGTCGCCTCAGCCACCGCGGGATTTTTCAGCGGGTGTGCGTGATGTTGAAGCGTCGCCAACCACCAGAGGGGGCTTGGGACCGACGGCAACGATTCACATCGCAGACAGGTCTTCGGAGGTCGGGCGCGAGAATAGATTCACGAGGTTGCCATCAGGATCGCGGAACAGGGTGGACGTGTTTCCCCACGGCATCGTGGTTGGCTCGAGAA
>NZ_JBHTXX010000007.1:0-126750 GCF_042791415.1 Arthrobacter sp. NPDC056691
CCTTGGTGCAAACAAATTATACTAATGGGGGGGGGTCCCGGACCAACACCGGCCCCGCCCCCCCACCGGCCACACAGCGAAAGGATGTAACCGGTGATGCTCACGCGCATACTGGGATCGGCAGCCGGAGGAGGATTCCCCCAGTGGAACTGCGCGTGCCCACAGTGCCGGGCGGCACGGAGCGGCTCGCGACCCTGCGTCGCACGCTCCCAGTCGTCCATCGCGGTCAGCGCTGACCGGCAGCAGTGGTTCCTCTTCAACGCCTCACCCGACATCCAGTCACAAATAGAGTCCTTCGAGTCCCTGCATCCCGACGACGGCAGTGTGGCTCGGATGCAGGCCGTGCTGCTGACTGACGCCGAGCTTGACCACACGCTCGGCCTGCTCTTGTTGCGGGAGGGTCGCGGACTGGAGGTTCACGCGACGGAGTCGGTGTACGAGACCCTCACCTCGGGAACCGGGATACTGCGGACGCTCGAAGCGTACTGTCCGGTCACGTGGCGACCGGTGGTGCCCGGCACCGAGATGGTGCTAGGCCAGGGGCTGTCGTATCGCGCGTTCGACGTCCCCACCAGCAAGAAAATGCGCTTCCCGGGGGCTGCGGAGAACGGTCGGGTCGTGGGCTACCGCGTCACTGACACCGCCAGTCGTCGAAGCTTGGTCTACCTCCCTGGCGTGCAGCAGCTCACGCCCGACATCCTCGAGGAGCTGGCGGGCTGCTCCGCCTTGCTGGTCGACGGTACCTGCTGGCTCGACGACGAGATGCCCAGGCTCGGCCTGGCCAGCAAGACTTCGCGTGACATGGGACACGTACCGATCGATGGGCCGGGAGGCAGCCTTGAGCTGCTGTCGCCGCTACCCATCGATCGCAAGATCTACATCCATATCAACAACACCAATCCGATTTTGCTCGACGACTCGCCGGAACGACTCCACCTCGCCCGGCATGGCATGGAGGTCGCCGTGGACGGGCTGGAACTGGAAATCTAAGGAGCAACGATGACGGCAGTACTCACACCCGATGAACTCGAGGAGTCGCTCCGCGCGCACGCCAAGCAGTACCACAGCGAGCACCCCTTCCATCGTCGGATGAACCAGGGACAGTCCAGCCGCGAGGAGATCCGGGGGTGGGTGGCCAACCGCTTCTACTACCAAGTGAACATTCCCCGGAAGGACGGGGCGATCCTCAGCAGCTGCCCGGATAGTGAGGTACGGCGCCGCTGGGTCCAGCGGATCATTGACCACGACGGCACCACCGAGGGAACCGGCGGGATTGAGTCGTGGCTGCGTCTAGGTGAGGCCGTTGGCCTGACACGTGAGGAGCTCGAGGACTCACGGCACCTGCTCCCCGGTGTGCGATTCGCCGTCGACGCCTACGTCAACTTCACACGCACCCGTCCATGGGTGGAAGCGGTGGCATCCTCACTGACCGAGTTGTTTGCACCCGATCTCATGGCAGAGCGGCTCTCAGCATTCGAACGCCACTACACCTGGATCGACCCACAGGGGCTCGCCTATTTCCGGGCTCGCATTACCCAGGCGCCCCGCGACTCTGAGCACGGCCTTGAGATCGTGCGGAAATACTGTGTCACTCCAGAAACGCAGGCAGCGGCGGTGGCGGCACTGTCCTTCAAGTGCGACGTGCTGTGGAGCATGCTCGATTCGATTGACCAGGCTTATGGAAATCGTTAACGGGGCCGCCCGGCCGCGGTTGGCTCCACACGTGCGGATGGTCTTCAACGCCGCGCGCGGGGAATACGCGCTGCTCTCACCAGAGACGATTTTGGCCATCAACCCCACCGGCGCCGCGATCGTGGAGTTGTGCGACGCCAAGCGGACAGTCGCAGAGATCGAGGCCGAATTGCGCCGCCGATACGACCAGGTCGCCGACGGCGACGTTCAACGCTTCGTGACGGCCCTCGTCACCAAGCACGGCATGGAGGTAGACCATGGATAAGCCCTACGGGCTGCTCGCTGAGCTCACGTACTCCTGTCCACTGCAGTGCGGCTACTGCTCCAATCCCCTCCAGCTCGACGACTATCGTGACGAGCTGAGCACCGAGGAGTGGCAGCGAGTATTTGCCGAGGCTGCCGACCTGGGTGTGCTCCAGCTTCACCTCTCAGGCGGCGAGCCGCTGCAGCGCCACGACATCGTCGACCTGGTGCAGTGCGCCAACCAGTTGGGCCTGTACACCAACCTGATCACCAGCGGGCTCGGCCTATCCACCCGTCGAGCCGAGCAACTCCGCAAAGCAGGCCTCGACCACGTGCAGCTCAGCATCCAGGCCGATGAACAATCCCTGTCCGACGAGATCGCCGGCACCGTCTCGTTCGAGCGAAAGCACGTGGCCGCGCGGCTCATCAAACAGCTGGGATGGCCACTAACCCTCAACGTTGTGCTGCACCGGCAGAACATCGACCGGATCGGCGGCATCCTCGAGATGGCGCAGGCGATGGAGGCCGACCGTATAGAGCTGGCAAACACGCAGTATGCCGGCTGGGCAGGACCTAACCAGGCCGAGTTGCTCCCGACCAGCGACCAGCTGGAGCGAGCCGAGGCGTCGGTACGGGCGGCTCGAGATCGGTTCGGGGACCGGATGGAGATCATCTACGTCATGCCCGACTACTACAGCAAGTACCCCAAGCCCTGCATGGATGGCTGGGCGAGTCGCCAGTTCACCGTGGTGCCCAACGGCGAGGCCCTGCCCTGCCCGGCCGCCCATGAAGTCGCCCGCAGCCTTGAACTAGCCCCTGCCAGTGTCCGCGAGCACTCTCTGGAGTGGATCTGGGAGAAAGCACCACTGTTTCAGCAGTTCCGCGGCGACGCGTGGATGCCGGACCCGTGCCGCAGCTGCGATCGCAAGGACATCGACTTCGGCGGCTGTCGCTGCCAGGCCCTGGCGCTCACCGGCGACGCTGCCAGGACAGACCCGGTCTGTCACCTCTCGCCGGACCACGGACTGGTCGAGGCGGCGGTGGCGGCAGCAAACGACCCGATGCGGCCGCAGGCCGGCTCTGTGATTCCCCGCCAGCAGGCGGGCCGCACGAAACGGGCGATTGCCCCGACGCAGGGAAGGACGGGGAGGACGCCCGTCCCGCTGTCCGCCACCGTGTTGAAAGGAATATCATGATCGCCCTGATAGGACTCGGATTCGCCCTGGGCCTTGACAACTTTCGGACATCGATCGCACTCGGGGGACTCAAACCGACCTGGCGCCAGTCCATCAGGACTTCCCTGATTTTCGCCGCATGGGATGGCCTGGCACCGGTCGTTGGGCTGCTTATCGGTGAGTACTTGAGCACCAAGATCGAGGGCACGGCCGGGATGATCGGGGCGGTCGGCCTTGCCGGATACGGCCTGTGGGTAACCGTCAAGGCGCTCCGGTCACCGGAGAATGCCGACCTTGACTTGAAGACGGCCAGGCGATGGCTGCCCGTGCCGTTGAGCATCGACAACGTGGCTGCGGGTGCAACGCTTGGCCTCGCAGGCTATTCGCCGTGGATTGCACCCTTCCTTTTCGCCTTCACCACTTTCGTGATGGCGGTCGCTGGACACCAGATCGGCCGCACGGTCGCCAACTTCATCCCCCGCCTTCGTACGGACCTGCTGTCCGGACTCGCGCTCGTGGTGATGGCGGGCCTCATGGTCGCGGGCGTGGAAGCTGACTGATGATGCAGAACACCGACCTGCGCGACCGGGGAGAAGAAAGTGTGCGCCCACCGTGCTACCACTGTGGGGAGCCCTACACCTTGGGGGATGCCGGCCGGCACGCAGAGCCAGTCAGCTGCGATGTCTGTACGCGCTGCAAGATGATGCCCGCTTGCTACACGTGCCGGAACATGTACTGCCCCTGCGATGTGCACCAACACGGAAAGGCTTAGCTCCAGGATTAACGCCGACGCAGGCCGCACCGGTTCGTCTAAGGAATAGGACATGAATCAACAAACACAGGAACCCCCCGGGGGACGTACCAGACTACCCGACCAGCAGCCTGTCCCGGACTGGGCTTCTCTGCAGCCCGGCGACTGCGTTGAGGTCTCGCCCGTCGACTCGATCCTGTATGTGGCCTATGTGGACGACCGCTCAGACGACGGCGGACTCATATGGGTGGTCGAGAGCGGAACAGGGTGCCGTCGTCTGTTTGTTCGTGATGATCCCGTCATGCTGTATTCGATTCGATCTAAAACATTGCCCACCCCAACGTTGGTGGAGCCTACTCTCTCGGAAGGAAGCTGTTAATCATGCCTACTCACGCCACCGGGCATTTGGAAGTCCTCGTTACCGACCCCGGTCGATTGTACGATTTGCTCGACGATGCAGAGGCCGAACTCCGGCAGGTATTGTCGACCGAATGCTGCGCCGGCATCCTGGTCACCCGCCACAATCCTGGCCGGTACACTCTCACGCTCAGCGACGCGGTTCCCTTCGGAGAGACGCGCGAACAGATACTCTCGTGACCGCCGGCCGATGACCCCGCTGCCTGTCGAAGGTTAGTGGACAACAAAGTCTGGAACGGATTGTAGGACCGTCCTCTCCTCAAAAATCCAAGTCGCCGTCTAAGAAATAGGAGAATAATGACTGCCATTTCAACGACCCAGTCAGGTGCGCCGGTTACGTCCGATGCGCATTCGAAGGCTGTCGGTGCTGACGGCGCGATCATCCTCACGGATCACTACCTGGTGGAGAAGCTCGCCCAGTTCAACCGCGAGCGGGTTCCGGAGCGTGTGGTGCACGCCAAGGGCGGCGGCGCGTTCGGCACGTTCAAGGCCACCGAGGACGTCTCCAAGTACACCAAGGCGGCGTTCCTGCAGCCCGGTGTGGAGACCGAGATGCTGATCCGTTTCTCCTCGGTCGCGGGCGAGAACGGTTCCCCGGACACGTGGTGTGACCCGCGCGGTTTCGCGGTGAAGTTCTACACCTCCGAGGGCAACTACGACCTCGTGGGCAACAACACCCCGGTATTCTTCATCCGCGACGGCATCAAGTTCCCGGACTTCATCCACTCCCAGAAGCGCCTGCCCGGCACGCACCTGCGTGACGCGGACATGCAGTGGGACTTCTGGACCCTGTCCCCGGAGTCGGCACACCAGGTCACCTGGCTGATGGGTGACCGCGGCCTGCCGGCGTCCTGGCGTGAGATGCAGGGCTACGGCTCGCACACCTACCAGTGGATCAACGCCGAGGGCGAGCGGTTCTGGGTCAAGTACCACTTCCGCTCCAACCAGGGCGTGAACTCGATCACCGGCGAAGAGGCCGAGGCGCTGGCCGGCTCGGACGCGGACTTCTACATCCGCGACCTGCACGAGAACATCGAAGCCGGCAACCTGCCCTCCTGGGACCTGCACGTTCAGGTCATGCCGTACGAGGACGCCAAGACCTACCGGTTCAACCCGTTCGACCTGACCAAGGTCTGGCCGCACGCGGACTACCCGCTGATCAAGGTCGGCACCATGGAGCTGAACCGGAACCCGGAGAACTACTTCGCGCAGATCGAACAGGCCACCTTCGCGCCGTCGAACTTCGTGCCCGGCATCGCCGCGTCCCCGGACAAGATGCTCCAGGCCCGGATCTTCTCCTACGCTGACGCGCACCGCTACCGGGTGGGTACCAACCACGCCCAGATCCCGGTGAACCAGCCCAAGAACACGGTCAGCAACTACAGCCAGGACGGCGCCGGACGCTTCCTGTTCAACGCCCCGTCGGTTCCGGTCTACGCACCGAACACGTTCGGCGGCCCGGCCGCCGTTGAGCAGTCCCCGGCAGGCGGCTGGGAGAACGACGGCGAGCTCACGCACGCCGCGCACTCCCTGCACGCCGAGGACGGCGACTTCGTCCAGGCCGGTGCGCTGTACCGCGAGGTCTACAACGACGCCGAGAAGGCCCGCTTCCTGGACACCATCACCGGTGCCGTGGGCGGCGTGAAGCGCGCAGACATCAAGGAACGCGCCATCGCGTACTGGACCAGCGTTGACGCCGAACTCGGCGCCAAGCTCCGCGCCAACCTCGGCGCAGCACCCCTCTCCGACGCCGAAGCCGCCAACAAAATCGGCCCACGGCCATTACCAACCCCGTTCCTACACTTCTATCCGGGCTCGGCGTGGTGCTCTACTTGCACACCTTCTCCGATGAATTGAGCCGAAACATGAGAATTGGACCTCATCGAAGCCCACATGGACCGACGGGGGACCGGTGCCCGATCCGCCGGATGACCTCGCCAAGGTGGTCGGTGACGATGAGTACGTGATAGTCCATCCCGGGACGAAAAATATGCAACCTGAATGCAACCCTCCGAGGCATCTACTTGTGAAGTGGGTCACGGATGGGCGTCAGGCCAAGGGGTGGCAGGTCATCAAAGGAAAGAGGAATCATGCCCGAGATACCAAACCGCATTGCCGCCGGCCGCCAGACATGGTGAGCGGGGTTCAGCACTTGCCGTTGCACATGCGCAGGTGGGCGTTGTCCCTGGACTGCGCAGTCTCGAACGTTACCCATACCTCGGTGCTGAGCGCATCACCCTTGTTATCCCCCGCGAGTGCACGCTTGTGCGGACGGGGATTCGAAGCCAAGGTGGGGCCCCACGTTCGACGCCAAGGCCGTCGTCTCCGTGAAGACGGGCCTGGCCTGCAGCCGCCCCCAACACCGTTCACCACGCCGTTACGCGGAGGTTACTACCAGTTGTCGTCCAAGAATAAGGCGGTACCCAATGTCGGGTGATAAGCGACTCCAGCCGATATCCCGAGAGTCGGCCAAAGCCGAGGTCTACAGTGCGTGGGAACGTTTCGTGCAGGGTGAGGATGATGTGTATGGCGTGCGGCCAGAAGTGGCGATTTCTTGGCAGCGATCCCGGGACCAGTACCGGATCGACCCCTTCTTGACGGAGGTGCCAAACGCGCCGGTCTCGCAGGCCGCGTACTCCCTCGACCAGGATGTGGTCTTCGCGGAGTTGGGTTTTTGTGCTGCTGCCATGGCGCACGAAGTAGCCGACGCGGGAGGTGTTGTGACGATCGCCGACGCCGGCGGCAGGGTGCTGACCTCCTGGGGCGACAAGTACACCCGTTCGGTCGCCACTGCGGGCGGTCTCGCCCCGTGGTTCAGCTGGTCCGAGGGTGCGGTGGGCACGAACAGCATGGGCACTGCGCTCGTTGCCCGGCGTGCGGTCATGATCAGACAATCCGAGCACTGGGCGCAAGCTTTTCATGACTGGTCCTGCGCGGCGGTGGCGGTGCGGGACGTGGTGAGCAAGGAGCCGCTTGCCGTCCTGAATATTTCGTGTTGGCGCAGTGACCTGCCGCTATCAACGCGGCAGTGGCTGGAGAGGTCCGTCTCCCGCGCCCAGAACAGCTTGCGTTGGCGGGCCCACGACAGCGGCAGTGAGCTGCTTGCCGCCTACACCCACGCCCGGGGACGGTCTAAAGAGCCACTGGTCGCCGTCGACACGGCAGGTGCGGTAGTGATCGCCGACGACACGGCGAGTGTCATCCTCGGCGTGCCCAGCAACACCCCTGCCGTTGATGTTGTTGGGCGGTGGATTCCGCAGCTCCCGTCGTTCATTCATGCGGCCCGCTATGCGACCACGCGGGCGAACTCGGATCCGGGTTGGACCGGATCGACTCAAATCTTTACCCATCTAGCTGACGAACCATCATTGATCGGATTTCGCCCCGTCTTCCTTCATGGCAATCTGATCGGACACCTGATTTCCTTCGGGTCCTCTACCGGCGAACAGTTCCCGCAGGCAGAAACAGGCGGGGTTTTGCTGGGACAACCCCCTCGTCGCATTGTCGCTCTGCGCGAGGAGAACCGGATGGTGATGCTCCGGACGTCAGAGGTCACGGTGGCCGAAGCGGACGGCACCGGCGTTTGGCTGCACACGGACGAGGGCAAGCTGCGGGCTGCCGCAGCTGGCCTGGATAAACTCGAAACCGATTTGGCCGGCACCGGCAGTTTCCTGCGAGTTCACCGCCAGTATCTGGTCAACTTGAGCCGCATTCGGGAAGTCGAGCGTCGGGACAAGGGCGAACTGGTCCTGGTCATGGACGATCCGAAGAACACTATGGTGCCGGTATCCCGGCGGAACGTTCGCGCGGTACGTGGAACGCTGAGCATCTGAGGCTCGAGCGCCGATAATGAGCCTTCCGTCCCGCTTGATGTGCCCCGGCCCCTTCTCGCGACGCGTAAGGAATAATGCTTTCCATGACCAGCAGGGAGGTCGGTAAGAGGGAAGCCCAAAAGCCGGCCGCGCGCACAGCGTCACACGGTGGCGTCACCACCGGGCTGCCGGAAGCCACGACCGGCAGGGCAAGTCCCGCGAAAGCGGCGCTCGAGCCCGTACCGCCGGTGACACCGGTGGGGATGGGCAAGTCGACGCGGGGCGTGGAGCTCGAATCCATGGACGACATTGACGAGCGCCAGGTCGCGGCGTGGATGAAGCAAGTCGCGTCTGTGCCGGGTGTTGGGGGAAAGAAGCGTTGAGCCGGAGGCTCGCTGCTGACTTTGGGGGACGACGCCCGGACAGACTGGCGCGCCGGCGCTGCCCCGTGACCAGACGTCCATATCGGATCGGCTCGTCCTGATGGACGGCGGTGCACTGGCTGGACATAGGGGGCAGCCCTCATTTGCGGCTTCATCGACTGTTGGCTTGTGCGGGCCCGGCTAGGTCTTTCGGCGCGTCCGGGCACGTTCCACCAGGTCGGCCATCCAGGGGCGGGTTCCGCGGTGAAACACCATGCCCTCGGGCAGTCCCTGAATGCTCGCCTCCGAACCGGAAATGTCGATCGTGATGCGGCCGCCGGCCATGGGGGCATTCTTGATATGAAGGTCGCCGTACGATTTGGGAAGCACCGGATCCATCCAAAGGCCGCCGACGGAAACGTGCGGGTAGTAGCGCATCAAGTTGGTCACAAGGAATATCGGTGTCGTGGCCGCCCAGGCCTGCGGCGAGCACGCTGTGGGGTAGGGGACAGGCGCGGCGTAGCGCTTGCGGTCGAAGCCACAGAACAGTTCGGGTAGCCGTCCTTCCGAGTACTCGGCTGCCTCCAGCAGAGCCGTTGAGATCCGTTGCGCCTGTTCTACGAACCCATAGCGCAGTAGACCGGCCTGGATGACTGCATTGTCGTGGGGCCAGACAGAACCGTTGTGGTAGCTTGCGGGGTTGTAGGCGCCCATATTGCTTGCCAGGGTCCGCACTCCCCAGCCGCTGAACATCTCCGGGGACATCAGCCGTTCAACTACCAGTGGGGCCTTGTCCTGGTCGATGATTCCGTTCCACAGGCAGTGGCCCATGTTGGAAGCGCACGCATCAACCGGCCGCTTCTCGCGGTCAAGCGCGATGGCGTAGTAGCCGCGGTCGGGTAGCCAGAACTGTTCGTTGAACTGTTGCTTCAGTTGCGCCGCGCGATCCCGCAGCTCAGCGGCCAAAGCGTCATCGCCGGCGTCGTACGCCATCCAGGCCCTGGCCATGTAGGCGCCGTAGACATAACCCTGCACTTCACAAAGTGCGATGGGCGGATCGGCCATCCGTCCGTCCGCGAAGTTGACGCCATCCCAGGAGTCCTTCCAGCCCTGGTTAATCAGCCCGTCGTCGTTGAGGCGCGCATACTCGACAAACCCGTCACCGTCGCGGTCTCCATACTCCCGGATCCATTCCAGGGCCCGGTCCGCGTGGGGCATCAGTGCGGCCATTGTCTCTGCGGCAAAACCCCAGCGACCCACTTCACCGAGCACTATCAGAAACAGCGGCGTGGCGTCGACGCTGCCGTAGTAGGCTGACTTTCCGCCCAGGGCCAGTCCGCTGGAGACATCGAGTCTGACCTCGTGCAGGATCTTGCCGGGCTCCTCCTCGCTCATCGGGTGCACCAGGCTGCCCTGGCGGTCGGACAGCGTCTGGACGGTGCCAAGGGCCAAAGAAGGGTCCACGGGCATGGCCATGAGAGACGCCCACAGCGAGTCGCGGCCGAACAGCGCCATGAACCACGGCGCTCCGGCGGCCACCACGATCCGGTCCGGGTGCTCCGGATCCTCGATGCGAAGCGCGCCCAGGTCGTCATAGCTGCGCCGAAGGGTCCGTTCGATGGAGCGGTTGCCTATCTGCAGGACCGGAATCTTAGACACCCACTCCTGCCGGCGACGGTCACGCGGGGACATCTCACCCGCAGCAGAATGAACAAACGGCGACGCGGGGCCGGTGCCGTCGACGGCGGGCACCACACTCACGGTTGCACTCCACTGTCCGTGCGGCGGGACGACAGTCCGGTAGGTCAGCGCCTCCGGCGCCACCTCCGCGCCGGCGGCCGACACGACGACGGCCTTCCGTAGGTCCTGCCAGGCGCCGCGGATCGTCAGGGATTCGCCCTCCGCTGCGCGGGACTCGTCCCAGCGTCGCCGGATGCGTGCCTCCTTCACCTCGAAGAGGTCCGCGAAATCGGATTCAACGCTCAGGACAACCATGCACTCAGCGGCATCCGAAGAGAAGTTGCTGACGGTGATCTCCTCTACGATTCCCGTCCCCACCTCACGCAGGCGCTCCACGATCAGCGCGCTGTCTGCGTACCCGTCCGTGCGAGGAACCCGGCCGGCAAACAAGGCTCGGTATGGTTCTTTCGTTTCCGCCGCCAGCGGTTCCAGTGCCTGGCCATTGACGGTCAGATTCCACCCGGACAGGATACGGGTATCTTCATGGAAAACCCCGTGCGGGTATTCCGGATGGATATCCCCGTTTGCGGAGGAAATGCAGAAGGATGAACCCTCGACCAGAGTGACTGTCCCTGATCCCAGCGGCCCGGCAGCGGTGTCGGCATTCCATCCGGCCATTCCGGCTCCTTCAAAGGATTTCATTCGCGCTACCGACGCTACGCCCGTATGCCGCATGGTGCCAGCCCAAACAAAAGCGGTATTGGGCTCGAAGACACTGCTGGTGAGCCGGAGTATTTCAGGCCAGCGAATGCATGGTTTGGGCGCGTCCCGCAAATACGCTGAGCAAGCCGGGGGAGCGGCCTCATCCGGCGGTTGGTAGCTGACCTGGCGGCATCCTTGCCCGGCAGGAGGGGCCCGTCGCACAGGCCCCGGCAGTACTCCATGTCAACGGCGGTGCACCCCCGTTTCGGGGTGCACCGCCGCAGAGCGGGGAGAGGTGAGCTGTGATGTGACTCAGCGTCTGTGTTGGGTGAGGGGTATCTGCCCGGTGAACCGGAGGGTGAGTTCTTCTTCCACTTTTTCCAGCGTGCGGCCGGTGGTTTCCGGGATTGACCGAATGTAGAAGACCAGTGTTCCTATGTTGATCACGGCGAAGAGGAAGAACGTGGCCCCATGGATGGCGTTGATGAGGATGGGAAAGACCAGGGACACGATCGTGTTGGCGATCCACACGAAGGACACCGCGAGTCCGGTGGCGAAACCGCGGATGCGCAGCGGGAAGATCTCGGCGAGCAGCAGCCAGAAGATCGGGCCGATGCACGCCTGCATGAAGAACAGGAACGCCAGCATGCCTGCCAGTACAAGGTAGGAGCGCAGCGTTGATTCGGGCAGCAGGAAGAAGAAGCCGATGAGTGCCAGCGCGACCGTCAGGCCGGCCTGGCCGGTGATGATGATCGGCCGGCGTCCGACCCCTCTGTGCAGGAGGTAGATACCGAGCAGGGTCCCGATGACGGATACGACGCCGTTGCAGATGGTCGCTACGAGGGCTGCCTGGGTGTCCAGGCCTGTGGAGATGAGCACTGACGGTGCGAAGTACATGATGCTGTTGACGCCCGTTGTCTGGGAGAGGAATGCGATGGCGATTCCCAGCAGGACGAGTTTCCGGACCCAGGGAGTGCGAAGGTCGCGCAGGCTGCCCTGGCCGGTCTTTGCGTCCTGCTCCGCGGTGGCCTGCATTTCCCGGAGCTCGTCGTCGACGTTGTCCGACGGCCGCGTCCGGGTCAGTGACCTTCGGGCCTGGTCGATGCGCCCCTGGCTGACGAGCCATCGGGCTGATTCGGGGACGAGGAGCATGCCCAGCCAAAGCAGCACTGCCGGAAGGGATGCGAGCACGAGCATCCACCGCCAGACGTGTCCGTCGCCTGAAACTGAACCGAGAACGGCGTTCGAGCTGTAGGCGATGAGCTGGCCGGTCACGATCATCAGCTCGTTCACTGTGACGATCTGTCCTCGTCGTGAGGCCGGGGCGAGCTCGGCAAGGAACACCGGCACTGTGGCCGAGGCTCCGCCTACGGCCAGGCCCAGAACGAAGCGGGCAAGGATGATCATGGCGGTGTTCGGTGCCATCGCACATCCGATGGCACCGATGAAGAAGATCACCGCGAGCAGCATGATGTTGCGCTTGCGGCCCTGGCGGTCCGAGAGGCGACCGCCGAAAAGCGCTCCAAATGTTGCGCCGAAGACGAGGGCGGCAGCGACCAGGCCCTCCTCGGCGGGCGTGAGATCCAGTCCGCCCTCATTTCCGGGCAACGCCATGAAGGGGAGGGCGCCGCTGATAACGCCGGTGTCGTAACCGAACAGGAGGCCGCCGAGGGTTGCGATCGCGGTGATTAGCTCCAGTTTGGGGCCGGAAGGCGCCGCGGAGCCTGTCTTGCGGAGTGCGGGAGACGTCGTCGTCTGCATGTGCTGTCCTTTGGTGGGGGAGTGGTCAGATCCGGGCGGGGGCCCAGTCCGGGGCGTCGCGGAGAACCACGGATCGCAGGAGTTCGGCCGATTTGCGGACGCCCTCGCTCGAGTTCACAATGACGTCCTCGTGCTCGATGTTCAGGGGTCCGGTGTACCCGACGGCCTGCAGGGTGTAGACGAAGTCCGCCCAAAAGGCGGACCCGCCGGGGTGGCCGAGGCCGAGGGTGACGTAATTCCAGGAACGGTCCACGGTCCTGGCCGGCGGGAGGGTGTCGAGGATGCCGTTGACTGCCGTGTTGGGTCTTTCGATCCGGGCGTCCTTGGCGTGCACATGGAAGATCGACGGACCGAGCGCGCGGATGACTGCGAGGATGTCTGCGCCCATCCACATGAGGTGCGAAGGATCGAGGTTGGCACCCACAACATCGTCCCCAACAATGCCCTGGAGCCGCTTCAGGGTGGCCACGTTGAAGACGAGCTGCCGTCCGTGCATCTCAAGGGCCAGGCGCACGTTGAGGCGACGTGCGAAGGCAGCGAGCTCCACCCAGTAGGGCGTTGCGACGTCGGTCCACTGGTAGTCGAGGATCTCGAGTGTTTCCGGGGGCCAGGACGTGGTGATCCAGTTCGGTGATTTCTCACCACGGGCGCCGGGGAGCCCGGACATCAGCACCACAGTCGGCACGCCCATCTCAGAAGCCACCTTGATGGTGTCGCGCACCACCCGGTCATGCTCGGGCCCGGTCACCGGATGGAGCTGGTTGCCGTTTGCGTTCAGGGCGCTCAGCGTGAGGCCCCGCGAATGGATGGCATCAGCGAGGGCGTTGCGTGCGGTGGCACTGGAGGCGAGGCCCTCGAGGTTTGCGTGCGGGGATTCGGACCAGTTGCCGGTGGCGATTTCCACGGTGTCCAGGCCTAATTCGGCGGCAGTGTCGAGCACTTGCTCCAGGGGACGGGACCCGAGCGAGTCGGTGATCAGGCCGAGCTGCATGAGCGTTCCTTTCGTACGTCGTAGGGCGTGGGTCTAAAGGTTTAGATCCAACAACTTCAAATCTGATCTAAACCTTTAGATTTCTCAGCTTAGGCTTAATGTCCTGACATTACAACAAGTGCCTTGAAAGAATCCGGCTGGAGCGACGCTAGGCCGTCTGGCCGCGCACGAACTCAACGGGCAGGACGATCTCCCGGTGCTCGTCCGCTGGCTTCGAGATGAGGTCGATAACTGCATTGGCTATCTGCTCCAGCGGTTGGCGCACTGTGGTCAGCCGCGGGGTGATCATCTGCCCCCAGCCGATGCCGTCGAAGCCACAGATCGCGATGTCTTCGGGCACCCGGACGCCGGCGCGCTGCAGCTCGAACAGAACCTGGATGGCCAGGAAGTCATTGCCGGCAAAGTAGGCGTCGATGGTCCTGTCTTTGAGCAGCAGTTCGGCCGCGACGGCACCGGCGTCGGAGGTGCGGATCTCACCGAAAGCTGCGTGCGCCACCTCGAGGCCAACCTTGGCGGCTTCGTCGACGAAGCCGGCGCTGCGGCTTTGCGACGTCGGCAGGCCCTGCGGCGGGCCGGTAACCAGCGCCCGCCGGCGTCCGAGCGAACGGAAGTGCCGCGCCACCATGCGTGCTCCCGCATCATTGTCCACAGATACCGCGCCGAGGCCGGCGTGGGAAGTGATCTCATCGACGATCACAATCGGCGGCCCCGAGTCGAAACGGGACTCGACTTCAAGCACGGCGTCGCTCGTCATCGGGACGTAGATAATCCCGTCCGGAACTTCGTCGAATACGGTGTTGAGATAGGACACCTCGCGGGCGCGGTCCAGTTGGCAGTTCATCAGCGAGAGCATCCAGCCCCGGCTGCTTGCCGCATTCTCGATGGCTGCGACCAGTTCGGCATAGAACGGGTTGGTGACATCGGGCACGACGGCCGACAGCGATCGTGAGGCACCGCGGCGCAACGCGCGGGCATGCCGGTTCCGCTGGTAGCCCAGCCGGCGGACCACTTCGAGGACCCGCTCACGCGTGCCATCCGCCACCGGTTGCTTTCCCGCCAGAACAAAGCTGACTGTAGCCGTCGAAACGCCCGCCTCGCGGGCTACGTCAATGATTCCTACACGCTTCGCGTTCTCATGAATAGCCACTGTGAAGTGATCATATCGGCTTCCCTGTTATTGGCACCGCCGACTCCGACACGCAACGGATACTCGCACGGTTTCAGTGCGGTGTGTAAGCGAAAGTTGCTATCCCCATTTGCTGGCTAGTTCTGTGCGCGCGGACCGGATCCACCAGTTGGGTTCGTCCTTTGAGCGGCGTCGCGTGTGCTGGTGCGAATCCGGTAGAGGCTGGTGGTCGCGGTGATGTAGAGATCGTGGCCGTCCAGGCCGCCGAAGCAGAGGTTTGACACCCTCTCGGGCAGGGGAACGGTGGCAAGGAGCTCTGCGGACGGGGAGTAGACCTGCACCGAGGGACCGGCCGAGGTCCAAATCCTGCCTTCCAGGTCCACGCGGAGGCCGTCGGCCGGGCGGTCGTCGTCGAACTCAATGAAGCTGCGGCGATGGCTGCAGGCCCCGTTGGTGACGTCGTAAGCTTCGATCCTCAGCGGCACGCCATGGCTGGGACCGGCGGTGTCCGCGACATACAGTACGGATTCATCGGGGGAAAAAGCGAGACCGTTCGGGTGGACCAGGTCTTTGATCACGTCAGTGAGCGTGTCGGTCGCCGGCTCATAGCGGAAGACGTAGCAGCCGCCGTACTCTTGCACGCCCTCGTGCCCCTCCACGGTGCCGGGCAGGATCCCGTACGGCGGGTCAGTGAACCAGATCGTCCCGTCCCTGGCGGTCACCACATCGTTGGGCGAGTTCAGCCGCCTGCCCCGGAAGGAATCGACCAGAGCCGTCACAGTACCTTCACGGTCGCGCTCAACCCGGCGCTGTCCGTGGCTGCACTGTACAACGCTCCCGTCGGCGTCCAGGGTCCGGCCGTTGGTGAACTCGACTGCCGTTGCGTACTCGCGGGTCATACCCGTGGCGGGGTGGAACTCGAGGATGCGGTCGTTGGGTATGTCGCTCCAGCGCACGGTCTGGGATGAGGGCACCCACACCGGGCCCTCGGCCCACACGGTGCCGGTGAAAAGCCGCTCCAGATGGCCAGTCATCAGTTCCGAACCCATACAGTTTCCTCCTTTGGTCTATCCAGTTTCCCTGCCAGTCGTGAAGGATCCGGCCACGGCGCGCACACGTGCTGATTTTCTCCAGCCATCGCGTGAAAAGGTCCATTCGCCGGGTTCCGGTTCGAGGGGCTGCGGCTGCGTCCAGTGCGTCGTCGACGACGATGAGGCAGTTTTCCCGGGCCTGCGGCCAGGGGTGTGGAGTGGTGCTCACCAAACGCGGCTGGAGAGCGTGAAGAAAAGCGACCTGCGCAGCCGGGTGGCGGTCGGCCGCCGGAATCAGGTAGGGACTACTCGTGCAGGAGGGGCGGGGCCGGGTGTTGACTTGGTTTCGGGCCGGCGGCGACGAGTGCCTCTGAGACCGGGCATCTCCCCCCAGCCGCCGCCGGCCTCCATCACGCTTGGGCCAGCATCCTCAGATGAAGGGATACACCGGGAAGATCTCGGGGAAGTCCAGCTGGCTCGTGGGCCGGCAGGGTGCTTCCTCGTGGCCGGCCGACGAGGGGCCGGTGTCTTGGTGGGCGAGCGGGAAGAGCTGGAACGCGGGCGGTATCTGTTCAGTGAGGTCATTGCTGGTCGCTGACTGGTCTGGCATTCCTGGACCCCTTTGCTCCCGCCGGAACTCAACCCGGCCCCCTGACTGAATGCGCCCCGCGATGAGGCACTGTTGACCGCTCTGACAAACCCGGGACCACAACGCCCGGATCCGCTGCATGTTGCCAGTCTTCCTGCCGTCCCTCAATGGCCGATCCGGCTTGCCGCAAATTTTGATCAAGAACCCTGAAGGTGAGCACGTCACCCAGTGACCGGAGTCAATGCTCGATGTCCCTTGGATGAGGACGGATCCCCCCGTGGCTTCCAAGGTCCGTCGGGAAATCACCGTCAGCTGCCGCAAGAATCTGGAGGACAGACAAGGTGGATCCTCTTGCAGACCGGGGATCACCGGCAACACGCCGGTGTGTACGGCCGCATGAGCCGGGCGTACCGGTGCTGGCGAAAGGCACCACCGATGACGCTCCTTCAACTCCAGCCACCCGTCAATTCCTGGCAGTGGGACGCCCAGTTCCAACCAGGTCCGGTGTGCGCAGTTCCGCAGCCAACGCCGACGACCCCTGCACACCCGGCCCCTCGGATCAGCCTCCTGCAGTTCCAGCTCAAGCGCCTGATCGACGACCTACTCGCCCAGCCGGACCTCGACGTGGAAACCCGCATCGGCTTGCTCGTGCACGTGGCTGAGAACCCTGGGCGTCCCGAGCACGCCCTGCTCGCCCACCTCCGCGACCTCCTGGACGCGGAGGACCTCCCACCGTACGAAGCCTGCCGTAGGCCCGGGTCACGCACTGCCGGTTCATAGTCGGCCGTTCCTGCTGCGGGGTCCCCGGGGCCCGGTGATGCAGCCGTGGAATGCAAATGCAGATATGAGTGCAGAGGGTTCCGTCGCGGGCCTCCTCCCGACGCCGCTTAAGGTTGGGTACGGTATCCCCATGGCGGCATCCGAGAAGCGAGAAGACTCCGGCTCCACACTGCTGACTGTAATCATCGCCTTTACGGCGAACGCCCTCGTTGCCGCGGCCAAGTCCGTGGCAGCCTTCCTCACCGGGTCTGCCTCCATGACCGCAGAAGCCGCGCACTCGTGGGCAGACACCGGCAACCAGGTGTTCCTCTTCATGGCGGAACGACGCTCCCGACGCCCGCGGGACGAGAGCCATCCGATGGGCTACGGGCGGGAAGCCTATGTCTGGTCGATGTTCGCGGCTTTCGGGCTCTTCACCGCAGGGGCGGTGGTGTCCATCATGCACGGCATCCAGCAGATCATCACGCCGGAACCCGCGTCCGACTACCTGGTGGCATACGTGGTCCTGGCCGTGGCCTTTGTGCTCGAAGGAGTGTCCTTTGTCCAGGCTTTCCGCCAGACCCGGGAAGCAGCCCAAGAGCTGGAACGGCACACCTTGGAGCAGGTCCTGATCAGCTCCGATCCCACCTTGCGCGCCGTATTTGCCGAGGATGCTGCCGCGCTCGTCGGCCTGGTGGTCGCGTTTGCGGGCGTGTTCCTGCACCAGGTCACCGGTTCGCCTTTGCCGGACGCCGTGGGCTCGATAACCGTCGGCGTTCTGCTGGCGGTTGTTGCAGTTGTGCTGATCGACCGCAACCGGCGCTTCCTGGTGGGCCAGGGAGTAACCCCGGACATCGAACGTTCCATGGCCCGGCGGCTGCTCGAACACCGGGACGTTGCCCGGCTCACCTACCTTCACCTGGAGTTCGTCGGCCCCCGCAAGCTGTACCTCGTCGCGGCCGTGGACCTGCAGGGCGACCACCCGGAACACGAAGTAGCGGTGGCCCTGCGCCGGATTGAGCGCGAGCTGGAGGACCACGAAACGGTGGAGGAAGCCGTGCTGACGCTGGCGACTCCGGATGAAACCGCCTTGCGCTTCTAACGTTTTCCGAAGTGTTGTCAGTACCCCCAGAGAAGCGATGAGCGGCAGAAGGGGCTGGGAGTGCCTTGCAAGCCTGCCTGCGGTGGCCCCCGGCGGCGCCCCGGCCTATCATGGGCCGCGGAACCAGAGATCAGCGGGGCTACCAGGCATGAGCAACCATCTACGCAACGAGGAAACGCCACCTGCACACGTGGCGCTGGTGACAGGTGCGAGCCGGGGCGTCGGCCGGGGCGTCGCCCTCAGCTTGCTGGCGTCGGGGTTTCGCGTTTACGGTTCCGGCCGGTCTATCGAGCAGGCCGACCTGCCGCAGGAGATACGGCGCCAGCGCTGCGACCATCTCAACGACGACGAGACGGCGGGAGTGTTTGACGTGATCCGGTCCGGGAGCAGCGGCCTGGACCTCCTCGTCAACTGCGCCTGGGGCGGCTACGAGAAGATGGTCGAGGACGGGAAATTCACGTGGGCTGCGCCGTTCTGGGAGCAGCCGGCCCACCGCTGGACCGGGATGATGGACGCCGGCGTGCGCGCGGCGTTCGTGTGTTCGGCCCAGGCGGCGCGGATGATGACGCCGCGGCGCCGCGGCCTGATCGTCAACATCAGCTTCTGGGCGGCGCAGCGCCACCTCGGTAACACGATCTATGGCATCGCCAAGGCGGCCACCGACAAGATGACCTCCGACATGGCCGTGGAACTGCAGCCCTTCGGCATTCCCGTCATCTCGCTCTATCCCGGCCTGGTTCGAACCGAATCGGTCCTGGAAGCGGCGAAAAGCGGTGTGTTCGACGTCGCGACCAGCGAAAGCCCCGAGTTCATCGGCCGTGTGATCAACGCGCTGTTCCACGATCCGAACCTCCTGGCGCGGACCGGGCAGGTGCTCGTTGCCGCAGCCGTCGCGAAAGAGCTCGGCATCGTCGACGTCGACGGGACCTCACCGCCGGCGCTGTCACTGGCAGACATCTGAGAAGGGCCCACGCCCCCGGTGGCAACGTCACGCGTCGCATGCTGTCGCCCGTCGGAGGCGTGGGGCCGTCAGAGCGAGGTCGCGGTCAGCGTGACGGGAGCCCGCGGCGTCCGAGCGCGTCGCGCATGCGGTCGCGTCCGTGAAGGCTGGCCCGGTCGCGAACGCGCTGCAGCACGGTGCTAATCCATCCCCGCGGTTCGCCTTGGGATTCGTAGTAGGCAGACAGCGTCGCATCGTATTTGGCGACGGATTCCTCGCTGGGCCGTGTGTAGCGTTCGCGGTGCCGGACCACGTCCTGCGGGAGCCTCGGTTTGATTCCGCCTGGCGCGGTGGGGTCGGGATGCCCGACCGCGAGTCCGACAACCGGAAAGGCGCCGGGCGGTAGCTCAAGAACGCCTGAGAGTTCCTCCGCGTGGTTGCGCACGGCGCCTACGTAGACGGTTCCGAGCCCGAGCGACTCGGCTGCGATGACTGTGTTCTGTGCGGCGAGGGCTGCGTCGACGAATGCAACCAGCGTGGTTTCCATGAAGTCGATGCCCGCGGTCCGGGCTTCCTGCCGCTCCGCGATGAGCCGATTGCGGGCCCAGTCGGCGACGAAGACGAGGAAGACGGGCGCCTGGCGAATGAAGTCCTGGTCACCTGACAGGAGGGCGATCCTGTCCTTGTGGGCTGGGTCCCGCACCTCGATGACGCTCCAGGATTGAAGATTGGATGAGGTGGCAGCCGACTGGCCAGCGGCGATGAGTGTGGAGACTGTGTGTTCGTCGACCGGGGCGTCAGTGAAGCTCCGGACGGACCGGTGGCGGTACAGAAGTGCCACAGTCTCGTTAGCCGGCACCGGATAGGCAGAGTCGTCGGAATCACCGTAACGGGCCGCGACCAAGCCGTCGACGGGTGTTGCGAATGTCATTTGACCTCCAGGGCAGTCGTGTCCGCGCCGCAGTCGAAGACCGGGGCGCCTTTGTATTCTGCACCAACGTGTCCGGCATCCTCACCAGCCGTTCCGCACCGCTACGTCCGGCGACGCCGCATGAACCCGTGACGGCAAGAACGCATCAGAATTTCAGATGTGATTGCCCTGTTTTATGAGCTATGCAGATGCACTTGCCTCAAGTGAAAATGGATCAACCGTCACTTGTGAGGGCCACAGCGGCCGAGATTCCAGCCGGAACTCCCAAAGACGGGATCGGCTGCGTGCGCGACTTTCAATGTCGTCCGCGTGGGGGAACCGCATGGAGGAGCGCTGGGGCAATTTGCTGAAATTAGGAGATCGACATGATTAGCCAAGAGGTTGAGGTCCTCATCGTAGGCGCAGGTCAAGCCGGGGTTGCGATGAGCGAGCATCTGAGCGAACGCGGGATATCGCATCTGGTCCTGGAGCGGCACCGTATCGCCGAGCGCTGGCGCACCATGCGGTGGGACTCCCTGGTTGCGAACGGTCCGGCCTGGCATGACCGCTTTCCGGGCTTGGAATTCGCGGACATTGAGCCGGGGGTGTTTCCGTCAAAGGAGCAGGTGGCTGACTACTTCGTTGCCTATGCAGAGAAGATTGGTGCACCGATCCGCTGCGGCGTGGAGGTGACATCCGTGCGCAGGAAAGTCGGCGCACCCGGATTCCATGTGGAGACATCGGACGGGAACTTCGACGCACGCTACGTCGTGGCAGCAACGGGGCCGTTCCAGCGGCCGGTGATTCCCGCCGTCGTTCCCGAAGCTGCCGACCCCGTGCAGATCCACTCCAGCTCGTACCGGAACCCGGCACAGCTTCCGGATGGGGCCGTTCTCGTCGTCGGGGCCGGGTCCTCTGGTGTGCAAATTGCCGCCGAAATCCAGCGCTCGGGCCGGCAGGTCTTCCTCTCGGTCGGTCCGCACGACCGTCCCCCGCGGAGCTACCGCGGACGGGACTTTTGCTGGTGGCTCGGGGTGCTTGGCATGTGGGACGCTTCCACCCCGGCGGCGGGCGGAGAGCACGTCACGATCGCGGTGAGCGGTGCAGACGGCGGCCACACTGTCGACTTTCGCGCCCTCGCCGAGAGCGGCATCAAGCTCGTGGGCCGGACCGAGGCGTTCGAGGACGGAACCATGCGCTTCGCCGAGGATCTCCGTACCAACATCGCGAACGGCGACGCTCACTACCTGGAGCTTCTCGATGAAGCTGACGCGTACATCGAGCGCAACGGCCTCGACCTCCCCGAGGAGCCCGAAGCCCGCACCCTGGGGCCCGATCCGGAGAGCGTCACGGATCCGATTCTCGAACTCGACCTCGCTGGCGCAGGTGTTGCCTCGATCGTTTGGGCCACCGGCTTCGCCGTCGACTACAGCTGGCTGAAGGTGGACGCCTTCGACGCGAAGGGCAAGCCGCGGCAGCAACGCGGAGTCTCGACCGAGCCTGGCGTCTACTTCCTGGGGCTGCCGTGGCAGTCACGCCGCGGATCCAGCTTCATTTGGGGCGTATGGCATGACGCCAAGTACGTCGCTGACCAGATTGCCATCCAGCGGAGCTACCTGGCCCACAACGACCAGCACGCCCTGGTGGCGAGCGGCGCGGTGTGATGGGGAGCGGTGTGATGGGGCCGGGATAGGGCGAACCAGCACAACGAACGGCAAAGGGGACCATGCCACGGTGGCATGGTCCCCTTTCGCTGTGCCCGCTGCTGCTCCGCGCGGGGATACCGGCCCGGCAAGACCCCGGTATAGAGGGAGTCCAGCAGGAAGAGGCAACAGGAAGGGGCCCGTTGCATGGAGCACAGCCCATGCAACGGGCCCCTATAAGACGGGCCCCTAGAAAAGTCTGGCTACTCCGCCAGGAAGTCCAGCGCAGTGAGCGCCAGAGCCGCAGCGCCGTCGTGGATGGCAAGATTGGCTGCCTCGCCCACGCAATGGGCCGCGAACTCCGGTTGGTGGTTGGCTGCAGGGAAGCAGCCGAGCCCTATGTAGGGGTGGATGGCCGGGACCACCTGGGAAACATTGCCCATGTCAGTGGAGGCCCGGTTCATGGTCGCTTGCTCCGGCGGCGCGTTGAAGTCCCTGCCCAGGGATTCTGCATTCCTGACGTACAGCTCCAGCGCCCGCAGGTCCGTGCGGAACTCCGAATAGGGTTCCGATTCCGGGACAACTGTTAGCTCGCAGCCGGACGCCAGGGCCCCGGCTTCGAAGCAGCGATGGACCCGTTCTTCGAGCTTGCCCAGCTGGGCGAGTGAGTCAGCACGGACATACCAGCGGCCTTCGGTCGTCTCGGGTATGGCGTTGGGGGCTTCACCGCCCCGCGTTTGGATCCCATGGACGCGCGTACCGGCAGGCAGCTGCTGGCGGAGGAGACCCAGGGCGACCTGGGCAACGATGAAGGCGTCGTTGGCATTCACGCCCTGGTCCGGATATGCCGCGGCGTGAGCTGATTTACCCCGGTACTCCACGTGGTTGTGCGCCACAGCGTAGGGACGGGCCTCGGCTGAGTCGACAGGGCTGGGGTGCGCCATCATGGCCAGATCCAACCCATGGAACGCGCCCTTCTTGAGCAGCTCGATCTTTCCACCGCCGCCTTCTTCCGCGGGCGTTCCGTAAAGTTCCACGGTCAGGTCCCGCTCGGCAGCAAATTGCGCGAGGGCAACAGCAGCGCCGCACGAGACGGCCGTGATGATGTTGTGGCCGCATGCGTGCCCGAGGCCCGGAAGGGCGTCGTACTCGGCCATGAGCCCGATGCGCCGCGCGCCGTTTCCGATGACGGCCCGGATGGCGGTGGGGAAACCCAAATACTCCTTTTCCACCTCGAAGCCATGCGCCGCCAGGTAGTCAGCGGTCCAGCCGGCGGCGCGGTGTTCCTGCCAGCCAAGCTCCGGGTTGGCATGGAGGGTCTCCGAGAGTCGAATCAGGGAAGGCTGCTGGGCGGTCACGGCCTCCAGCACCCGGGCGCGCTGACCGCGCTCATCGCGCTGAACAGCCGGACTCACCGCGGCCGGTTCAGCGCTCATCGCCGGCCACTCCGTAGCTGACCGAAGATGCGGGGTCGAGCCCGCGAATCACATAGTCCTGCCGCTGCGGAAGCCACACTTGCAGCAGATCTTCAAGCGCAGGAATCGGGTCCTCATGCCAGTCCACACGCAGGTCCGTGTCCCGCCATCCATGGCCGGAGACCACCGAGATGCCGGCCGAGTGAACGGACCCCGCCTCACCGCCGGCTGCCTCGGCCGCACGAAGGGCAGCCATGAGCCGCAGTTCCAGTTCCCCTGGCGTGGCTTCAAAAGCGTCGCACAGGGCCTGGGCAACACCGGGATGGGCGAGCATGTTGCCGGCGGCCACACTGTTCGGTCCACGGCCCTCGCCGGACACGCCGAGGGTATGATCTCCACTGAACACCGCGGATCCGCCTTTGGCGTCCAGGACCACCAGCTGCCGGTAGTCCACCGCAGGTGATTCACGCACGACGGCGTCAATCGCCTCTTGCGCGGAATAGCCCGCCTGGAGCCGGTCAAGCAGGGCACAGCCGAGCCGGGGATCAGTGATGTTCTGGGAGCTGACTGCGCCGACGCCGTCGCGCAGGTGCGCGCAGCGTGCGGCGACTGCGGGCGAGGACGAGGAGACAGCGATGCCAAACCTGCCCTGCCCGTCCGTGGCAGCGATGCTGAAGGTCACGCCTGCCCCTTAGTGGAGAGCACTGCCGTGGCGTCAATTTCCACGAGCCATTCGGGCCGTGCCAGCGCCTGGACAACGATCCCGGTTGATACCGGAAACACGCCCTTGAGCCATCGGCCCATGGTCCGGTAGACCGTTTCCCGGTAGCGCGGGTCGACGAGGTAGACGGTCACCTTGACGATGTCTTCGAGGCTGCTGCCGGCCTCCTTGAGCAGCATGTCAATGTTGGCCATCGCCTTTTCCGTCTGGGCTTCGACGTCGCCGATACCGACCGACTCCCGTGTCTCCAGATCCTGCCCAATTTGGCCCCGAAGGTAGACCACGCCGTTGGCCACCACCGCCTGGCAGAGATCATTGTCCAGGTTCTGCTCGGGGTAGGTGTCTTTCGTATTAAACGTACGGATACGCTGGTGCTTCACGTGGCTGCTGCCTTTCAGTCCTGTTTCTGGCGGATGCTCGTATCCTTCACCTTCCCGTGGGCTACTGAATCTGTCCAACAGTTCTTTTAGAACGATTGCATCGGTAATTGTGATGCAGCGTGTATCCTCGTTCCATGGATGTGACGCTGACCCAATTGCGCTATTTCGTGGAAGCGGCTGCACAGCTGTCCATGACAGGCGCGGCTGCGCGGCTCAACGTGGCGCAGTCCGCCGTATCGGCTGCGATAGCCCAGCTGGAGCGCCATGTCGGAACGCAGTTCTTCATCAGGCAGCGCTCCAAGGGTCTGGTGCTGACGCCGGCCGGCGAGCTTTTTGTTCGCGACGCCCAGGCGATCCTCGCCCAGGTTGAAGAAAGCATTGATCACGCCCGCGGAGAACACCAAAGCGTCGCCGGCCGCATCCGCATTGCGTGTTTCAGTACCCTTGCGCCGTTCCTGCTCCCTGGCGTCCTCACCAAGCTGCGGGAAGACCACCCTGCCCTTGAAACGGAAGTCATCGAGACCGATACCTTGGGGTGCATCAACGCGCTGCTCAGCGGGCAGGCAGATTTGGCGCTGTGTTACGACCTTGACCTGCCGGACGTCATCGCCACCTCTGTGGTGGATACGGTAAGGCCCTACCTGGCGCTTCCGCCGGACCACAAGCTTGCCGGGAAGGAAAATGTGCCGCTGTCGGCGCTTAGCGGGGAGTCCTTCGTGTTGCTGGACCTTCCCCACACGCGTGACCTCATGCTTTCGATTGCCCGCCTGGGCGGCCAGGAGCCGGACATTCGGTTCCGCTCCGCCAGCTATGAAACCGTCCGGACATTCGTCGCCCGGGGGCTGGGCTACTCAATCCTTCACCAGCGGCCCCAGCATCACCTGACGTACGACGGCGGCCGGCTGGCCGCCGTCGAAATCCGCGACGATGTGCCTGAACTGAAGACCGTCCTGGCCCACCTGAAGTCCCACCGCCCAACCGCCAGGGTCCGGGCGGTAGCCCAGGCGGTCAGGCACCAAATAGTTGCGGCAAAATCGGCGCGCCCCTAAGGGGCCGTTCAAACCCGCATCTGATCTACAGATGCAGTTTGTGTAAAAAATCTATTCGACAGATTGAACAGCGCCATTCGAGAATGGTTATGCCAGCATTCGGGCGTGACTCAAGTCACGTGGCCTGGCGGCGCAGTTCTGCAGGTCGGTCAACGTCGACCACCGTGGGCTCGCTCTCCCCATCCCAGCATCGGATCTTTTCCTCCAGGAGGAACTGTGAACACCAATAACATCGAGGGGCAGATCAGCCGGAAGGGCTTGCGCACCAGCGTTGCTGCCGGTTCCATCGGCGTCTTTGTCCACTGGTTTGAGTGGGCCATCTACGCCTATCTGGCCTCCACCATCGCCGTCGTCTTCTTCCCCCAGCAGGACAGCACAGCGGCGCTGCTTTCAGTCTTCGCGGTCTTCGCCATCAGCTTCGGAGTCCGGCCCCTGGGCGCCCTCGTCTTCGGAACACTGGGCGACAGGATTGGCCGCAAAAAGACCCTCTCCATCGTCATCCTCTCGATGAGCGCGGCGACGCTGGTGGTCGGACTCCTGCCCACCTACGACGCGATCGGCCTGTGGGCGCCCGTCCTGCTCGTCGCGGCCCGTGTGGTGCAGGGGCTCGCCGCAGGCGGCGAATTCGGCAGTGCGGCGGCATTCCTCGCAGAGTACTCGCCGAGGAAGCACCGCGGGTTCGGCGTCAGCTGGCTTGAGTTCGGCAGCCTCCTCGGCTTCCTGGCGGCGTCGCTGGTGGTCTTCGTCCTGACCAGCGTCATGGACGCTCAAACCATTGCCGACGGCGGCTGGCGGATTCCGTTCCTGATCGCCGTTCCGATGGGCATCATCGGCTTCTACATCCGCTCCAAGATCGAGGACACTCCCGAATTCCGTTCACTCGAGCAGCTGGACAACGTCCCCCAGAGCCCGGTCAAGGAGGTGTTCACCCGGCACTGGAAGCAGCTCCTGCAGATGAGCGGCCTGGAGATCATGATGCACGTGACCTTCTACGTTGTGCTCGTTTACCTCCTGACCTACCAGGAAAAGGTCCTGGGCTTCGATGCCGGCACGGCCGCCCTGCTCTCCACCGCCGCATCCGTGGCCGGGCTGATCCTTGTACCGTTGGTGGGGGCGCTCTCTGACCGGGTCGGACGGAAGCCGGTACTGGTCGCAGCGGCCATTTCCCTGGTGGTGCTGGCCTACCCGCTGTTCCTGATCATGCACTCCGGCGCATCCTGGGCGGGCGTCGTCGGCACCGTCGGCCTGGGCATCATCCTGGCCCTTATCCTCGGCGTCCATGCGGCAGCGGCAGCCGAACTCTTCCCAACCCGGACACGGCAGACGGGCCTGTCGGTCGCCTACAGCGTCACCGCGGCCATCTTTGCGGGCACCGTACCGTACGTCCTGACCTGGCTCATTGCCCGGACCGGCAACGAAATGATGCCTGCGTTCTACCTCATTCTCGTTGGCCTGGTGGGGCTGGCTGCCGTGCTGAGCATGAAGGAAAGCAAGGGCAAGGACCTTCTCGGAGAAGAGGACATCCACGCGGCACCCCGCCAAACCGCGCCGGCCGCCAACGCGCCCATTCGTCACTGACACAATCGGCAAGCAATCCGTAGCCCGGGCTCAGAATATGAACCCGGGCTACGGCCGCGCCCGGCGCCTCACAGGCCAGGCCGGCCGGAGGCGAGCCGCGCCAGGGCGCGCTCCACCAGGTGACGCTGCCGCGAACCTGTGACGGCATCCGGATCCAGCATGGCTGTCACGTGCAGGCCCATCATGATGTTCAGCAGCTCATCGGCAACCGCATCCGGATCGGCCAAAGGTTCGCATTCGCCGTCGTGCTCTGCCTGGGCGAGGAAGCCCATCACCAGGCCGCGCCAATGCAGCAAGGCGTCCCGCCCGACGGCGCGCAGGGCGTCCTCCGTCTGCGCGCGCTGCCAGAAGGAGACCGCCACACGGGCCTCGACCACGGTGAGGGGATCCGCCGGAATGATTTCCAGACAGAGGCTGCGCAGCGCCGAAAGACCCCGGCGTCCGGCAGTGCCCGCTGCGATCCGTTCATTGGTGCGCTCGCAGATCAGTTGGTACGAGGCCAGCAGCAGGGCGTCCTTGCTGGGGAAGTAGTAAGCCAGCACGCCCGGTGCCGCGTATCCGCATTCCCGGGCAATGTCCCGCATGCTGGCATTCTCGATACCCTGCCCCGCGATCAGCCGCCACGTGGTCTCGATGATGGAACGGCGCCGTTCCTGGTGATCGACCAAGCGGGGCATGCTGCTCCTTCGTTCGCGGCGGTGGCTGGGACCGTGAGCACCCTACCACCGCGGGGACGCGCCTGCGCGCCCCCGCGGCGCGGGCCGTCAGTGCCCGCCGGTTCAGTGCGCGCAGTGGCCCGGACCGGAATGCCCGACGGCGGTACCTCCCGGGGCGGTATTCGCGCCTTCGCTTCCGGTGCTGCAGTGGCCGGCTGCCGACGGCGGCACGTTCAGCGTGGGGTTCTCGTCGAAGAAGCCGTGCGGCTTCAGGGTGAAGCCGGTGGTGTCCACGGGCATGATGGGCCAGTCCTCCGGGCGCGGGAAGTGGGTCAATCCGAAGGAGTGCCACACCACCAGGTCCTGCCCGTCGATGTCGCGGTCCTGTGCCACGTAGGCGGGAAGCCCGGCGCCGCCCGGGTGCTGGTTGACGAAGTCGCCTGCCGCGTAAAGCTCCTCCTCCGCGTGACGTGTCACCCAGAGGTGGTGCCGGGCGAAGGCAGCCCGGGACGCGATCGAGGAATCTTCCGCCATGGCCAGGGTGGGGTTGCCTTCCGGGTAGAGCGTGTAGCCCACCGGGTGGCCGAGGCGGTTCAGCGAGTCCGGGTTGCTGATGTGCCACACACGGCCTTTGGCGCCATCGGCGTCGCGCACAGCTTCCGATTCGCGGGCCAGCAGGGTGCGCTTCTGTGTGAACGCATTGCCGTGCGGGTTACCCGGGCCCTTCGGCAGGCGGACGAGGTCCAGTTCCTCAACACGGTTCGCGTCGCCGTCGATCATCATGTCCAGCCGGGCGCTGAAGAGGTGCTGGTGGTACGGAGCGCCGAGGCCCGGGGCGATCTCCGACGCGTACGCATATTCCTTGTCCGGAAGCGCTGCCGTGAACACGATGCCCGTTGCCTTCGCTTCGAACTCGATGGTGCCATCCAGGTACAGGTACCAGTAGAAGCCGTAGTCGTAGTTGCCCACGGTGGTGAAGAAGGAGACCACCAGGCGGCGGTTGCGGCGGACCTCGTTGGAGCCGGCCCACTCATCCGTGTGTTTCCAGAGGATTCCGGCGTCCTCCTCGTGGATGCAGATGCCGTTCTCGATGGTGCGGGGATTGCCGAAGTCATCCGCAACCACGGGGGACATGTAGGTAATTTCACCCAGGCAGTCGCAGCCGAGCTTGAGTGAGTTCGCGTCGCGGCCCACCAGGTATTCGCCGGAGTCGAAGTAGTTCTGCCAGCTCCTGTAGGGGGAGGGGTCGCCGTACGGGACCACCATTTCGGAGATCGATGCACGGTGGACCACCGGGCGCCTCCGTCCCTTGTGCGAGTGGTGGAGCTGGTGGAGAACCAGCCCTTCGCGGGCGTCGAAGCCCACGCGCAGGTCCCAGCCCGCCCAGGTAAGGTGGTTGCCTTCCAGGGTGAAACTGGGGCCCTCGGGCTGCGTGATCTCGATCGGCAACAGGTCAGTGCGGAGCTCGCCGCGGATCGCGGGGTCCGTGTAATTGCCGTTGACCTCCGGGACCGGGACCGGGCCGTCGTCGATCAGGTGGTTGACCCGCCCGTTTTCCACATCCACGAAGGCCACCAGGCCGTCGATGGGGTGTGCCCACGGGTGGTCTGCCGGGTGGTCCTGGCGGAATCCCAAGCCCCGCAGCAGCCGCTTGCCTTCCTCGTTTCCGTACTCGAAGACACCCGCCGACAGGGGAGCGACGCGGACCTGCGCCGGGGTCAGGCCGCGGATTGCAAGGGCTGCGTTCCACTGCGGGTCTTCGGCCAGGATGTCCTCGATGATCCCGAATTCCTCCAGGAGGACGGGCAACTGACCGTCGATTTCCGGGTCCAGCTCGCGCTGATCAAGGACTTGGCCGGCGGTCAGGGAGAGGCGTACGTCGAGGGAACGTGACAGCGGCGCATCCCAGAGCATGGCCCGGACCAGGCGGACGGCATCAACGGCGTCTCCTTGGAGGTCACTCTTCGGCGGTTCAACCAGGCCGAGGTATGCGAAACGGGTGGTGTCGGCCACGAGACCGGCCGCCGCCAAGATCCGGCGGGCCTCGTGGATTTCCCGGGCCGAGAGCTGCTCCAGCGGGTGCTGCGCCAACGGGGCCTGCAGCGGCGGGGCCAAGGGGGTGGTCTGAAGGGTCATGGCACTTCCTGAAGTCGATTTTTGATGGTACAACTGTTCAACCAACGCTTTGATGTTAGCCACTTCACAAGCCCGGCGTAAAGTCCCTGCCTCCACAGCACGGACCAACACGGACCCACAGCACGCCGGGGAGCCAGGAGAACCATGGACCAGCGAACCTGTTCACCCCTTGCACCCTTCCCGGGCGCCCTCATTCCAGCCGGCATAGTCGGTACCGCTGCAGCGGGGAGTGCCGCCGCCCATGTGCTGGCGGCCGCCAGCGGTGCGGCGGGAGCGATGGCCTGGTGGATGGCTGCCATGGGTGCCGCCTGCCTGGCCTGCGCCGCACCGCTGGTGGGCGGGCGGCTCTGCGCCGGGCGTGCTGCCGGGCATCTGTTGGCGATGAGTGCCGGCATGATCCTCATCCATCTGGTCCTGATGGTGGCGCCCGGCGCCGCGGGCCATCACGGCAATGGCGGCCCCGCATCATCGCCTGGCCATGAGCGGGCCATGCTGACCCTCATTGCCGTTGAACTGCTGTGCCTCATGAGTGCTTCAGCGGCCCTCCGCCTGACCCGGGGCAAGCCGCCCGGAACTGTCGGCACCGCAGTCCGTGCCGCCGTCGAACACTAACAACCACGCACTGAACCGCCCCCGAAAAACCAACCCCAGGAGCCATTATGAACAGCACTTCCGCCACGCTTTCCCTTGACTGGCACGGCCGGGCTAACGCCCTGGCAATCGACGGCAGGGCCTTCATCGACGGCCGCCGCGCATCCGCGGGCGAACCACATTCCCGGCCCATCACCAGCCCCATAGATGGCCGCGTCCTCGCTGAGTTGGCTGCCGGCGGCCCCGCCGACGTCGATCGCGCGGTGGCCGCGGCCCGGCGCGCCTTCCCGGCGTGGTCCCGCCTGGGGGCCGAAAAGAGGAAGGGCCTGCTGCTGGCCCTGGCCGCCCTGATGGAGAAGCATGCCGACGAACTGGCACTCCTGGAGACATTGGACAGCGGGAAGCCAATCCTGCAAACCACCACCGTGGATGTCCCCGGTGCCATTTCCACGCTGCGCTGGTACGCCGAGGCGGCGGACAAGCAAAGCGGGGAACTGCCTGCCGTCCCGCCCGGGGCCACCGCGCTGGTGACGCGCGAGCCCTTGGGAGTGGTGGCCGCCATTGTGCCGTGGAACTTCCCGCTCGAAATCGCGGTCTGGAAGCTGGCTCCGGCGCTCGCCTCCGGAAATACGCTGGTGCTCAAGCCGGCCGAGCAGACGTCCCTGAGCGTGTTGCGCCTTGCCGAATTGGCCGCTGAAGCCGGGCTGCCGGACGGGGTCCTGAACATCGTCACCGGCACGGGCCGGGAAGTGGGCGCGGCCCTGGCGCAGCATATGGACGTCGACGCCTTGGCGTTCACCGGCTCCACCGCCGTCTCCCGAACCCTGCTGGAGGCCTCCGGCCGCAGCAACCTCAAGAGGCTCAGCCTCGAAGCCGGCGGCAAGAGTTCCAACATCGTCTTTGCTGACACGGCCGACCTCGCCACTGCCGCGGCGAGGGCAGCCTTCAGTGCCTTCTACAACCAGGGCCAGGTCTGCTCCGCCAATTCGCGCATCCTGGTCCAGCGGGGTGTCCATGACGAGTTCGCTGCGTTGCTGGCTGCCGCCGCGGCCGCCTATCGGCCGGAAGATCCGCTCGCCGGCCTGGCAGGAAACGGTGCGCTGATCAGCAGTGCCCACACTGACGACGTCGAACGCTGGATCGTGCGCGGCCGCACCGAGGGTGAAGTGCTTTTCGGCGGTGAGCGGCGTGAGATCCGGGGCTCTGATGCCTACCTGGAGCCCACCCTGTTGGGCGGTCTGGGGGCCGGGCACGATGTCCACCGCGAGGAGATCTTCGGGCCCGTGGCCGTGTTGCACGCCTTCGACACGGAGGACGAAGCGGTGCGGCTGGCGAACGCCACAGACTATGGATTGGCGGCATCCCTGTGGACCTCGAACCTGTCCCGGGCCCACCGGGTGGCGGGGGAGCTGCTCGCTGGAACAGTCTCCGTGAACACCGTGGACGCACTGGGCAACACCACGCCGTTCGGGGGCTTCAAACAGTCCGGATTCGGCCGCGACCTGTCCCTGCACGCCTTCGATAACTACACGGCGCCGAAGACCACGTGGATCCAGTTCGGCTGAGGAAGGACACCGCCATGAAATCGATCGAACAAGGGTCCGCCGAAGGCCGCGCTGTCTACAGCCGCCTCCACGACGGCGCCCTTCCCACCCTTCTCGCGCAGTAGCAAACTTAAGCAGTAGCAAAGGACCGATCATGGATCAGCCAATAGCCTCAACGCGCCTTGCCCAAGAGCAAAGCCAGCATCTGCAGAAATCCCTCGGCCGCTTCGACATCCTGTTGCTGGTGGTGGCGGCCGTCATCTCGGTGGAGGTCCTCGGCCAGGTCTCCGGGTTTGGCGGGGAAACCTTCACCTGGACCCTCATCCTGGCCATCACTTTCATGGTTCCTTATGGCCTCATCTTCGCGGAGACCGGCGGCGCGTTCACCGAAGAAGGTGGCGTGTACGTCTGGACCAGGATGGCCTTCGGCCGGGTTGTCGCAGCTATCACGTCCCTTTTCACCTGGGTAACGCAGCCTGTCTGGGTGGGCGGCGCCATGGCGTTCGTGGCAGTGGAAACATGGTCCGAATACGTGGGCCATGTGGAGGCCGGCAGCGTCAGCGACTACATGTTCAAGCTGGCCTTCATCTGGATTACGGTGACCTCAGCCATCGTCAGCCTGAAGCACGGTAAATGGCTGCCCTCGCTCGGAGCCATCCTCAAGGTCGCGTTCCTGACCTTCTTCATTATCGTCACCATGGTCTACGGGCTGCAGCACGGTTTCAACGGACTGGACCTCGGCTTCTTTTCGCCCACCCTGGCCGGCTTCCTCGGCGTCACCCCGCTGCTGCTGTTCTCGTTCCTTGGCTTCGAGTCCGGCAACAGCGCCGCGGGGGAGATGAAGAACCCGGCCAAGGATGTTCCCGTCTCGGTGGCCCGCTCCTCGATGATCGCCGCCGCGAGCTACCTCCTGCCGATCCTGGCCATTCTCCTGGTGGTGCCGCTCGACAGGATCACGGGCATCGGCGGCCTGTTCGGCGCAGTGGCCACCGTCTACACGGTGTTCGGCCCGGCCGCTGAGGTCATGCTGGCCATTTCGGCGGTGATCTTCTGCTTCGTCCTGGTGTCACAGGGCGCAGCATGGATGATCATCAGCGACCGCATGCAAGCCATGGCAGCCGCCGACGGCTCCTTCTTCGGAGGCTTCTTCGGCCGCTTTCACCCCAGGCTGGGTACCCCGATCCGGGTCAACACGCTCTCCGGGGTGGTGGCCACGTTGTTCATGCTCGCGGCCATGCAGCTCAGCGGAACCAGCAGCGCACTGTTCGGCGTGGTCCTGTCCATCGCCATCTCAACGTTCCTGCTCAGCTACCTCTTTGCTGTCCCAGCCGCGGTCCGGCTGCGGAGCAAATACCCCCTCGCCGACAGGCCCTTCAAGGTTCCCGTCCCGGACGCCGGTTTCCGCATTCTGGGTGCCATTTGCTTTGCCTGGATCCTGATCGGCTCGTGGGTGGCGATCTTCCCCGGAACACTCGAGGTCCTCTTCGGCCTGGAGTACGACTTCGAGGCAACCTGGGGCGTCCCGCAGTTCACCTTCGAGGCCTTCGCACTCGGCACACTCGGGTGCATCCTGGCCTTGGGACTCGTGGGATATGCCCGTGGCAAGAAGGTCCGCGACGCCGTGGCGCCCGTGGGCGCTGCCGCTGAGCTGATCAACGACTGACGTTTTTAGAGGTACGACGGCGGCGGGTCACCTTGGGTTCCCATGGAACCTGTGGGTGGCCTGCCGAACGTTGCCCGCGAGACGCATGCCCCCTGCCGGGCCGGGGTATTAGTCGGTCGCGCTGGCGAGCCGGGCTGCCAGCGACCTGATGTGCGCCACGAGCTCCGGCGGTTCGTGCACCTGGAAGTCGAACCCTTTGGATGCCACGTAGATGGCCAACTCATCCGGCGAGTTGGACCCGGCCCGCAGGGTGCAGCTGTGCTCGTCGATCGGCTCCAGCGCTCCCGTGGTGGGGGCAATCCGCTCCGCCGCGGTCTCGGCGCTGACATACAGGGTGAACCGGGCCTGGTAGCGGTAGGCGGACGTGGAGATCTCCCGCGAGGTATAGGTGCTGATATCCGGGTCAGGCGGGGTGCGCGGCGTGAACCGGGGGCCAGCGGGCGTGCGCGGATCGAGGCGGTCCACGCGGTAGGTGCGCCAGTCCTGGCGGTCGACGTCCCAGCCGATGAGGTACCAGCGCCGGCCTGCGTGCACCACCCGGTGCGGCTCGGTAGTGCGGATGCTGCTGGTTCCGTCGTGGGTGCGGTAGTCGAAGCGAAGGCGCAGCGAGTCGCGGCAGGCGGCGGCGATGGCGGTGAGGGTGCCCGGGTCGACGGTGGGGCCGGAGTTGGCCATCGGCACCACCATCGACTGCAGGGCGTTGATCCTGTGGCGCAGCCGGGACGGAAGCACCTGTTCGAGCTTGGCCAGCGCCCGCACTGAGGTCTCCTCGATGCCGGTGATCGAACCGCCGGCGGCCGTGCGCAGGCCCATCGCGACCGCGACGGCTTCGTCGTCGTCGAGCAGCAGCGGCGGCAGGTCCGCACCGGCACCCAGCCGGTAACCGGCGGTGCCGGCGGTGGCCATGACGGGGTAACCGAGGCCGCGAAGCCGGTCGATGTCGCGGCGGACCGTGCGTGGAGTGATCTCCAGTCGCTCGGCCAGTTCGGTGCCGGACCAGTCGCGTCGGGTTTGCAGGAGGGAGAGCAGTCGCAGCAGCCGTGCCGAGGTTTCCCACATGATCTGAAGTCTGCCACAGTCCTAGGACCGGATCTGACCTAACCGGTTCCTAGAGTTATTGGTATGGAGAACAACACAGAGATCCGGCCCTTCACCATCGACATTCCCCAGCCTGACCTGGACGACCTGCGCGACCGGCTCGCCAGAACCCGGTGGGCTGCGGACCTGCCCGGTGCCGGCTGGAGCCGCGGGGTGCCGGTGGGCTACCTCAAGGAACTGGCCGAGTACTGGCGCGACGGCTACGACTGGCGCTTCTACGAGCGGGAGCTGAACAAGTACCCGCAGTTCACCACCGAGATCGACGGGCAGAACATCCACTTCCTGCACGTCCTCTCGCCCGAGCCAGGCGCCCTACCGCTGATCCTGGCCCACGGCTGGCCCGGCTCGATTGTAGAGTTTCTGAACGTCATCGGCCCGCTGACAGACCCCAGGGCACATGGCGGAGACCCGGCGGACGCGTTCCACCTGGTGATCCCGTCGATCCCCGGCAGCGGATTCTCCGGACCCACCGGCGAGACTGGCTGGGACACCAACCGGGTGACCCGGGCCTTCGCTGAGCTGATGGACCGCCTCGGCTACAGCCGCTACGGCGCGCAGGGCGGGGACACCGGCGCGGTCATCTCGCCGGGGCTCGGCCGGCTCAACCCGGACAAGGTGGTCGGCGTGCACGCGAACGGGCTCTCCGCGTTCACCGAGGTCAACCCGGCCGAGGCCGGAGAGCTGACCGGGGCCGAGCGGGGGCGGCTGGATCACCTGCAGTACCTGAAGACCGAGCAGTCCGGCTACATGATGATCCAGATCACCCGGCCGCAGACCCTGGCGCACGGGCTGCACGACTCCCCGGTGGGGCAGTTGGCCTGGATCGTGGAGAAGTTCAAGGAGTGGACCGATCCGGCCGCCGAACTGCCCGAGGACGCGGTGGACCGGGATCTGTTGCTCACGAACGTGATGCTCTACTGGCTGACCGGCACCGCCGGGTCCTCGGCCAACAGCTACTACGAGACCGCGCACGCCGGAGCCTGGGGCGCGAGTGAACGTTCCACGGTGCCGACCGGGGTCGCGGTCTTCCCCATGGACGTGTCCATCCGGCGCACCCTCGAGCTCGAACACACTGTGGTGCACTGGTCCGAATTCAGCCGCGGCGGTCACTTTGCCGCCATGGAGGCCCCCGGCCTGCTCGTCGACGACATCCGGGAGTTCTTCAGCAAGCTGCGCTGAACCACCCCTGGAACGTCGCCTGAATGGGAACCAGCCCAACTGACTCGCAGTTGTTGTCGTTTTCACGCGTCAAAAGGACAACAACTGCGAGTCAGTTGGGCGGGCGGGTCGCATCGGTGTATTTCTCGTACATCACGAAGGTGTCCGGATCGTCCAGGCTCCGCTGGGCATGGAACATGAGGTTCTTCGGTCCGGCCCTGATTCCCGGGCCCAGCTCCCAGAGGACATCTGCGATGTGCTCGCCCTCTCCGGGCATCGTAGTCCAGGTGGCGATGATGGTGTGAGCCATGGTGTTCCTTTCGTCAGAAGGCGGGACCTGGCGGAGGACCAAACCTCCATCGCCTTGATTCAGAGTTTTGCCCGCTCCGACAAACCCGTGGCGCTCATTTGCCATGCGCCCGGAGCCCTGCGGCACGTCACGGGCCAGGACGGACGTCCACTGGTTCACGGCAGGAAAGGCACCGGGTTCACCAACTCCGAGGAGGAAGCCATTGGACTCACAGAAGTGGTGCCCTTCCTGGTGGAGGATGAGCTCACGGCCAAGGGCGGGTTCTTCACGCGTGGACCGGGTTGGGCTTCCCACGTGGTCCAGGACGGACTGCTCATCACAGGCCAGAATCCCGAATCGTCCCGGGCAGCCGCCGCGTCTTTGCTGCAGGAGCTGAGGGTTGAAACGACGGCCTAAAGGACCTTCCGGACTATCGTTTCGAATTCCGCAATGCTTTCCCCGGCAAGTGAGGCAGCGAGGTCCGCGTCACCGTCAGCGATTGCCCTGATCAGCGATTGCCCTGAGAAGAACGGAATTCTCCCTGGTATGGCCGGCTACAGAGGGGAGTTTGTCCAGGAGGTAGCACCAAATGCGAGGGGCGAGGTTGTCATATTGAATGAGGATTTCCTGGAGGCGGCTGTTGGCCGCGGCCTGGAAGCAAAATCAGGCTCGCGAAGCCAAAATCAGCGGCATGGACCCGGATGAGGGCCCATGCCGCTGTGGCGCCGCTAGCCTGTTGGTTTCAGGGAGGCCCGAATCAGGGAAGCAACCCGTTCCGCTTCTGTGTAAGCCCCGTGGGTACCGGCCGTCTCCGACGTATAGTCGCCCGCGAAATGCAGCGATCCGACGGAACGCTGAAGCTCAGGAAGGGCGCCTGCGCGTTCCGGGCTGAGCAACGCGAAACAATGCTGCCAGGTCTGTGCGTGGACACCGAGGATCCGGCCCCGCAGCTGCGGGGCCACGGTGAACACGTCTTCCATCCACTCGCCGATTCTGTCTTCGTCGTCGCCAAACCCGGGCAGATAGCCCGAGGAATTTCCGTAGCAGGTCAGTTGGAGAATGTTCGCGTGGGAAGTGTATTCGGTTCCTCCGGGGACAGGGTTGATGATGGCGTCGAAGGGCATGCCGACCGTCACGATGAAGGCCCAGTCCTTGAACTCCGGGAGCCCTTCAATGTCCGCAACGATGTTCAGCGTGGTACTGCCAGGGCTGGCGACCCTGTTGAGCGCCGACGTCTTCCAGCCGGGCAGGTTCCTGACGACGTCCGGAACGACAGGTGCGGGAACGGCCAGCACCACATGCCTGGCAGTCAGCTTCTCTTCACGGTCCTCGCCCGTCACCGAAACTTCGTAGACGCCTTCCTCCTCGAGCAGGGCCACGTCCGTTACTTGGGTGTTGTAGCGGACAGTGTGCTCCGGCAGGCGCTCCAGAATGGCTCGCGGAATGGCCTGCATGCCGTCCAAGGCGAAGAGGCGGTTGTTCTTCTCCCGGGCCAGGTAGCTGGCGAAATAGCGGAGGGCGTACTTCGCTGAGAGATTGGCCGGGTCGCCCACGGCGCCCCCACGGATAGCGGTGGCAACGATGTCCCGGACAGCGGGCTGGAGGCCTGCGATCCGTTCAGCGACTGTCTCACCGGAAAGCCGGTCGAGTTCTCCGGCTGAAGTCCTGTCATCGACATAGTCCTGGTATTCCGAGAGGGAGGTATCAATGAACTTGATCAGCTCGGTCTTCTCGGTCTCGGTGAGATTGAGCCCGGCCACAACATCCTCGTTGGTTTCTGCCACCACGGTCCTGCCGTTGACATGGATGCCATACGTTTCCGGGAGGAAGGGGACGGTCTGGATCCCCAGCTCGTTGACGAGCTCCTCTGACTTTGTTCCCTTGTAAACGAACATGGCGCCGGAATTGGCCGACGTTCCGGCAAGCTGCACTGTGTGCGACCGGCCACCGATGTCATGGCCGGACTCCAGGATGAGGACGTCCAGCCCTGAGTCGCGCAGAAAGTACGCAGTGCCAAGTCCCGCGGCACCGCCGCCAACAATTATCACGTCGTGCAATTTGGGCTCCTAAGTGGAAAATCTTTTTTTCGGATTCCGCGGCCCTTGTCTCTCTTCGCCGCGGGTAAGTGTCTAGTCGTCGTAGGTGTTGGCTATGTAGACGTCGCAGGGTGCGTTGTGAGCGACACTGTTGGCCACGCTGCCCAGGACGCGGCCGATGCCCCGCATCCTGCGGTTGCCCACCACAATGAGGCGGGCCTCTTTGCTCAGCGCTTCCCTGATGAGGGCATCTGCCGGCCTGCCGGGGGCCGCAGCGTAGGTGGTCCTGATGTCCCCGCCCAGGGTGTCGGCTACGGTCCTGGCAACGTGTTCGGCCTTGTCGGCGTCCGAAACGAGCCATTTGCTGCTGCCGGTGCCGAAGACGTCGGTGCGGTCACTGTCGAAGGCTGACACCACATGGAGGGTCGCGCCCAGTGCTGTGGCGAGGTCTCTCGCGGCCTCCGCAGCCTTTCTCGCCGTATCACTGCCATCGACCCCTACAACAACGATGCCGCTCATGTGCATGCTCCCTCGCTTGCTTTAATACCCGAAAAAAATCTAGGGCACCGTTTCGGCGCCTTTGGACCGTCATCAGGGCGGCGCCGGATAGGACATCCAGCGCCGCCGTGATGTAGAACGACGCTCCCGTCAGAGTTCGCTGGGTGCGCCCGGCTCTCCGACTGCTGCGTCGATCCCGTACTTCCCGAGCAGCTTCTTGATGGTGCCGTCTTCGCGCAGCTTCTTAATGTCCTCGTCCAGCGCCTTGCCGAGCGTGTCGTTGTCGAGGCTGGACGGCAACATGACCTGGCCCACCGCAGCGAACTGAGGGACGCGCGGGTTCGGCTTGACGTCGATCACCTTGGCGCCCTCGATGGGGGCGTCCTTGAACCGGTAGTTGGCGGATGCGGAGGATGCCACGAGCGCGTCGATGCGGCCGGCTTTGAGGTCTGCGTAGATGGACTCGTCGTCCTGGTAGATCTTGAAGTTGTCTCCAAGCCACTTCTGCATGCTGTCGTTCCAGAGGTTGCCGGCGACCGAGCCAACCTTTTTACCCTCGAGGTCGTTGCTGGTCAGGCCCTTGGTGGAGACGATCGCCTGGGGATCACTCCACAGCGGTGTGCTCATGTAGACGATCTTGGTCCGTTCCTTGGTGCGGAGCCAGTTGCCCGAGCCGATGTCGACGCGCTTGGACTGCACGGACGGGATGACCGCTCCTGCGCCGCCCGAAGTGCTCACGGTGACTTTGAGGCATTCGAGTTTGGCGATCTCGTTGATCAGGTCACCCTCCATGCCGGTTACGTTCTCGCCGTTAAGGATCGTGGCGGGTGCATAGTCGTAGCTGGCGACGGTGAGCTCGCCCTGGTTGAGGGTTTTGAGGCCGGCGTGGGCCGGCTTGCAGTCGGATGCGACGCTGCTGGTGTCGCTGCCGCCGCAGGCGGTGAGGGAGATGGCGAGCAGGCCGGCGGCGCTGCCGGCGGAAAGTGCGCGCGCGAGGGTACGGGGAGTACGTGACATGGTTTTTCTTTCTTTGCTGAGGTGGTTGGGCGGAGTGCCCGGGAGGAGTGGAGCGGGGTGGGTGGATTGGGGGTTCACGTGCGTTGCAGGTGCCGGCCGAGGCGGTGTTCCAGCAGCCGGACGAGGCCGAGGAAGACGAGGGTGACGGAGCCGTAGATCACGGCGGTGAGGAGGTAGACGCTGAGGTATTCGAAGGTGATGGAGGCGATTTCGAAGCCCTTGGACATCAGTTCCGGCACTGAGATCACGAAGGCGAGTGCGCTGCCTTGGAAGACGAGGACGGCGAGCCCGGCCAGGGGCGGTGTGGAGATCCGGAGCGCCTGGGGCAGGATGATGAGCCGGAACCCGGTCCAGCCGCGGAGCCCGGAGGTGAGTGCGGCTTCTTTCTGTCCCAGGGGTACCGAGGCGATCCCTGCGCGGAAGTATTCTGAGGCGTAGGCGCCGGTGTTCCAGGTCAGGGCGATGATCGCCGTGGTCAGTGAGGTCAGGGTGATCCCGGCGTCGGGGAGACTGAAGTAGAGCAGGTACAGGAGCACCAGGGCGGGCAGGCCCCGCCCGATCTCCACGAACAGGAACGAGATCCACTGCAGGGGTGCGGGTTTCGCCGCTGCCATGACGGCGAACAGCAGGCCGAGCGGGAAGCCGAAGAGCAGTGAGAGTCCGGTGAGCTGGAGGCTGACCACGAGTCCCGGGGCGAGGGCTGGCAGCCAGCCGAGCCATTGGGTGAGCATGTCCATCACGCGACTCCGATCTTCCGGCGCAGGGTGAGGTCGACCCGGCGGGAGACGAGGGCGACGATGAGGCTGATGATGATGTAGAGCACCCCGGCAATGATGAACGCGAGAAGGCCCTGGTGGGTCTGCTTCGCGCCCTGCTGGGCGTAGTAGGTGATTTCCCGTACCCCGATGGTGGAGGCCAGGGCGGAGTCTTTGAGGAGTCCGATGCCGTAGGTGGCGATGGCGGGCAGTGCGACGCGGAACGCCTGCGGGGTGATGATGTGTCCGATGGTGGTGACGGTGCTGAGTCCGAGGGCGTGGGCGGCTTCGCGTTGCCCGTCGGGGATGCTGAGCAGGCCGGAGCGGTAGATTTCGGCCATGAAGGCGGAGGCGATGATGGAGAATCCGATGATCGCGGCCTGGATGGTGGTCAGGCGCAGCGAGTACTGGGGCAGGCCGAAGTAGATCAGGAACAGCCAGGTGATGGGCGGGATGACCCGGACGATGTTGATGTAGAGGGTGGCGATGGTGCGGATGATCGCGATGGGGGAGCGGGCGGCTCCGACGAGGACCAGGCCGATGATGCCGCCGATCACCAGGGATGCGCCGGTGACGTAGAGGGTGAGTCCGACGCCTTGGGCGATCGAGGACAACAGTTGGGTGATCATTGCGTCACCGGTCCAGGACGGCTTTGAGGAACTGCCGGGTGCGTTCGTTGTGCGGGTCCGACATGACCTGCTCGCTCGGGCCGATCTCGAGTACGCCGCCGTTGCCCATGACCATGATGCGGTTCGAGACGTCGCGGGCGAAGTGCATTTCGTGGGTGACCACGAGCATGGTCATGCCCTCGTCGGCGAGGTCGCGCATGACGGCGAGGACCTCCAGGCCGATCTCGGGGTCGAGGGCTGAGGTGGGCTCGTCGAAGAGCATGACCTTCGGGGACAGTGCGAGGGCGCGGGCGATGGCGATGCGCTGCTGTTGGCCTCCGGAGAGGCGGGCGGGATAGGCCGTGGCCTTGTCCGGAAGGCCGACGCGCTTGAGCAGTTTTTCTGCGGTTTCCTGGGCCTGTTCCTTGCTGGCGCCGAGCACCTTGCGCTGGGGCAGGGTGATGTTTTCCATGACGGTCAGGTGGGGGAAGAGGTTGAAGCTTTGGAAGACCATTCCGGTCACGCGCCGGAGGTGGTCCAGGCTCGCCTTGTCCGGTAGCTTCCCGCCGGCAACAACGCGGGCTCCGCCGATTTCGATCGTGCCCTCGGTGGGCGTTTCCAGGTAGTTCAGGCAGCGCAGGAACGTGCTCTTGCCCGCCCCCGACGGGCCGATGATCGAGACCACCTCGCCCTCGCTCATCACCAGATCCACGTCCGACAACACACGGGCTGCTCCATAACTCTTGCCGAGCCCGGAGACCACAACCTCACCAGAGAGAGCGATCGGGGAAGCTTTTGTGCCAAAACTGAAGCTCATCCTTTGTTCCTTGAGATAGCGGACGCATCAAGCCTGAGATGTGCATGAGATCTGCGCCACAACGTTTACAAATACAGGCACGTCGACGAAACCGCAGTCAACAGATATATCAGTGCGCTCACCGCTGCTTGGGTACGCAGCACGGCACACCTCTGTGCGCTTGCCGCTGAGCCAAAGCGGAATCGCCTTGCAGCAGCGGCACCCTCGGCAAGCTCGACTGCTGCGGCTGCTTCAGTCGTGCCTCGCTTGAGATGCGCTTGAGATGCATGAAGTAGATCACAGAAACCGGTATTAGAGCAATACTTTAGGAATATATGTTTTATAGTCCGCGATGCCGAAGTTGCGGGGGAAGCAGATAAAAACCTTTAAAACTAAAATCTATTGCCCCAATGGGTGAGCCCCCTTACAGTAGAGGAAATCGCCCGGCGTGACCAGCATCACCCCGATGCGTCAGCCCCCCCACCCAGAACCCCATGGAGGTACATGATGAATGCCCTGACCCTGACCGGCCAGGTGGCCCTGGTGACTGGAGCCGGCCACGGAATCGGCCGCGCCAGCGCCTTGGCGCTGGCGGAGGCCGGCGCCCTGGTGGTGGCCTCCGACATGGACTTCGCACGCGCCGCTGAAACTGAGCAGCTCATCAAAGACGCGGGCCATAAAGGTGTGGCCGCAGTTGCCGACGTCACCGACGAAAAGGCGATGGCCGCCGTCGTCGATGACATTGTCCGGACGCACGGCCGGCTGGACGTTGTCCACGCAAACGCCGGCGTGCTCATGGCGGGAACCGCCCTGACGCAGACCCTGGATGAGTGGGACAGGACCTTCACGGTCAACGTGCGCGGCACGTTCCTGACGGTGCGGGCGGTACTCCCGCAGATGATCAGGCAGAAGTCGGGCGCGATCGTCATCACGGCGTCCGTTTCCGGCCTCATCGGGGAGCCGGACCTCGTTGCCTACAACACCTCCAAGGGCGCGCTGGTGAACCTTACCCGGCAGCTGGCGATTGAGTACGCCAAGGATGGCATCCGCGTCAACGGCGTGTGCCCGGGATGGATTGAAACAGGCTTCAACGACCCCGTGCTCGGCCACCTCGATACCGAGGAACTCGGTCAGCTCGTCGGAACGCAGGTACCCTTGGGGCGCCAGGGGACACCGGAGGACATCGCCCCCGCGGTGGTATTCCTCGCCTCGGACTGGGCCCGGTACATCACCGGGCAGCTCCTTCCCATCGACGGCGGACTGACGTCAATGTAGACGCCCGCCCTCCCGTCCAAACCATCGGCTCCAGGCCCTCAAGACCCAAGGACTTCCTGCCATGTCTGTCACCCAATCACAGCGGTCCGGTTCACAAAGGTCCGACGACGAAATCCTCGCTGATATGGGCTACAAGCCCGAACTCAAGCGTTCGTGGTCCGGCTTTTCCAACTTCGCCATCTCCTTCTCCGTCATCTCCATCCTCAGCGGCCCGTTCATCAGCTTCTTCATCGGCTGGAACAACGGCGGTCCCATGGCCATCAGCTGGGGCTGGCCGGTGGTGTGCGCACTCATCCTCGTGGTGGGCCTGTGCATGGGGGAGCTCGTCTCGGCGATGCCCACCTCGGGCGGCATGTACTACTGGGCGGCCAAGCTCGGCAGCCTCCGGTCCAGCTACTTCACCGGCTGGCTGGACTTCCTGGGCCTGCTGGCCATCGTCGCTGCCGTCTCGTACGGCTGCGCCACGTTCATCGATGTGACCCTGTCCTCATTCAGCTCGGCCTGGGCCGACGGGTACTCGCTGACCCGCGTGTTCCTGATCTTCATCGGCGTTCTGGTGGTGGTCACCCTGCTCTCGATCTTCTCCAGCCACCTGCTGGCGATCTTCAACAACATCTCGGTGTGGTGGCACGTCATCGGCACCGTGGCGATCATCGCCATCATCATATTCGTGCCGGAACGGCACGCCAGCATGGCTGACGTGTTCACCCAGCGGATCAACAACTCCGGATGGTTCGACGGCGACACCACCGGCATGGGCTTCCTCTTCCTCGTGCTTCCGCTCGCCGTGATCCTGCCGCAGTTCACCGTCACCGGCTACGACGCCTCTTGCCACATGTCCGAAGAGACCAAGGGCGCCTCCAACTCCGCCGCCAACGGCATCTGGCAGGCCATCCTCTACTCGGCCATCGGCGGCTGGATCCTGCTGCTGGGCATCCTCTTCGCCGTCCAGGACGCCGACGCCGTCACCGCCAGCGGCGGCAGCGTGGTCACCGTGCTCAACCAGGCGCTGAGCGGCCCGTGGGTGAGCACCGTGCTGGTGATCTCCACCGTGGGACAGTGCTTCTGCGCCATGGCCTGCATGACCTCCACCACCCGCATGCTCTTCGCCTTCAGCCGCGACGGCGCTGTACCCGGCGCCCGCCTCTGGACCCGCCTGAACAAGAGCGGCGTGCCGCTGTACAGCGTGGCCCTGGTTGCCGTCCTGGCGATCATCCTGACCCTGCCCGCCCTCGTGCCGGTGGACATCAACGGCGCCCCCGTTCCCGTGGCCTTCAACGCGGTGGTCTCCATTGGCGTCGTTGGCCTGTACCTGGCCTTCGGCATTCCGATCTACCAGCGCCTCCGCAAGGGCTCCGCCTTCCGGCGCGGCTCCTGGCACCTGGGCCGCAACTACAAGTGGCTCGGCATTATCGCAGTGCTGGAGATTGCACTGACCACGGTAATCGCCCTCCTGCCGAGCTCCCCGGGCGGTGTCCCGTGGAACCTCGAGTTCGACTGGAAGTTCGTGAACTACACGCCGCTGGTGGTGGGCGGAACCCTGTTGGTTCTCTGGCTGGCCTGGGAGATCCGGGTCAAGCACACCTACACCGGCCCCCGCCACACCGTTGACCTGCCCAGCGGGCTCACCTCCGCGGACGAGCTGGAGATCGAGTACGAAGAGCACCACCCCGGCCACCACCACGCTGCCGCGCTGCATGGTGAGCCGTCGCCTGGCAAGGCACAGGACCGGGCTGAAGACGCCCGTCACACGGACCTGAGGTGAAGTAGCCGGCCCGCTATCACCACTGTCTCGCCATTACCGCTGGCTGTCCGAACAAGGGCAGCCAGCGGTCGTTTCAGCGGTGGGTTTAGCCGGCAACAATAAGCCGCCACGGGGCAGTGGAGAGATCCGCCACCGGCACGGGAACTGACCCGGGGCCGCCGTGCGGACCCTCGAAGCGCGTGCCGGGGGCAAACCGGGCGCTGTTGGACGCCACCACCTTGCCGGTTTCCGTGATCAGCGCGACGTGCTCGTCCCGGCGGCCGAGGTTGAGCAGGAAGGTCCTCTCGATGGACTCCATCGAAAGGTCTGCCCCCGCCACCGCCACTGTCCGCTGTTCATGCAGCACCGGCCGTGACGCGGTGACGATCTTCATGTCGGCGCCGCCGAAATCAATGTACGGGCCAATGAGTTCGGGCCGGCCGGACGCGAGGGGCCGCTCGTACCAGGTCATCTCGGTGTAGTCGTAGTAATTGATGGACGCGGGGTTGAGGTTGTGGGGGATGAACACCAGCCTTCCCCCTACGAGGCTCCACCACTGGTGCCACGCATCGGCGTCGCTGAAGAGGCCGCGGGCAACGGAGACGCCGGCGCTGTCCACGAGGCCGCCGTGCTTGAGGACGATGTCCTCAACGACGGGCCTCAGGGATTCGAGTTTGGTCCGTGACGTCCCCGGCGCCGCAAGAATGTCGGTGGTGGCCTTGTCCAGCACCGCCAGGTCGGCGAAGACGCGCTCGAGGCTCCGGCCCAGGGCCAGGGCGGTTGACTGCAGGACCTCGTCGATGGGCTTCACCGCTGGTCCGCCAGGTCCGCCAGATCCGAGGTGAGGATGGCCAAGCGCTGGTTGATGATGAGGGCGCCTTCCCGTTCGAAGTGGGTGATTGCGGTGTTCTCGGCCGCGCCTGGGTCTCCCTGCTCGATGGCTTCGAGGAGTGCCTCGTGTTCCGCCACGGCGGTGGATTGCGCGTCCAGCCATGCCTGGCCCCATGTCAGCGGGGAGAGCTCGGCGTGGATCTGGATCAGAAGGGCGGTCAGGCGGCGGGACTGCGCCGCCACCCCCAGCCCGATGTGAAGGCGGGCGTCCGCCTGGCGAAGCATGTGCGGCTCCGAGCTCGAAGCGAAGCGCTGGGCGAGCTTCCGGAGGCGACGCACGTCCTGCTCGTCGGAGCGCCGGGATGCAAGCCGTGCCGCCGAGCCGGCCGTCGCGGCGGCGAGGTCGATGAGGTCACGCAGGTCGTCGCTCTTGTGCCGGCGGAGGTGCTCGGTGATCTCGGCTTCCCGCACCGGGAGCACGCCTGCCACATAGCTTCCTCCGCCGCGTCCCCTGCGGGTGCCCAGGAGCCCCTTGCTCCGCAGTACGGCGAGGGATTGGCGAAGGGTGAGGGGCGAGACGCCGAGGTGTTCGGCCATGACCGATTCCGGCGGGAGCCGCTCACCCGGGTTGAGCAGGCCCATCCCAATGGCGCTCTCAAGCTGCAGGGTCACCTGCTCGGCGCGGCCGGAGATGTCTTGGCCCTGGGGCCGGACCTGGGCTGCCATCTCCAGGGCACGGAGGGACACGGAGCCACCATCATCCCTCACGTCATTCGCCATGGGTCCGGCCAGCTCCTCGTCGCGCGATATCCAACAGATAACAATAAGTTTTAGACTATCGAGTTCTGTGGGCAGCCTCGACCAGCCTCCCGTCTGCCGCGAAAAACGCCAAGCGTGCCGCCCGGGCGGGAACTCACGGTTGAGAACCCGCACCGAACGGCACGCCTGTGCTGTTGTCAACGCCGCAGGCCCCGGCTGATTGCATGTCCGCACGGGGGGCGAGGCCCTCTTAGGCGTACGCCAGGCTTAGCAGCAGCGCTTTGAGCTCGGCGTACTGGCCGGTTGCCATCCAGGCTTTTGCCGCGCCCCTGTTCTGGAAGCCAGGGTCGTTGAAGAGAACCCGGGTGTTCAGGCCGCCGTTACCTGTGGGCACAAGATTGCACCATGATGCGACGTCCTGGCCTTCCGCCAGGGACCGCGGATCGGTCAGCCCCATGACGTATACAACGTCCCCGCCACTTCCGTAGCCTTCCGCGGCGAATCCGAAGGCCGGCGCCGTACCGTCCGGTGAAGTCATTCCCGGAACTGGCGCCTGGTCGAGCACCCGACGCGACACTGGACCGCCGGCGCAACCGGCGGTGAAGCCATTGCCCACGGAGAGCAGATCGTTGCCGGCACCGTCGGTCACGATCGCTTCAACGCCCGGGACGCCGGCGGGCGGGACCACGGTTCGCACCGTCCATGTCGCCGGATAGGTGAAGGAGACGTGTCCATCGGGGAAGGTGAAGGTCTTCAGGGCCGGAGCTGCATGCTTCTTCGATGCGGGGCGGACCACTGACGCGGGCACCTCACTGGCGGCCCCGGCCGCCGGCGCTGCAGTGGACGATGATAGGAAGGCCAGCCTGGGCATGGATTCGGCCCTGCCATTCACGGTTGCGTTGGAGCCGGCGGCAGGATCGCCTCCTGGCTGTGTCCCGCATCCGGCAAGCACAAGGCTTGCGGCAAAACCTGCCGTTGTGACGGCTGTCAGGAATCCGGCGCGATTGAAATTCATTTTCTGTACCCCCAGTATCTGTGACGGCGGGCCGATCGGCCCGCTCAATGACCAGGTTTCCGGGACCTCGCCCGGGAGTTACCGCCAGACCGAAGAAAATTCTTTTCCGCCCGCGCACGAGCCGGCAAATCGAGCTCGCTTCGCACATCGGAGTGCCACCCGGCTGCGGCTTCTTCGCGGTCCCGGTGCGGGAGCTGCCTAGCGCAGCTCCCGTCGGGCGGTGCCCCCGTTGAGCAGGTCGCTGATGCGGGCAGGCACCAGCTCACGGAGGAAATCCAGCTGTCCCGGGGCTTGTGACGCAGCGGCGGCTGCTGCAATTGCGTCAAGCGCTGACGCCGCGGTCTGCCGTGCGTCGTCCTTATCCATGCCCCAGGCTGCGCCTTCCCGCACGAGGTGGTCCAGTGTGATGTAGCCGAGCCGGATCTGCCCGGCGATGGCGTGGCCGGCATTGTTGCTCGGCGCATAGAGCAGCAGCGTGGGGGCCACATCATAGAGCGGAGCGAGCAGCACCTCGCCGCCGTCCCGCAGGATGAGTGAGTAGTTTTTGGAGTGGGCATCCCCGTTGCCGACGGCCAGGTTGAAGGTGACGGCCCGGAGCAGGTCCCTGCGGAACCCTGCGTCGTCGCGCGTGTGCGGGGCAGCTGCATTGACTAGGCGGGTCAGTCGCGACGGCGGGGCCGAGCTGCCTTCGTATTTGGCTTCACTGGCCAGCGCCAGCGCCTGGGTGAAGTCTTCCTGGTGCAGCCGGTTTCCGTCCGGCGCCCGGTCGAAACGGTCCACGACGATGGCCTGGCGGGAGCCGAACATCTGCAGGCGGGTCTTGGCTGCGGGTATGCCGGCAGCCGCCGCCGTTTTCAGTGCCCAGTCCTCGGAGGTGAGGAGGCCGGGGATGGTTGATTCCAGGGGTTCCGGCTTGATGATATGGGTGGACACCGCTCCGCGGCCCGGCCATGCCCAGCCGTCGTCGTGCCGTGTCAGCAGCACCTTGGACTGGACCCCGCCCAGGGATGCGGTGATCAGGAAGTCGTCGGGCAGGTCCCACGTTGGGAGCGACTCCACGACCGTGGTGACCTCGTGCTCAGCCATGGGTATGGCGGCGCCCGGCACCTCGGGGGAGTCGCCGGGCGGCAGGATTTGAACTGCGCCGGCACAGTCCGCGCCGAGGACGCGCAGGAGCCCGAAGGCGTCAGGAGTGGACAGCCGGTTTTCCTTGGCGATGTGGGACCGCACCTGGCCTTCAGGCAGGAGCCCGTCGAAGAAGTCGTAGACCTCCGGACCGTCGAGCCTGTTCCGGCTTACAGGCATGGACAGGGACAGCAGAACCGACCCGGAGCCATACTCCGCCAGGGTGGCCCGGTCGTACTGGAAAGACAGTCGAAGCCCGCTGCCTTTCAGCTCGCCGATCCGCCGGCCGCGAAGGAAAACATCAAGGCTCTTCCGGGCGGTCACGGGCGGACCTGAAGCTTTGAGAACCGTGGCACCAGGGCGACGTCGCGGCCCAGGACCCTGATGGCCTGCATGGCGACGACGACGGACACCGCTTCTCCCTGCTCCAGCCTGATGATGGTTCCCCGCGTCACCTTGAGCCGCCCGGCCAGGTCCTGCTGGGTCAGGCCAGCCTCCTTACGGGCGTCGCTGACAGCCCGGCCCAGGGACGGTGCGTCCACCGCACGGTAGAAGGGGGTCTGCTCGTGTTCCATATATCGATCATATTGACAAAAACTTGGTTTGTTCAATATTTCAAACATATCGTTATATGTTGGAAATGTTTGATATTTCCAACAAGGCTAGTCGGGCCTGCCGACGACGACGTGTGACGGGCTGTGCGTGACGTATCCAGTGAGCCAGGAGGACAGGGCGCGGATCTTCTGTTGGGTGCCCGGAAGCAGCGCGAGGTGAACCCCGAGCCAGGAGAGGAACGCCAGTGGCCCCTGGAGCTGGATGCGTTTGCGGCCGAGTTCGGCGACGGCGGCGCCACGGCCGACCATGGCCATATACCCCTTGTCCCAGTAGGCGAAGGGCTGCCGTGTGTCGCCGGTAAGGTCAGCGCGGATGTTGCGGGCGGCCCATTTTCCGGACTGTTCAGCAACAGACCCGAGCTGCGGCAGTTTGGCGCCGGTGGCGTCGGTGATGTTAGCCGAGTCACCCAGGACGTAGACGCCTTCGGCGCCGGGCGCGGTCAGGTCCGGCAGCACGTCGATGCGTCCGCCTTTCCCCTGCGGCAGGCCGGATTCTGCGATGATTTTTCCGGCTTTCAGGCCCCCGGCCCACACGACGATCTGCGCCGGAATGATGGTCCCGTCCGCCAGCGTCACGCCGTCGGCCCGGACGTCGGTAACGCCCTGGCCCATATGCAGCTGAACCCCGAGTTGTATCAGCCGGTCACGGGTGTAGGCCTGCGACTTGGCTGAGAAGGGCATGAGCACGTTCGGCAACATATCCACGAGATGCACGCGGCACCGGGCTGCCAGCTCGGGCGAAAAATACTTCGGAACCAGGTACTTGATGTTCTCGGCGAGGGCGCCGGCGGTCTCAACTCCTGTGGGGCCGCCACCGACCACGACCACGTCTGCCCGGCCGGACTTCGCACGGTCTGCGTGGTCCAGGATCGCGGTGAGGGCAGTGCTCAGGCGGGTGGCATCGGCCACTGAGTACAGCGGGTAGGCATGTTCTTCGGCACCGGGGGTGTTGAAGAAGTTCGGTACCGCGCCTGCGGCAATTACCAGGATCTTCGCCTGGTAGCGGGAGCCGTCGACAGTGGTGACGGTACGGGTGGCGGAATCGACCACCGTCACCTCCGCAGTGAGGACCCGGACAGTTTTGGTGCCGCGGAACACGGAACGCAGTGGCCGGGCCACGGCGGATACGCCGATCTGCGAAGCGGCCACCTGGTAGAGGAGAGGCTGGAACTGGTGGTAGTTGTTCGCGTCGATGAGGAGTACCCGGATGCCTTTGCGCCCCAGCTGCTCGGCTGCTGTCATGCCGGCAAACCCGCCGCCGACCACGATCACCTGATACGTATCGTCCATTCGTGCAACATACCCTGCCGGGCTACGGTGCAACAGGGCGTGTTTTCGGTTCTGGTCAATCCATGTTTACTGCCGCTGTGACCCCGGGGTGGTTGATGACGAACGCGATCGCCAGCTCGATGAGGCTCAGCCCTGCCTGCTCGGCGGGCTGGGCGAGTTCCTCGACGATGTGGAGCTTGCGCTGGTTGGCCGGGCTGGTCATGTCGAAGCGGGCGCCCGGGCGGGCGCTTGACGTGGGTGTGGACGCCGAATCTTTCCGCCAGCGCCCGGAGAGCCAGCCGCCGCCCAGCGGGCTGTAGGTCAGGGTGCCCATGCCGTGGCGCTGCACCGTGGGGATCATGTCTTCTTCGATGCCGCGGACCAGGATCGAGTACGGCGGCGGCGGCGGGAGTTTTCGACCTCGCGGATGATCCAGCGGCGGGAACCGGCGCGATGGTTCGGGTCCTCGCTCATGGGCATGAAGAACTTCGTGACGAGAAAGACGTCGTCACTCCGGCCTCGAGGGCACGGTGGATGTCCATAGCTTTCAATGTGCTCAGGTGGGCGGGGGTTGAGGGAGGGCACGTCAGTACCCCTTTTGAGAATGGGTGGTTCAGCCGACGGGCTCCGCCTGAGGGACCGGTACGGGCGTCCGAGGTGTTGTGGTCCGGTGGGCGGCCAGATCTGCCGGCAGTATGAGGGCGGCAGTGACGGCCAGGCTCAGGAGCAGCAGGACGCTGCCCGTCGTGAGGGCGACGCTGACCTGCCCCGCGAGGTGCGCCGCGGCGGAACCGCCGGCGTGGGCGGCGGCTGCTGCCGCGACTGCGATGCCGAGACCGAGGCAGGTGCCCACCTGGTGGAAGGTGTTCACCAGGCCCGATGCGGCGCCGGCGTCTGAGGCGGGCGCACCGATGATGCCGAACGAGGTCAGTGGCGCGAAGGCCAACCCCTGGCCTGCGCCGATGAGAACCATTGGCAGGGCGACACCGGTCCAATACGACGAGTCCACCCCGGCGCGGCTGAGCCAGAACATCCCGGCGAGGGTGGTCAGAATCCCGGCCAATAGGGCCACCGAGCCCGGCATCCGCCTGATCAGTCGCGGGATGCTCATCGCGACGGCGAAGTTGACCGCGGTCATCGGCAGGAACCCGAGACCCGCCTGCAGCGGGTCGAAACCGAGCACCTCCTGGAGGAACTGGGTTGTAAAGAAGAAGAACCCGATCATCGCGCCCAGATACAGGAAGCGGGCAACGTAGGCACCGGCGCGGCGGCGGCTCGCAAAGAGCCGCAAGGGCATGATCGGTTGGGCGGCCTTGCGTTCGATCAGCACGAACACGATCAGGAGTACGACGCCGGCACTTACGGCCAGGGTGGTGACCGGCGAGTCCCAGCCGGCGTCGGCGGTGTTGATGATGCCGAACACGAGGGCGCCGACGCCCAGCGTGGCGGTGAGCGCGCCGAAGACATCGAAGCGGCCATGGGCGCGGCCGGTTTCCGGCAGGAACCGCGGAGCGAGTGCGATCATCGCCGCGCCGATGGGCACGTTGACGAAGAACCCGGCGCGCCATGAGATCCAGTGGGCAAGCGCACCGCCGATGACCAGCCCGAGGCTGGCTCCGATACCTGCGGTGGCACCGTACAACGCCACGGCCCGGGTGCGCTCACCGCCCTCCGGGAAGCTCGCCGTCAGCAATGACAGCGAGGCGGGTGCGACGATTGCTGCTCCGATGCCCTGTACTGCGCGGCCGGTGATCGCCCACCATCCCGCCGGTGCCAGGCCGATCAGCAGCGACGCGAGGGAGAACACCACCAGCCCGAAGACGAAGACCCGCCGGCGCCCCAGCAGGTCCCCGGCCCGTGCACCCAGGAGAAGCAGGCCGCCGAAGACCAGGGTGTAGGCGTCCTGAACCCACGAGAGCTCGCCGGTGCTCAGCTGCAGCTCGGCCTGCAGGTTCGGCAGTGCGGTGAAGATGACCGAGTTGTCCAGCAGAATCATGAAGTAGCCGACGAGGATGATTGCCAGGATCGCAGCCGGGTGGGCAGCCGTTGTGGGTGCAGGTTTCATGCTCGCCATGCAACCGTGATTTCTTAGGGGCCGGGAGTTCCTGTTGTTCCAAGTAACGCCAGTGCCTCCCTCGGGCACCAGCCGCCGCGTAGCGTTAGTGCCATGACACATAGCGACGACGTGCGGAAGTTCCTGACCTCCCGCCGGGCCAGGATCACGCCCGAGGAGGCTGGCCTGCCCGTCTATGGCGGCAACCGCCGGGTCACCGGCCTGCGCCGCGAGGAAGTCGCGATGCTCGCCGGGATGAGCATCGACTACTACATACGCCTGGAGCGTGGAAACCTCACCGGCGCCTCGGACAGCGTCATCGAGGCACTCTCCCGGGCGTTGAAGCTCGACGACGCCGAAACGGCCCACCTTTTCGACCTTGCCCGTGCCGCCACAGTTTCCCCGCGCGCCCGGCGCAAGCGGAGCCCGCAGATGGTGCGGCCGAGCGTGCAGCGCGTTATCGACGCGATCACCACCGCCCCGGCCTGGGTCCGCAACGACCGCGGGGACGTCCTTGCCTCCAATGAGCTCGGAAGCGCTCTTTACCTTGACCTGATGGCAGAAGAGACCACACCGCCGAACAGCGCACGGTTCACGTTCCTGAACCCGAAAGCGCGGGAGTTCTTTGCCGACTGGGAACGCAGCGCGGACGACATCGTCGCTGTCCTGAGGTCCACAGCCGGGAAAAACCCCTACGACAAGGACCTGACGGACCTGATCGGTGAGCTCTCAACGCGAAGTGAGGAGTTCCGCACCCGGTGGGCCAGGCACGACGTGAAGTACCACCGGACCGGCCGTAAACGGCTCCACCACCCGATCGTCGGGGACCTGGATTTGAGCTTCGAAGCACTGGAACTCGCCGCTGATCCGGGGCTGCGTATCAACGTGTACACGGCCGATCCCGGGACGCCGTCGGAGGATGCGCTGAAAGTCCTGGCCAGCTGGGCGGTCACCCAACGGGCCACGGCAGTCCCCGTCGAGGAGAAGAATTGACCAGTGATCAGATGACGGGCATCCCGGCGTCGAGATTGTCTTGAAGGTCCCGGCCGGGGCTTTGTAGGTTGGGACGCCCGTACAGTAAGCAGGGTGAGCAACAGAGTCAGCCCGTACGACGCATGGCAGCGCCTGCTCGAAGGTAACGGTCGTTTCGTCTCGGGCGATTCGAAGCACCCGAACCAGAACGCCTCGCGGCGCAGCGAATTGGTGAACACCCAGAACCCGTTCGCAGTCATCTTTGGCTGCGCGGACTCCCGTCTGGCTGCCGAGATCATTTTCGACGTCGGCCTTGGCGACGTTTTCGTTGTGCGTACCGCCGGGCATGTTATTGATGACGCCGTTCTCGGCTCGCTCGAGTACGGCGTATCGGTCCTCCATGTTCCGCTGATCGTTGTCCTCGGACACGACAACTGCGGCGCCGTCACGGCCGCGAAAGCTGCCGTGGAAACCGGAGAACTGCCACAGGGCCACATCCGCGACCTGGTTGAACGGATCACACCGTCGGTGCTGAGTTCGCTGCGTGAACACAAGACGGACGTCAATGAGATGGTCGTGGAACACGCCAAACAGACCGTGCGTCGGCTGCTGGACAGTTCACGGATGATTTACGAGGCGGTGGACAATTACTCCACCGCCGTGATCGGCGTCGCTTACCGGCTCGAAGAAGGCCGGGCGCAGCTCGTGTCCACGTCTGGTGTCCTCTAAATCCAGTAGCCAATCAGGGCACAGGCCAGCGGCTCGCAGAGCACTGAGGTTTTTTGTTCCGCGGCCTGACGGGGACAAGCCAGTTGTGCTTTAGTAAAGCCATGGCTGCTCCCATTGAGGACTACGCGCTGCTGTCGGATCTCCAAAGCGGGCCCCTGATCTCCAGGAACGGGAGCATTGACTGGCTTTGCTTCCCGCGGTTTGATTCGCCGTCGCTGTTTAGTTCCCTGGTTGGAGTCGAGAGCCATGGCCGCTGGCTACTGGCTCCTCGCCAGTCCGAAGCTGTGGTGGTGAAGCGGCATTATGTCGATTCAACATTCGTGTTGGAAACAGTCTGGAAGACGCCCACGGGACAGGCCCAGGTCACGGACTTCATGCCGGTGGGGCATACGGGTTCGTCGATTCTGCGCCGGGTCACCGGCCTGGAGGGGCGGGTCCAGATGTGCCAGGAACTCATCATCCGCCCGCGGTACGGCACCGTGGTGCCCTGGTCCCGGCGGATCCAGGACGGTGCGGCTCCCGGCGGAATGGTGCTTTTGGCCATGGCAGGCCCGGATGCCGTTGCGCTGCGGGCGCCGCATCTGCCTGAGGCCCACGCGCACGGGCACTCGGGTGAATTCGATGTGGCGGAGGGCGAGGTGGTCGACTTTGAACTGACGTGGTTTCCTTCACACCGGCCTGTCCCTCCGGCGGTCGACGTGGACGCCGCACTCGAACAATCCATCGATTATTGGACGCGATGGGGCAGTCACTGCCGTTCAGACGGTCCTTACGGGGGCGCGGTGAAGCGTTCCCTGCTGGTGCTGAGGGCGCTGACGAATTATGAGACCGGGGGCATCGTTGCCGCGCCCACGACCTCCTTGCCGGAGGAGTTCGGCGGCCCGCGCAACTGGGACTACCGGTATTGCTGGCTTCGCGACGCTGCGTTGACGCTGGAATCCATGCTGACCCACGGCTATGAAACCGAAGCTCTCCAGTGGCGCAACTGGCTGCTCCGGGCACTCGCAGGCGAGCCGGAAGATCTGCAGATCATGTATGGCATCGGCGGGGAACGGGACTTGCCGGAGAGCGTGCTGGACCATCTGCCCGGTTACCAGGACTCACGTCCGGTGCGCGTTGGGAATGCTGCGGTCGCCCAGTTCCAGGCCGACGTCGTGGGTGAGGTTATGGTCGCGCTCGAAAGGCTCCGCCTGGCCGGCGGCAAGGAAGACCATTTCTCGTGGGCGCTGCAGCAGATCCTGCTCGGATACGTTGAGAAACACATCGGGGACAAAGACTTTGGCCTGTGGGAAATGCGTGGTGACCCGCAATTCTTTACACACTCGCGGGTGATGATGTGGGCCGCCTTCGACTGCGGCATACGGGCAGTCCGGAACCATGGCCTGGACGGACCTGCTGACCACTGGGAACAGCTGCGCGGGCAGCTGCGGACGGAAATCCTGCGCGAGGGATTCGACCCGGACCTCAACTCCTTCACGCAGACCTACGGCGGCGGGCAGACCGACGCGGCCTTGCTCGTCATGCCCCAGGTCGGCTTTCTTCCTTATAACGACGAGCGCATGCTGGGAACTGTTGCGCGCCTGGAGGAGGAACTCCTCACCGACGACGGGCTGTTGTTGCGGTACCGCACCGAAACCGGCGTCGACGGGCTGGACCCGGGGGAACACCCCTTCCTTGCATGTTCCTTTTGGCTGGTTGAGCAGTACGCGCGCACGGGCCGCAGGTTCGAGGCGCGGAATCTGATGGACAAACTGGTGGGTTTCTCCAACGAACTCGGCCTGCTAAGCGAAGAGTACGCCACCAAGGAGGACCGGATGGCCGGCAATTTCCCGCAGGCTTTCTCGCACCTGGCACTCGTCCGGGCCGCGGACGCCATGCACGGCGTGGATCTTCTTAGCCTGGCCGCCGAAGCCGTCTGACGCCCGCACCTGCAGCAGCGCCACCGAGGGCCTGCCAGTCCGCCCAGTCCGACCAGCCCGAAAGAGTAGTTAAAACCATCCGGAATAGGTGTTTTATCTGCCGTTAAACGACACAATGATGGAGTCAGGCCCACCCATGGGATGGGAAGCGTACCTGACCGCCATTGCTGAACCCATGGCGGCTGAAGATGCAGCCGCTGCCCGACCAGGGCCACGGCACCACCATCTCGCCGGATGCGTCATGGCGAGTACAGCAGAAAGGCAGATCCAATGAGCAAAACCTTCCAGCCCACCGAACTTTTCGAGGGGAAACTAGACGAATCCCTGCTCGGCCCTCCCTTGGCCGAGGTGCTGGGCGACGAGATTCCAACCCGGATTTCAGTCCCGTTTACCAGCGACGACTCCCGGATCCTCTCCGGGGTCTGGGAAGCCGAACCGGGCCTCTCGCGGTGGGAGTTCCTGGAGCGCGGTGAGGTCATTCACGTCCTTGAAGGACGCATGGTGGTCACCGAGGACGGCGGGGAGCCGGTCACGCTGGAGGCCGGAACTGCCGGCTTCTTCCCCATCGGGTGGCAGGGAACCTGGGAGATCCAGGAACGGATCCGAAAGTTCTTTGTCATTTTCAACGCCTAACAAGCGGCCGCTTCAGGCTCTTCCTGGCACGCGCCTCAATGGCCGGGGACTGGCGGCGGGCCGGACGGCTTAGGGTCCTCCCGCCGTCGTCCGGCAAGCTCGCCGAACCAGTCAACTGCCGCCTGCGCCGCCCTGGCGTCCCGCTCAATGCAAAATATCGCTGATCTCCGCCCGAACCAGCCGTTCGGCCAGCTCACCGAGGTCCAGGTTGAGGACCGCTTTGAGGGCACGCGCCATGTTTGGGGCCACGGCAAGGAATTCGGCCAGACCCGGATCGGATTCCAGCTCTCGCCCAAGCTTTTCCCGCACATCATCGGCGGTCCAGTGGCTGTGGGTATGCTGGCTGGTAAGTACCGTCTTGGCGTTCATGGCCCTGCCCTTCGTTCGCCCCGTACATTGGCTTTGCCATCACCGACTTTGCCGGGCCGGGCTCAAGAACCGGTCAGGCAACGGGCCGGATTTCAACAGGTTTTGGCCAAGTTTTGCTAAAGGCCCAACTCCGCTGGAAGAGACGCCTTGGCACCTGCTCTGGAAGTGGGGGCGGTCGCCCGGGGAGGCGGGACTAATTCGGCGGCTGGCACCGTTATGCACATCGGCTGGGGCTTGGCGCCGTAACTGGGTTGCGCGCTAACACCCTGCGTTTGATGACAACGGGAATGAGATTTAATGACGACGACGACTGCCGAAGGAGTCGGATTCCGTTCGCGGCGGGGACCCATCCTTATTGCGCTGATGCTGGCGACGGGTCTGGTGGCGATCGATTCGACGATCGTGGCGACGGCGGTGCCTTCCATCGTTGACGACGTTGGCGGCTTCACGTCGTTTCCGTGGCTTTTTTCGGCCTACCTGTTGGCGCAGGCCGTCTCGGTGCCCGTCTACGCGAAACTCTCCGACGTCGTCGGCCGCAAACCGATTATCCTCAGCGGTATCGGGCTTTTCCTGCTCGGTTCGATTCTCTGCGGAGTGGCCTGGAGCATGCCGGCCCTCATCGCGTTCCGGGTGCTGCAGGGCCTGGGCGCGGGAGCTGTCCAGCCCGTGGCGATCACCATCGCCGGCGATATCTACACGCTGACCGAGCGGGCAAAGGTGCAGGGCTACCTCGCCAGCGTGTGGGCGGTCTCCTCTGTTGTTGGCCCAACGCTCGGGGGTGTGTTCTCCTCACTGGGCATCTGGCGCGGGATCTTCCTCGTGAACATACCCCTGTGCCTCCTGGCAGGGTGGATGCTGATCCGGACATTCCACGAGGAAGTGGAGCGCGCGAAGCACAAAGTCGACTATCTGGGGGCCGGCCTGCTGACAATGTCGCTCAGCCTGCTCATCCTAGGAGCCCTCGAAGGTGGCCAGGCATGGGCCTGGAACTCTCCCGTCAGCATCGCTGTCTTTGCAGTCGGAGCACTCTTGTTCGCCGTGTTCATGCTCGTGGAGAGGAAGGCAGCGGAGCCGGTCCTCCCGCCGTGGGTCGTGTCCCGGCGGCTGCTGGGGACAACAGCGATGATCTCATTCGGCGTCGGCGCGGTCATGCTTGGCCTGACCTCCTACGTCCCAACGTTCCTCGAAGGAGCCCTCCGGACCTCCCCGATTTTCGCCGGGCTCGCCTTGGCGGCGTTGACCATCGGCTGGCCGATCAGCGCGTCCCAAGCGGGCCGGTTCTACCTGCGGATCGGATTCCGCAGGACCGCCCTGATCGGCGTCACTGTTACGGTCATCGGGACAGCCGTCCTGGCACTAACTGCCCCGGCACCCAATATTTTGGTGGCAGCGGCAGGTTGCTTCGTCGTCGGACTTGGCCTGGGGCTGGTGGCGACCCCGAGCCTCATTGCCGCCCAGTCAAGCGTCGAATGGAATGAGCGCGGTGTAGTTACCGGCACCAATCTTTTTGCACGTTCGATCGGAAGCTCCATCGGCGTCGCCGTATTCGGGGCAGTGGCCAACGCGATTTACGCCGGCGCCCCCGGCGGCGTTGCCGATCCGCAGACAATCGTGTCGGCGTCGGCCGCCGTCTTCCTGGCAGTGTTGGTGAGTGCTGTACTCACCGTGGTTGCCGTTGTCGCGATGCCTGGCGTGGACGGCACAAGCGCCGCCCCCGCTGCGGCCGCCAAGGCCAGCGCGGCGGCCAAGGCCAGCGCGGCGGCCGCACAGGATTAGGACCGTACCCGACCCGCCGGCGCTGGCAGCCGCTGCCTCTTCGGTCGGGCAGCCTGAACAGGCTGAGGGCGGGTGACGGCCAGGATCATGCCGACGCCGGCCAGGGAAGAGATCATCGCGGAGCCGCCGTAGGAGATGAATGGCAGGGGCACACCAATGACCGGAAGCAGGCCGGTGACCATGGCGATGTTCACGACGGCCTGTCCGATGATCCAGGTGATCACGCTGGAGGAGACGATTCGGGCGAACGTGTCCTGGGTCCGGGCAATGACCTTGAAAACAGCGATGCCAAGGACCGTAAACAGCACGAGCACCAGGAGAGTTCCGGCCAGGCCGAGTTCCTCGCCGAGGATTGTGAAGATGAAGTCGTTGTGGGCTTCCGGGATCCAGTTCCATTTCTGCCGGCTCTGCCCCAGACCGACGCCGAACCAGCCGCCGGAGGCCAGGGCGTACTGGCCGTGCAGCGCCTGGTAGCCGACGCCCTGGGAATCGTCCGCGGAACCCGCGCCGAGCCAGGACGAAATGCGGGATACGCGGTTGCCGCTGGTGGCGGCCAGGATGAGGGCCAGCAGAGCGCCGAGGATGCCCGCGACGCCGAAGACTTTCATCCGTACGCCGCCGTAAAACATGGTGGCGGCGAGGATCATCATGATGATCATGACCGTGCCCAGGTCATGGCCCAGGGCGACCAGCCCGATGATGATGGCTCCGGTTGGCAGCAGCAGCGGGACGATGGCGTGCTTCGATTCGTGAAGCATCGCCTGCTTGCGGGACAGGACGGCCGCTGCCCAGACGATGAGCGCGAGCTTGGCGAACTCGGAAGGCTGGACCGTAAAACCGCCGAAGCCCAGCCAGTTCCGGTTGCCGTTCACGGTCATGCCCAAGGGCGTGAACACCAGGCCGAGGGATACGACGGCGGCCCCCAGCAGAGGCCAGGCGAGCCAGCGGATGTGCCGGGTCCGGAGGCGTGCCAGGCCGAACATGATGGCTATGCCGGCCGCCGTCCACATGGCCTGCTTGAGCGGAAGGTCGTACGGGTTCCTTCCGGCCGCCACGGACTCCACCGACGACGCCGACGCCACCTCGATGAGGCCGAGTGCTGCCAGTACCAACACCACTGCCAGGATTACCGGCCGGGTGCGGTCCCCGGACTCATCACCGAGCCAGCGTCCGATGCGGAGCAGGACGTCGCCGCGCCCCGTCACATTGCTCGACGGAAGCTTTGCGGTCATTTTGCCATCACTTGTTTCCTTCCCTTGGGGCCGGCCCTGCTCCGGGCCATTCCGGGAAGGAGAAACCCACCGGGGAGAAATCATACGTCCTGGCGCCCGGGATCCGGTGGTTCGACGGACGCGCGTGGTTCGCCGGACGCGGGGTCAACCCCGGTAGAGGCGCCTGCCGTAGAGGTGCCTGCGCCGCGGCTTCCTGACCGGGGGAGCGGAACAGAACTCTTGAAGATCGGCAACCAGCCGGAAGTACCTGCCGGATTCGAGGGCGGCGAGTGCCCTGTCGTAAGCCGCTTCGTACGCGGATCCCTGGGCTGGGCCCTGGACGTTGGACCGGGTCTGATCGTGCACCGGTGCGGAGTGGCTGAGTGGACCCAGGGCTTCGGAAAGCCATGCCAGCTCAGCCCGGAGACCGTCCACCGTGGTCCTGTCGAAGAGCCTGCGGTCCCCAAGAACTGACCAGACCCGGCCCGCGGCGGCACCCATGGCGCTGGAGGCGTCGTGCTCGCCGGACCGCACGCCGGGGTCGTAACAGAGCAGCGCCGCGACCTGATCGAAGAGGAAGGATGACGCCGCCGGCCCGGCTTTGTGGTGGGTGCTTTCCAGAGCTTTCAGCATTTTCTGTCCCGACTGTCCCGATGCCCGGGCCGGAAGAAGGCCCAGATGATTTCATCGCCTTCGATACCTTTCATGGTGATCCGCCGACCTGAGACAGCCATGAGAAGCCTGTGAGGGTCTTCTCATGAGCAGAGCCATTGGACGCGGTGCCGTGGCTGTCTATGCTGATGCAATGACTGAAGGTATGGGCAGGGTGGTCTGCGACATCACCGTCACGGCCGACGGATTCTCGGCCGGGCTCAACCAGACCGAGCAACGCCCGTTCGGTGACGACGGCGGCGACGGCACCGGCGACGCACTGCACGCCTGGATGTTCAAGACTCCCGACGAGAACCGGGCGGAAATCGACCAGATCATTGCCGCAAAAGCATTCATCATGGGGCGCAATATGTTCGGCCCCGTGCGTGGTGAGTGGGACCGGCAGTGGAACGGTTGGTGGGGCGACGATCCGCCGTTCCACGGCCCTGTCTTCGTCCTCACTCACCATGCGCGCGAACCGCAGCCGATGGCCGGCGGCACCACGTTCCACTTCGTCACCGAAGGCATCAAATCTGCCCTGTCACAGGCACGCGCGGCGGCCGGCGATGGCGATGTCGCCATTGGTGGCGGCGCCACCACCATCAACCAGTGCCTCGCCGCGGGACTGATCGACGAACTGCGCGTGCACATTGCGCCGCTTACGTTCGGCGCCGGCACGCGGCTGTTCGAGGGCGTGCCGCCGCTGAAGCTTGAGCAGGTGACGGCCCGGGCAGCGAGCCTGGTCACGCACGTGACTTACCGCCTGCAGTCCTGATCCGGCTGGGCAGCGACCCGGGACGAACGGTGACCCGTGACGAACTGGCCTGCACAGCTTTAGCTCAGGTACGCGTCGGCCGCAGACAGTGCCTCGTCCAGGATGGCCACGCCCGCTGCCGCATCGGAGTCTGTCACGTTGAGAGGTGGAGCGACATTGACACGGTTGCCCTGGATCAGCGGCAAAAGCCCCCGGTCCAGGCACGCCCTGGCGACGGCAATCATCGGCGCGCTGTCAGCGGCTGTGGCTCCTGCGGGCACGAGCGGCTCTTTCGTCTGCCGGTTCCGGACCAGCTCCAGGCTCCAGAGGCCGCCGATACCCCGCACATCCCCAACGGACCGGTGCTTCCCGGCCAACACCCTGAGTGCCGGCCCCAGGACATCCTTGCCAAGCCGGGCAGCTGCCGCTGCAGTGCCTTCCTGGTGCATCGCAGTGATGGCGCCGACGGCTGCTGCGCAGGCCAGAGGGTGGCCGCTGTAGGTCATGCCCGCCGGGTAGGGGCGTTTGGTGAACGTCTCAAAGATCGTGTCGCTGACCAGTACGCCGCCCAGCGGAACGTACCCGCTGTTGACACCCTTCGCGAACGCCATCAGGTCTGGTGCCACACCAGCATGGTCCACCCCGAACCACGCTCCGGTGCGGCAAAAGCCCACCATCACCTCGTCGGCGATGTAGACGATGCCGTGGCGGTCGCACAACTCGCGGACCCCGCGCAGGTAGCCGGGCGGCGGAACGATGACGCCCGAACTGCCAACGACTGATTCCAGGACCAGGCCGGCGATTGTGGACGGGCCTTCCAGGAGAATCACCTGATCGAGATGGGCCAGCGCCCGTTCGGACTCTTCCTCCGGCGTCCGTGATCCGAAGACGGACCGGTACAGGAAAGGACCAAAGAAATGTACGGCGCCCGCCGCACCCGTGTCCGAGGCCCAGCGGCGCGGGTCGCCCGTGAGGTGGATCGATGTGGTGGTCGAGCCGTGATAGGAGCGGTAGGCGGCAAGCACCTTGGGCCGTCCTGTGTGCAGACGCGCCATCCGCACCGCATGCTCGATGGCCTCCGTTCCGCCGGTGGTGAAGAGCACGTGCCCGAGGCGCTCCGGTGCGACCTCAATGATCAGCCGGGCCGCTTCGCCCCGGACATCGGACGCGTGGCCAGGGGCAAGGGTGCACAAGCGGTCCGCTTGCTCCTTGATCGCAGCAACGATGCGCGGATGCTGGTGCCCGAGGTTGGTGAACACCAGCTGCGAGCTGAAGTCCAGGTAGCTCCGTCCGTTGACGTCGAAGACGTGGCTCCCGGAGCCGCCGATCAACGTTGGCACCTCGCGCGGCCCCTGCACGGCCCAAGGGTGGAAGACCAGATCGTCGAGATTCATGACATCCTCCGTTGAATGCGTGCCGGACGGCTTGCTTCACTGTGGCACCTTCCAGCAGCAGTTTCCAGAGCACTTCCTCCCCGCCAGGCGCGACACGCGGCCCGGTTCTTCAGCGCCGGGAAGGCAATGGAGCGGACCCTTGAACGGCCGCCCGCTCCGTGGATAGCATTGCCGGCACGGGCGCCGACGGCGCAGCGCCCGGTCAGCCACCAACATCGATCAGATCGAGGAGACGGCCATGGGCGAGGCAACTGCAGAAACGTCATCGGCGGAACTAATGGTGGATCTGATCATCTCCCTGGACGGTTATGCCTCGGCCGAGGGATGGCCAGGCTGGTGGGGACTGGAAGGCCCGGAATACCTGGGCTGGCTCGAGGAGGAAGGGAAGAAGAACCACACCTTCCTTCTGGGGGCGAACACCTACCGGGTGATGTCCGGCATGTCCGGAGAAGCCGCGGCCGAAGGCGCAGACTTCTCCCAGGAGGAGGGAGCCGCCCTGACCGGCCTTGACGCCGTGCCCAAGGTGGTCTTCTCCTACACCCTGCAGGCACCTCTGGCCTGGCCCAACTCGGAGCTGGTCACCGGGGATGCCGTGGAGGCCGTGAGGGAAATGAAACGGACCGGCACCAGGCCTTTGAGTACCCTCGGCAGCCTGAGCCTTTGCCGGTCGCTGCTGACCGCCGGCCTCGTCGACAGGTTCCGGCTTGTCGTCTTCCCGGTGATCACGGGCCGCACCGGGCGGGAGCGGATCTACGACGGCTATCCTGACGTCTCGCTGGAGATGGTGGACAGCAGGACGTTCGACGGCCGGCTTCAGCTGCTGGAGTACGTCCCCACGGTGATTGATGGTCCGCCGGGCGGCGGGCCAAGGTAAAAGCAGCCCCGGCCGATTCAGCCCAGAGTGGTGCCGGCGGTCATGCGTGCGCTACCGCCTCTGCCTGGGCCTGGACGGCGAGCCGGAATTGGTCCGGGACGGTTCCTGCGCCGGTTGCCAGGTCGGCGGCGAGCTGTCCGATCAGCGGTGCGAATTTGGCGCCGTGGCCGGAGCAGGGGGAGAGGATGGTGATGCCGTCGGCGCGGTCGAGGATGAAGTCCTCGGTGGGGGTGTTGGTGAAGAGGCAGGTGGTTTCTGCGTAGGGTTCCGGGATCAGTCCGGGGAGGTACTGTTCGACGTATTCGATGACCCGACGGCGGTTGTCCGGGTTGATCTGTCCGTCCTGTTCTGCGGCCGATGGCAGGATCTTTCCGCCGTTGTATTCGGCGATCTTCTGTCCGCGGTAGCCGGCGTCGCGGCCTCCGGGCAGACCGTAGGCCTGCCAGCCTTCACGCTTGTGGATGAACGTCGGCCAGGGTGAGGCCTCGTGACCGGTGCCGTCGGCGTAGGGGAAGTGGTAGGCCTGTTCCTGGCGTACCTCAAGGCGCGGGATCGAGGCCAGGAAGGATGAGGGCAGTGCCAGCGATCCGAGCAGCTGGGGGAGCCAGCCGCCGGCGGCGACGATGACGTTGGCCGCGTGCAGGGACCGGCCGTCGGCGGAGGTCAGCACGTAGCCAGCATTTGAGGCGGTGATTGAGGTGACGGCCCAGTTGTTGTGGAGTTCCGCGCCGTGGGCCACGGCCTGGTCCACCATTGAGGCGACGGATTCGTGGGCGTCGATGACGCCGGCGTCCGGGTGCCACAGGACCTGGGTGTCAAAGGCGATTTGGGGCCACCGCTGCCGGGCTTCCTCGGCGCTGAGGAGTTCGTGGTCAATGCCGCGTGCCTGCAGGACGGCGGCGAGGCGTTCGGGCTGGCGGATGGCGCCGTAGTCCACGGCGCCGGCCGGGGTGATGAGCTGTTTGCCGCTGAGGCGGGCCAGTTCGTCCCATCCGGTTTTCGCTTCCTGGACGAGGCCGGCGTAGAACTCGTCGGGGTAGGCGTAGCGGAAGATCCGGGCGGAGCCGTGGGAGCTGCCTGCATCGTTGGCAGGGGTTGAGCGTTCGAGCAGGGCAACGTCGTGGCCGCGGGCGGCGAGATGCCAGGCAGTGGCAGCTCCGGACAGCCCAGCGCCGACGACGGCGTATTCGGTCGATTCCATGGGGCGGCTCCTCTTGGCGGGGGATGGGCAACGGGGCGGTGCCCTCCTCCCATCCAGTAACTCACCCGTGAGAGCATCCGGTCCAATATAATTTGCCTTGTAATTATTAGCGTCAGTCGAAAGAATCGCCATGGAACTCCGGCAGCTCAGGTATTTCCTCGTCGTCGCAGACGAGCTGCACTTCGGCCGCGCCGCCGAACTCCTGCACATCACCCAGCCGCCGCTGACCGTCGCCGTCAAGGGGCTCGAGCGCGAGCTTGGTGTCCAGCTCTTTGACCGCACCACCCGCCGCGTGAGGCTGACGGCAGCCGGCCAGGCGTTCAAGGAACGCATCCAGGCCGCCATGGCTGACCTGGACGACGCTGCCGGAGATGTCGCCGACGTCGCCGCCGGCAAGAGCGGCAAGATCAGGGTGGGCTTCGTCAGTTCCGCAAGCTACACCACGGTGCCCGAAGCCATCCGGGCCTTCCGCCATCACCGCCCCCGCATTGACCTCGTGCTCCACCCGCTCACCAGCGGAGAGCAGATTGAGCAGTTGCTGGACGGCAACCTCGACCTGGGCCTCATCCGGGACCCCGGTGACGTGCCCGGGCTGCGCCTCGAACTGCTGGGCGCGGAAGACCTGGTGGTGGTCCTTCCCGACACACACCCGCTGGCGGCGGCGAAGGCGGTCCGCCCCGCGGATCTTGAGGGGGAGCCAATGATCCTGTTTCCCTACCGGCTGATGCCCGGGTTCGTGGCGAGGGTGCTCCGGCTCTTCGGGACCCTGCCCACCCCGCCGGCCGTCGTCCAGCAGGCCATCCATCAGGAAACGGTTGTCGGCCTTGTCGCGGCGGGGTTGGGGGTCTCGGTCCTCCCTGAATCGGTGCAGCGGTTCCAGATGCCGGGAGTCACTACGCGCCGCTTTGTGGACAGGCCGCAGACGGAGCTTCACGTAGCCCGCCCTCTTGGCACTTCTCCCGCCGTGGATGAGTTCATCCGCTGCCTCAGGGGAGAGATTTCGGTATAAGTCCTGTGATCGCAGGTTGCACAGCCGGAAAAGTGAAATTACTTGAAGCTTGAACTAAATACCGCTACCGTTGATTCAAGCTTCAAGTAATTTTCTCCTGGAATGTCGAGGACCTCGAATGACCGCTTGTGTTGAAACCGCACTGCAGGCTGCGCCCCTGCCCACTGCCAGGCGCAGCCCCGTCAGTGTTCGCAGCCAAGTCACTGTGCCGCTGCGCTTTCCGGACGGATTCAGCACTACAGCTGAGGTGCTGACGTTCCGCGGCCTCGCGGACGGCAAGGAGCACCTGCTGCTCGCCTTGGGCCAGTGGGAACAGCAGCTCCTCGCACATGATGTGCCGCTGGTCCGGCTGCACAGCGAATGCATGACCGGCGACGTGTTCGGCAGCCAGCGCTGTGACTGCGGGCCGCAGCTGCGCGAGGCTGTGGAGGAGATCGCCGCGGCCGGCGGGTTCCTGCTTTACCTCCGGCAGGAGGGGCGCGGCATCGGCCTGTACTCCAAGCTCGACGCCTACGCCCTGCAGGACACAGGCCTCGATACCTACGACGCCAACCTGGCCCTGGGCCACGGCGAGGACGAGCGCGACTACACTGCCGCCGCCCAAATGCTGGACGCCCTCGGCGCCACCCGGATCCGTCTGCTGAGCAACAACCCGGACAAGGCCGAACAGCTGACGGCCCTCGGCATCGACGTCGCCGAACAGGTTCCCACCGGGGTTTACCTTTCGCCGGCCAACCACGGATATCTGGCGGCGAAGCGGGACCGTACCGCACACACGCTGGAACTTTCGAGGGCCGACGTCGGGCCCGTACCAGTGGTGCCGGTGGGCACCGTCCCCAGCCACGAGGAGATGCTCAGCCGCGTTGACGCGCTGGTTCCCCGGCTGCGGGAGCGGGCGGAGGAAACGGAGCGGCTGCGCCGCCTCCCGGAATCCACCATGAATGAGCTGAAGGAGGCCGGCGTGTTCCGGCTCCTGGCCCCAAGGGAGCTGGGCGGCTACGGCATGGGCGTGGAAACCTATGCCGAGGTTATCCGGCGGCTTGCCCGGGGCTGCGCGTCAACTGCCTGGACTGCCGGGCACCTGATCGAGCACGTGTGGATGCTGGCCCGCTGGCCCCAACGGGTCCAGGATGAAGTGTTCGCCAACGGACCTGATCCGCTGGCCGCGGCCACAAGCGCTCCCGTGGGCACAGCCCAAAAGGTCCCGGGAGGATTCTCGATCTCGGGCCACTGGAGCTTCGCGTCCGGGGTCATGCATTCGGAGTGGGCCCTGCTCTCGGTGCAGTCGGACGGCGTCCGGCTGCAGTGCCTCGTCCCCGTGGCAGAACTGGAACTGCTGGATGTGTGGCACACGGACGGGCTGCGGGGAACTGGCAGCAACGACCTGCGGGCGAAGGACCTGTTTGTGCCGGAGCACCGCGCCATGGACTGGACCTTGCTGAGCGCGGCGGACAACGCGGGCAGCCTGATCCACGAGGACCCGATGATCCACACCCCCATGGCCACGCTGCTGAACCTGGTGGCACCGGCGGCCGCCCTGGGAGCCGCCGAGTACGCTGTCGACGTCTTCCGGGAAAAGATGCTGGTGCGCAAGGTGAAGAACACCGTTGACAACCGGCAGGCGGATTCACCCCTGGCACAGGCCCGCTTCTCGAAAAGCTACGGACTGGTGGCCACGGCGCGGCTGCACTGGCAGGAGGCAGTCACGACGGTGGCTGGGTCCCATCAGCGCCTCCCATCAACGCTGACGGAAGACGAACGCGCCAGCTACCGGCTCTCCCTTGCCCTCGCCGGTGAGGCGGCGGAGGAAGCAGTACGGCTCGCCGTCGCTGGCTCGGGCGGGAGCGCCCACCGGCTTGCGCACCCCCTGCAGCGGATCCAGCGCGACGTGAACGTGCTCCTCAACCACCCGACCCTGAGCTTGGATCCGATCCTTGAGCAGGCGGGCCGGGGCCTGCTGGGGCTTGGGTTCACGGTTACTTCCTTCTAAATCGCTGCCCGGTTTCGTCCGTGCTCCGGTCAGCCCGGCGGGTTCATCACTCTGACGGTCCGGGGTGCCTGGAAGGACAGCAGCCGGATCCACTCGGGTTCGTGGTCCCGCAGCTGAATCCCCGGCAGCGCCGCCGCGGTTTCCTGGATGATGACGGCGGCCTCCAGTTCGGCGAGCTTGGCCCCGAGGCAGCGGTGGATGCCGGAACCGAAAACCAGACCGGTCGAAAGTCCACGCCCGGCCTCCTCCTGCGGGGGCGCGCTTTTGGGTTCGGTGCCTGCAGTGATCTGGTTGCCCGACAGTTCAAGCAGTATCTCGGTGCCGGCGGGGAGCCGGCCGCCGCCAAGGTCCGTGTCATGGGCGGTCACGCGGCGCCAGGTGGGAACCGACGATTCCGTCGCCAGCACGTGCCGGACCACTGACCTGGCGCCGGCTTTCGAGGCCGTTTCCCGCCAGCCCACGGGCGCCGCACCCTCCAGCAGCCGGAACAGCGTGGTGCTGATCAGCTGGGTGGTGGTTTCCTGGCCGGCGATCAGCAGGAAGTAGCCGAGCGAGCAGATCTCGGTCCTCGAAAGGCCGTGCCCGGCAAGGGACTTGAACAGGTTGCGCCCCGGAGCCGTCACCGAATCCGCCACGAGCCGGCGCAGCCAGACGTAAAACTCGGCGGCGCTGCTGGCCAGTTCAAGCTGCCGTTCCGGGCCAGGCCAGCCCCAGAACAGCTCCATGGAGTCGAGGCCCCAGCGCTTGAGGGCCGCAAGATCCCGCACGGGGAGTCCGAGCAGTTCGAGCATGACGACGGCGGGCGGAAACGCCGCCACCGTCTGCACGAGGTCCGCGTGTCCGGACCGGGCGAGCTGGCCGGCGGCATCCGCGGCCGCTTCCCTGGCAAGTTCCCGGATCCGCGGCTCCATGGCGGCCACGGTGGCGGGCGTGAAGAAACCGGCCACCACCTTCCGGATTCCGCCGTGCGTGCCGGTGTCGTTGCTGGCCAGCACGGGCGGCAAGGCAAAGCCCGCCCGCTGCAGTACACGCAGGGCCGGTCCCTCCAGCGGCGTCACCGCCACCAGCGCATTGGCGGGGCTGAAGTCGGCAGGACGGTGGAGGACGTCGCGGACCGAATCCGGGTCCCGGACCACGAGGTACGGGCACTTGGACGCGCGGGGAGCTTCCGCGGGGCTGGCCATCGCTGCCGGCATCATGCCCGCACCCCGTTCAGCCACGCGGCGGCGCCGGCGCGGAAGTCAGCCGGGGACAATTCGGAGGCCTGCTCGGGAAGGGCCCCGAGGAGGGGAACCCGCAGCTTCCGGAGCACCTGCCGGTTGCTGTGGTGAACCGCGCCGGGGCTGACGGGCCAGCTGCCGAGCACGGTGCCGAGGACATCCAGCCCGCGCGCGGACAGTGCCTCCAGGGTCAGGGCTGTATGGTTCAGCGTGCCGAGCCCCGGCCGTGCGACGACGACGAATGCCGCCGCCAGCAGCGACCCGAGGTCTGCCAGGGTGCCGCCGTCCGAATCCAGTTCCACCAACAGGCCTCCGGCACCCTCCACCAGGACGTGGTCGTGGGAGGCTGCGAGTTCGCGGATCCGGTCTGCGTGCGAAGCCAAAGCGGGCAGGGGCATCCCGTCATGGGCAGCAGCCGCGACAGGCGCCATGGGTTCCTGAAGGACGACGCCGGCTTCCGCCGTCACGCCCGCGAGCCGGACGATTTCGGCTGCGTCGGAGTCGCCGTCGGCGGCACCGGACTGGCACGGCTTGTAAACCGCGACGCTGCGGCCCGTAACGTGCAGGAGGGCGGCGAGGGCCGCCGTCGTGATGGTTTTGCCGACGCCGGTGTCCGTTCCGGTGACCAGAACGATAGGGGGCAGGTTCATGGAAGTTCCTCCAAAATGGCGCGCAGCACTGCGCAGCTGTCTTCGATTTCTTCGGGCGTGAGGGTGGCACGGGCGGTGAGCCGCAGCCGCGAGATACCGTCCGGAACGGACGGCGGGCGGAAGCAGCCGACACGGACTCCGGCCCGGCGCGCGGACTCGGCGGCGGCCAGGGCCGATTCGGCGGACGGCATGGGGATGGACTGGACGGCCCCCGCTGTCCGATCGGGGATTGCGCCGCGGCTGGCCAGGGCCGGCGCAAGTCCCGCGGCAAGGGCGCCTGCGTTGCCGTGCACGGAAGCCGCCCGCCACGGTTCGTCCCTAATGATCCGCGCCGCGGCGAGGGCAGCTGCGGTGGACGCCGGCGCCAGCCCGGTGTCGAAGATGAAGCTGCGGGCCCGGTTGAGGAGGTGGTCACGCAGCAGGGCGGATCCCAGGACAGCGCCGCCTTGGGAACCCAGCGCCTTGGACAGTGTGGCCGTCACGATCACGCTGGAATGCCCGGCAAGGGCGGTTCCGGCCACCGAGCCCCGCCCCTGAAAACTTCCGGCGCCGGTGACGCCGAGGCTGTGGGCCTCGTCGATGAGCAGCATGGCGTCGTGCTCTTCGGCCAGGGCCAACAGATCGGTGAGCGGCGCCTCGTCGCCGAGGACGCTGTAGACGGATTCGACGGCGACAATCGCCCGCGGTTCCTTACGGCCGGCGAGCAGCTTACCGGCGTCCTCAACGCGGTTGTGGGCGAATGATTCGGTGCGGGAACGGCTGAGCCGGAAGCCGTCGATCATCGAGGCGTGGCAGTGCTCATCGGCGACGATCAGGGTCCCGGGACCGCCAAGCGCCGTGATCGCACCGATGTTTGCCAGGTAGCCGGAGGAGAAGACCAGCGCCGCTTCCGTGCCGGCCAGAGTGGCCAGTTCCTGCTCGAGGTCCAGATGCAGCCGCGTGGTTCCGGCCACCAGGCGCGAGGACGTGGCGCCGGCGCCCCACCGCGACGCGGCCTCAGCGGCTGCCCCGGCCACCCTCGGGTCTGTGGCCAGGCCCAGATAGTCGTTGCTGGCCAGGTCGATGAACTGTTCGTGCGCGGCGCGGGGGAGCGGGCGGCGGACCTGGCCCCGGCGTTCCCGGACGGCGGCCTGCCGTTCGAGCCATTCGGCCATGGAATTGCTCATGACGTACTTCCGGACCGGGCATGAACTCGTTCCAGGACCCCGGCTGCCTGAACCGCGGTTACATGGACCCCGGTTTCATGGACCTCGGCGACCGCCGCCGTCATCCCGGCGGCGATCTGCGCGATGTCCGCAGCGGTGCTGATGTATGGCGGCATGGTGTAGACGAGGTTCCTAAACGGGCGGACCCAGACGCCGTGGCGGATGGCTGCCGCTGTGACCGCGGGGACGTCGACGGCGTCATGCAGCTCGATGACCCCGACGGCGCCGATGGTGCGGACGTTCCGGACCGCCCCGAGTTCCAGAACGGGCGCCAGCCCGGACGCCAGACCGGTGCCGATCCGGGCGACGTCGGCCCGCCAGCGGCCGGTCTCGATGATGCCGAGGCCGGCGTTGGCCACGGCACACGCCAGCGGATTGCCCATGAACGTGGGACCGTGCAGCAGGGCACCGGCGTGGCCGCCGGAAACAGCCGCGGCCACCTCAGCGGTGCACAGCATGGCGGCGAGGGTGAGGTAGCCGCCGGTCAGGGCCTTGCCCACGCACATGATGTCGGGCACCACGCCGGCGTGATCGGCCGCGAACAGTTCGCCGGTCCGGCCGAAGCCGGTGGCGATCTCGTCGAAGATGAGCAGCAGCCCGTGCCGGTCCGCCACCTGCCGGAGCGCCGTCAGGCATTCGGCCGGGTACGCGTGCATGCCACCGGCGCCCTGCAGCACCGGTTCGACGACGATCGCGGCCAATTCCGCCGAATGCGCGGCCGCAAGCTCCGCCACGTCGGAGGCCCACGCCTGCACCACTTCCGGGGTTGCCGACGCCGCCGCCGGAGGACGGGGCGCAAACACGTTGCCGGCGAGCATACCCGGGAAAGCAGAGTGCATGCCGTCCACCGGGTCGCAGATCCCCATGGCCGCGAACGTGTCGCCATGGTAGCCGCCGCGGAGGCTGAGGAACCGCTGCCGCTGCGGATGTCCGGACGCGGTCTGGAACTGCACTGCCAGCTTCAGCGCCACCTCCACGGCGACTGAGCCGGAGTCCGCCAGGAACACCCGGTCCAACCCGGACCGGCCCGGGGCGGCAGGGGCCATGGCAACCAGGCGCTCGGCCAGTTCCACCGCCGGGGCATGGGTGAGCCCGCCGAACATCACGTGGCTGAAGTTGTCCAGCTGCGTCTTGGCGGCGGCATCCAGCGCCGGGTGGCGGTAGCCGTGGATCACCGACCACCAGGAGGACATCGCGTCGACCACTTCGTGGCGGGTGCCGTCTTCACCGCGGAGCCGCAGCCGCACGCCGTCGGCCGCCTCCACCTCCCACAGCGGGAGGTCCGGGGAGGCCGGTGCGTAGGGGTGCCATAACCGTGCGCGGTCCCGTTGAATCAGGCCCATCGGGTGCGAATCCAGCGTCACAGGACCAGCACCCCGTGGCGCGAGCATTCCGCGGACCAGCCCAGCGGCGTCACCTGGACTTTCATCCGGCGCCGGCAGGCGGTGCAGTAGCGCGGCGGTTCCATGGCCATACGTTCGTTGCACCCGTGGTGGGCGGACGACGCCGGGTGGACGCCGCCGTCGGACGTCCCGCCGCAGTGCCCGCAAAAGGTACCGCCGGGTGAGCGGTCGGGTAGCGATACCTCGTTCACAGCGTCTTCTGGAGTTCCTTGATGGGCATGTTCAGCTCGACCAGCAGGTTCAGGTCCGCCGTTGCCGGGCGGCCGAGGGTGGTGAGGTAGTTGCCGACGATCACGGCGTTGATGCCGCCGAGGAGGCCTTCGCGGGTACCGAGGTCGCCGAGGGTGAGTTCGCGGCCGCCGGCGTAGCGCAGCACGGTGCGGGGCATCGCGAAGCGGAAAGCGGCGATGGCGCGGAGGGCGTCCTTGCCGTCCATGATGCCCTGGTTTTCCAGCGGGGTTCCGGGGCGGGGGTTGAGGAAGTTCAGCGGGACCTCGTGCGGCTCCAGGGCCGCAAGCTGGGCGGCAAGTTCGGCCCGCTGTTCCAGGGTCTCGCCCATGCCGATCAGGGCGCCGCAGCACAGTTCCATGCCGGCGGCCTTGACCATGTTGCACGTGTCGAGGCGTTCTTCGTAGCTGTGCGTGGTGACTACCTCGGGGAAGTAGCTGCGGGCTGTTTCGAGGTTGTGGTTGTAGCGGTGCACGCCCCACTCGGCGAGCTGGTCCACCTGGCGCTGGGTGAGCATGCCCAGGGAGCAGGCGATGTTGATCTCCACGGCTTCGTTGATGCGGTCGATCGCGAACTTGATCTGGTTCATGAGCTTGATGTCGGGGCCGCGGACGGCGGCGACAATGCAGAACTCGGTGGCGCCGGTGGCGGCGGTTTCCTTGGCGGCCTTGACGAGTTCCGGGATGTCGAGCCAGACGCCTCTTACCGGGCTGTCAAAGAGGCCGGACTGGCTGCAGAAGTGGCAGTCCTCGGGGCAGCCGCCGGTCTTGATGGAGATGATGCCTTCGACTTCGACGTCCTCCCCGCAGTGCCTGAGCCGGACTTCGTGGGCAAGCTGCAGTGCCGCCGGCAGGGCCGCATCCGGCAGGCGGAGCACTTCCTCTAGCTGCGCCTGTGTCAGCCCGACGCCGTCCTCGAGGACCTGCTGCCGGGCGGTTTCCAGGATGGGGTAGGTGCCCGGGGTAGTCGCGTGGCTTGTGGCTTCGCTCGCGTTTGCCTGAATCGTCATTGATGGGTCCTTTGCGTGTGATGGCTGCGGATATTCCTCCGAACTGACGCTAATTCCCCATCGAGGACAGGATTTTGTGGGGACCCGACAAGCAGATCCGCGGGACATTGGTCGGGTCCCTACTCTGGCGGCGAAAACGGCAAGGGCCGCCGTCGCGGTTGGCGGCGGCGGTCCTTGTGGTTTTGGATGTGCTGTTCTGTTGGTCGGGTTAGCCGTTGATGATTTGGGGGATGCCGAGGTGTTTGAGGCCTTCGACGCCGAATTCGAGGCCGTAGCCGGATTGTTTGGCGCCGCCGAAGGGGATGCGGGGGTCGACGGCGCCGTGTTTGTTGATCCAGACGGTGCCGGCCTGGATGCGGTTGGCGACGTCGCGGGCGGCGGGGAGGTTGGGGGACCAGACGGAGGCGCCGAGTCCGACGTCGAGACCGTTCGCCATGGAGATGGCTTCGTCGATGGTGGTGTAGCGGATGATGGGCAGGGCGGGGCCGAATTGTTCTTTGGTGACGAGGGGGTTGTTGTTGTCGATGTCGGCCACGAGGGTGGTGGGGTAGAAGTAGCCGGGCTGGTCGGGGTCGGGGTTGCCGCCGGTGAGGATCCGGGCGCCGGAGTCTTTCGCGGCTTGGACGAGGGTGGCGACGATGTCGTATTGGGCTTTGTTTTGGAGCGGGCCGAGGACGTTGTTTTCGTCCAGGCCGACACCCATGGGCATGGTGTTGGCGACGGTGGTGAGTTCTTCGCAGACGGCGTCGTAGATGGTGTCGTGGACGTAGAGGCGTTTGAGCGCGGCGCAGGTTTGGCCGGTGTTGATGAAGGCGCCCCAGAAGAGGTCTGCGGCGATGGTTTTGGGGTCGGCGTCGGGCAGGACGATGCCGGCGTCGTTGCCGCCGAGTTCGAGGGTGAGGCGTTTGACGGTATCGGCGGAGGAGCGAATGATGGCTTTGCCGGCGGCGGTGGAGCCGGTGAACATGATTTTGCCGATGGCGGGGTGTTCGGCGAGGCGGGCGCCGACTTCGCGGTCGCCGGCGATGACGTGCAGGACGTCGTCGGGGAGTTCTTCGTTGAGGACCTTGATCAGGGCCAGGACGGAGAGCGGGGTCATTTTGGAGGGTTTGACGACGGCGGTGTTGCCCATCCGCAGGGCGGGGGCGATCTGCCAGATGGTGATCATCATGGGCCAGTTCCAGGGGCCGATGGCGCCGACGACGCCGATGGGTTTGTAGTGGAGTTCGGCGTAGGTTTGGCCGTCGTCGACGATGACTTCGGGGGTGAGTTCGGTGGTGGCGGTGGCGCGGAGCCAGGCGGCGCAGGCGCCGACTTCGAAGCGGGCGCCTGGTCCGTTGAGGGGTTTGCCCTGTTCGCGGGAGAGGAGCCGGGCGAGTTCCTCGGCGGAGCGTTCGACGGCGTCGGCGGCCTTGAGGAGCGCGGCGGACCGGGCGTCGTGGCCTAGGGCCGCCCAGGCCGGCTGGGCGGCTACGGCCGCGGCCACCGCGGTTTCAAGGTCTTCGACGGTGTGGACCGGCGCCTGGCCGACGACACCGCCGGTGGCGGGGTCGAAAATGGTCCGGCTAACCTCGCCGGAGCCGGGGGTGGCGGTAATGCTGGCAAGCAGTGAATCGTAAGTTTCCATTGGTGTTCCTCGTGGAGTGGATTGTCCGGCTAGTGCTTGTGGTTGTCCTGCGGGTATCCGGTGGTGTTCAGGACGGTGAGCCGGGAGTTGAAAGGCAGGATCACAGGCTCGGCGGCGGGTTCGTCCCAGCCGAACATCCGTCCGATGGAGCGATGCTCGCGCAGGTCTATGAGGAGGACCGCCTCAACGGTCATCACTTTTTCGGTCCAGAAGAACAGGTAGAGGTCATCGCCAACGTCGAAGGTGAGGCAGCGGTCGGTGTCTGCGAGTCCGGCTTCGCCCCCGCGGAGGCAGTGCCAGGTGAAGGTGCCGGCGTTGAGGTAGATGTGTTCGTAGGTTTCGACGTCGCTGTAGCGGTAATAGATGCGCTTGCCCACCAGTCCGCCGGAGCGGGAATGGAGGGCCGCCGCACCGTCCACGTTTCCGTGGCTGAACCTGGTGGTGCTACGGGTCTTGCCGTCCTCGACGACGAAGGAGCTGACGGCCGTTGTGACGGCGCGGGTGTTTCTGTCGAGGATGATGTTGACGTTTTCGGCCAGGCGGTCTTCGCCCGTGACGAAGTCGATGATGAAGATCCCGGGCCGAGCCTCGATGGCCTTGTACCTGGCCGCACCCTGGTTTTCCTCGCCGCTTGAGCAGGTCCAGGTCAGGGAATGCGCGTCATGAAAGGTGTACGTGGCGGTGTGTGCACCGTCGCGGGCGAGATGCAATGCCGTTCCGGCCAGGGCTGCGGAGGCAGGCAGGGTCTGGTCCCCGAATCCGTCCAGCATGGTGGCCACGGAGGGCCACTCGTTCTCGGGTACGTAGTCCTGAATATCAGTCGCGGTCATGGTTGTCCTTTGGTTGTGAGGCTGGTTCTGGATGAACGGGGTTGGTTTCTTGGGGCGTCTGAGGCCTCAAACGATTTCCGAGGCGTAGTCGATTGACGGCTTCTGGGTTCCTCGGGCTATTCCTGCGACCAGGACGATGGGGATGCCGAGCAGGAGCCACCGGGCAACGCCGCCGGCGCCGCCGAGCAGGGCATCGTAGTTGTCCAGGGTCAGGTAGCCGATCACGATGAATGAAACGAAGGACAGGAAGGGTGCCACCACGGTCACCCACAGGTTGTCGCGCATCTTCGCTCTGGCAAAGTAGACGACGATCGCTGCCGATGTCAGGAGGAGGATGCTGATGAAGCCGGCGGTTCCGAGGGCGACGAACCACGCGAAGACTGTGGTGAGGGGGTCGGCTCCTGAGATCAGGAAGGCGCTGATAATGGCCAGGACGACGACGCCGTTGGCCAGCCCTGCGAACGTCGGGGCACCGGTCCTGGAGACTGATGCCAGCTTGGCGGGCAGGGTCCCGGCCCGGCCCAGGGCGAAGAGGTACCGGGCGAACATGTTGGCCAACCCCAGCATCATGGCGATGAAGCTGGTGACTACGAGGATTTGCATGGCGAGACTCAGCCATGGGCCGGCACTGCTCTGGGCCAGGTCGAAGATCATGCCGGCGGGGTTCCCGGCGGCTTCGGACTGGATGCGGTCGATGCCGACTGCTCCGCTGATGGCCCAGGTTGAAATCATGTAGAAGAAGCCCACGAAGGCGATGACCAGGTATGCGGCGCGGGGAATCGTCCTGCGCGGGTTCACGGCTTCCTCGGCGAAGACGACTGTCGCTTCGAAGCTTGTGAAGCAGGCAAAGGCGAACAGCAGCGAGATGCCCAGTCCGGGTCCCACGATGGTGGCGCCCGTGAAGCCCTCGAAGGTGAAGATCCCGAACCCCTTTTGGGCGATCAGCGAGACGACAAGAGCGGCAACGACGAGTGTTTCGCCCAGGATCAGTACGCCCAGAACCGTCAGGCTCGCATCCACACCCTTCATGGTCAGGGCGGTGGCCAGGGACAGCACGACGACGATCCAAAAGTACGGCGGCAGGCCCAAGCCAGTCAGGGTCTCGACGAGCTGCTGCGCGAAGACACCGAACTGGGACCAGAGCCCCACCTGGAGGCTGACGTACGTCAGGATCGCAATGCCCGCGCCGCCGGTGGCCCACTTCGTTCCCAGTCCCTTGGCGATGTAGGCGACAAATCCTCCCGCGTTGGTGATGCTGTGGCTCATCCGAAGGTAGCCAACGGAAAACAGGGCGACGAGCAGGGCCGCGATGACGTAGATAACGGGGGTTCCGGGGCCGCTGGCGGCGAACAGGACGGGGCTCGCGCCCACAACGGCCGCCATGGGTGCGGCAGCAGCAATGGCAAAGAAGGCCACCGCGACGACCCCCAGCTTATTGGGCCGCAGGCGGGCAGAGGTGGCCGTGGAGTCCTGAAAAGCGGGCATCTGCCCGGTTTGTTGGTTCATGATGTGTGGCTCTTTCGCCAGGGCATGGACTCATGATCCATGCGATGTGAGTACGTGGGGATGCCGGCCGAAGGCGCACCCCCTCGTGCGCGACTTCCGACGGAAGCGACTGTGATGAGCGGTACGTGAGCCGGATCACGGATAAAACTCTACAAGTGTTTAGTTTTGGGTGTCAAGGGTCACCAGTAGCCGTGCCGGCGGGGCTAAAATCGGCTTATGAGCCTGGATTCCCAACGATTGCCCTACGGGGATGGTCGCGACGCCCTGCTGGCGGCGGTCATTGATGTTGTTGCCGAGAAGGGCCTGCGGGGCGTGACCTATCGTTCTGTTGCCGCCCGGGCAGGTGTGAACCATACGCTGATCACGCATCACTTCGGTTCCATCGAGGGGCTGCTGGCCGCCACCCTGGAGTGGGCCGTGCAGCGCTCGATTGACGAAACCGGCCTTGCCCGCGTGGCGGATTTCGACGAGAAGTTCGCCGACGCTCTTCTGGCCTCGGTGTCCTCCGAGCCGGAACTGCAGCTTTTTCAGTTCGAGATGCTGCTCGAAGCCCGGCGAAAGCCTGAGCTCAAAGCCCTGCTGGACCGCCTGTATGACAACTACATCTCCACGGTCGAGACGGCCCTGCGCGAACGTTCCCTCGATACGGACGATGAACTTTCCAGGGCAGTATTCGCTGCGCTCGACGGGCTGATGCTCCAGTTCCTCACCTTTGGAAATCCGGCGAAGATCCGGTCCGCCGTCGTCCAGGTGGGCAGACTCCTCGAGCGATCGGGCACAGCCGGCGACGCGACCGCCGCCGGCCTCTCCCCGGCCGGGAAGTAATGCCCGGAGACCTGCTGCCGAGTCCGCATTTCGGGCCCGTTCAGGCGCTGCGCCCGTCAAGGATGCTCCGGGCTGCTTCCAGGCCGCTTTCGATGGCGCCGTCGATGAAGCCGCCCCAGCCGCTGGCATAATCCGAACCTGCGAAAAGAAGGGCACCCTGCGGCTGTTGGAAGCTGCCCAGGGACTCCGTCAGGAAGCCCGGCCGGTGCATGGGCCAGGTCTCTCCGGACAGCGGGTCGCTGGTCCAGTCGTGGCTGGCGACGTCCAGGACTTCAAGGTCCGGTGCGAGCAGGTCGAGGGCCGCCTGGACCTGCCGGACGTTGGTGGCGTCAAGGCGGGCGGTCTCGGGGCCGAAGGCAACGAGGATGGTGTTGCCGTCCTGGTCGTATTCGGCCTGGACGAAGTTCAGCGGCCATTCAGCGGCGCCGAGGGCAACAAAGGGGGTGACCTTTCCCTGGACCGTTATCCACACCTTGATGCCCCTGGAGACCTGCCCCTCGGTGATGGCCTTCCGGCCGGGTGCCGGCAGGGGAGGATCGAACACCATGGAGCCCATGGCGCCGAGTGGAAGCGTGCAGATCACGTATTTTGCCTGGAACTCCTCGCCGTCGCTGGCAATGACCGTAGCGTTCTCGTCGGTGCAGTTGATGGCCGAAACTGTCTTCCCGAGACGGACGTCCGTGCCGGCGGCAATGCCGTTGATCAGTTCGCCGGTGCCGCCTTCAATCTTGAACGTGGCGCAGGCCTCAAAGTTGACCAGCCAGTCGCCGTTAGTGAGCGCGACCCACCGCAGGGCCTGGGTGTAGGCGGCATTGTCGATGGGGCCGTTGAAATCAAGCGCCCAGAAGGATTCCAGGATGTCTCGCGAGTCTTCCGTGATCTGCAGTTCAGCGAATCTCTCCGGCAGGGAAACATGATCGATGCCCTTAATGTCGTGGTTGGTGAACGGAGCGAAAGGCTGCGGGAAGTACTGGCGTGCCTGTTCCACCAGCTTGCGGTTGGGGGCATCGATTTCACGCAGCAGCTCGTCCGGGGTGCCCTCGTGCCGTGCACCGCCCGCCCACCAGTAGGCACGTTCCGGGACGGGGCTCTGAACGGTGCCGAGCCCGTAGCGCTTCATTTCCGCCCAGACATGGGGCTGGGTCCAGTGGACCCAGGTGCCGCCGATTTCCAGGGGGCGGCCAAGCCGGTCGTCGAGCCAGGTACGGCCCCCGATCCGGTCCCGCGCCTCAAGAACGATCACGGACAGGCCAGCCTGGCGCAGTTCACGGGCTGCTGTGAGGCCGGCGAAGCCTGCGCCGATTATGACGACGCCGGTCTGCTGGGTGTTGTTGTTGGTGGCAGTCACGGTGAGCCTTCTGTTTCAGATCTTCTTGTTGCCGGTCAGGAGTAGACGAAGAATTCGGTGGTGTCTTCAACAACCGTCCACCGGGTCTGTGCACCCTTGTTGAATGAAGCGGCCGAGCCGGGCAACAGGTCGAAGCTTTCGCCGCCCACGACCTGGATATGCAGGTGGCCTTCGATGATGTGAAGGGTCTCGTCCGCCTCGATCAGCAGGTCAAACGGCTCGGGGGCCTCTTCGGTAGTGACGTGCCAGAAGCCGGCGGACAGTGCTGGACGGCCGCCGTCTCCGGGGCGGCGCACCCACTGGACCTGGCCCAGGATAAAGGGCTCATACTTCTGCGGATCAAGGGCATCGTGGGCGGTGAATTCGACGGCGTTCGTGGACGTGGACATGGGTTCCTCCTTGGCATTTTGAATAACTCAGCACTTGCTTAGTTGTGTGCTGCAGCACAGCTAAGCATTTGCTGAGGTTTGAAGTCAATACCCTGTTGCCAGCGGTTAGAATCGGAGGCATGAGCGGGCAAAAACAGAACGGCTACGGCACAGGGCGGGAGGCTTTGCTTGCCGCCACCGTGCACGTGGTGGCGCGCAAGGGACTGCGGGGCCTGACATTCCGTGCTGTTGCCGAGCATGCCGGCGTCAATAACACTCTGGTGGTCCATCACTTCGGCAAGCGGGACGCCCTGATCGAGGCAGCACTCGAATGGTCCGTGGAGCAGTCGATCGGGCTGTCACAGCTGGAAGCGCTCCCCGCCACCGAGGAGGAGTTCTGCCAGCGCATCCTGTCCCTGATTGAGGACAACCCCGACATCCAGATTTTCCAATACGAAATGATCCTTGAGTCGCGGCGGCGGCCCGAACTGGCAGGGCCTGTGCGGCACCTTTACGAAAGCTACATTGCTGCGCTCTCGGACGGCCTGCAGCGGATCGGCTTCGGCGGCCGGGAAGGTGCTGCCCAGGCCGCTTTCGCGGCGCTGGACGGCCTGGTGCTCCAGCTCCTGGCCGGCGCCAACCCCACGGGCGTCGAGGCGGCCATTCGCTACCTTTGGGCCGCTTTGGGCGGCCACATAAACACCCCGGCGGTCAACGCCAGCTGATATCGGACGGAGTCCAGCATGCGCGTTCTGGTGGTGGATCACCTCAGCCCCGACGGCGTTCTGCAAGGGCCGGGCCGCCCCGACGAAGACACGGGCCGGACGACCAGGCGCACCGGCTGCGCCTGGTGGAGTGCGCGGCCACCGGGACGGGCGTGCTGATGGTGACGTATCGGCCGGCCTAACGGCTTTCTTCCCGGTGACATCGGCTCCATACTCGATCTAGGTGTGGCCAAACACGACCAGTTGGCGGTGATCATGACGGACACGGGCAGCCGCAGGATCGACCTGCCCCTGATCGACCACCACTGCCACGGCGTTGTCGACGGCGAACTGGGCGATGACGGGTTCAGGACCCTGGCCACGGAATCCGACTGGCCGGGCCCGGCAGGCACAGACAGCCTCGATTCGCCCTTCGGCTTGGCGGTACGGCGCGTCTGCGCCCCGGTCCTGGGACTCGATCCCCTTGCGCCGCTGGATGAATACCTCGCGCACCGCCACGCCATTGGCGCCGCTGAAGCCAACAGGCTGCTGCTTCGCAGCACCGGAACGTCCGACTACCTCATTGACACGGGCATACGGGATGCACGGCTTCTTGACCCGGCCACCATGGCGACGCGTGCTGATGCCCGGGTCCGCGAGATCGTCCGCATCGAGAGAGTAGCCGAGGACCTCGCGTCCGGGTCCACCGCAGCCGGCTTCGTTGCGAAGTTCCCGGAGACGCTGGCGGCCAGAACCCGGGAGGCCGTGGGAGTGAAATCCATCATTGCCTACCGCCACGGTTTCGACATCCCGGCAGAGCGTCCATCCGGGCGGGATGTGCTTCAGGCGGCCGGCGAATGGTTCCGTACAGCCGAGAAGACCGGACGCGCCAGGATCACCGACCCCGTCCTTCTGAGGTTCGGGCTTTGGACGGGGATCGACACAGGCCTTCCCGTCCAGCTCCACACGGGATACGGCGACTCGGACCTCCAGCTCTTCCGGGCTGATCCATCGCGGCTCAATCCACTCTTCCATGCGACCAGGTCACTGGGGGTCGATTTCATGCTGCTGCACTGCTACCCCTTCATCAGGGAAGCAGGCATCCTCGCCCAGGTCTTCCCGCACGTCTATCTGGATGTGGGCCTGGTTTCGCATTACCTGGGCCCAAGTGCCGGTGCCGCCATCCGCCAGGCGATGGAAATCGCGCCTTTCAGCAAGGTCCTGTACTCGTCGGATTCGTACGGCCTTGCCGAGCACTACGCCGTCAGTGCCGCCAGCTGGCGGACGTCATTCGCAGCGCTGATGGACGACTGGGTTGCCTCGGGCTGGGCAACCACGAACGACGCCGAAAGAATTGCCACGATGGTCGCCTCGGAAAACGCCAGGCGCGTCTACAACTTGAATCCCTGAAGCCCAATGCCGATCGCCTGAACAACGAAAGGAAAGCTGTGACTTCAAATCCAAAGGCGGACCTGGATCTCCAGCAGGTCAGGGCACTTGTCATTTCCTGCCTGGATAACGCAGGCGTATCCAGGGTCAAGGTTCTGCCCGCGACCAAGGTGGAAGATGCTTTCCACAACGGTTGCGGCGTCTCGGTGAGCGTCGGAGTCCTGTTGGCCGCCGATGACCATGTCACCCGGTCGTCCGGGATCGATCCCATTGTCGGTGACCTGCGCGGAATGCCGGACCGCTCAGGAGTTGCCGTCATCGACAAGGCAAGCGGCCTCGCCTGGGCGCCGGCCGACCTGGTGGACCTGCACGGTGCCCCTTATCCAACCTGCCAGCGCACGGCACTCAAACGCGTTGTTGCCGAGTGGGCAGCGGCCGGACTGGAGGTTTCGGCAGGCGTCGAACTGGAGTTCACAGTGTTCAGCGGGACCCAGGATGCGCCTGTCCTGGCACACAGTGGTCCGGGCTACGGCGCGGCGGCATTCCTGCAGCTGGAGGCCTGGAATCTGGACGTGCTGGCATCGCTTGTGGAGGCCGGCGTTCCGGTTGAACAGATCCATCCCGAGTATGGCCGGGGCCAGGTGGAAATAGCCCTGGCACCGCGGAACCCGGTTCAGGCCGTGGACGATTATCTTCTGGCCCGGTTCATCGTCGCCAGGGTTTCCCGCCGGCATGGATTGCTCGTTTCCTACGCGCCAATAGCTGATTCCACTACTGCGACCAACGGATGCCACATCCATTTCTCCGCGCGGAACGTAGACGGGAATGTGTTCTACGACGCTGCCGCCGTGACGCAGATGAGCCCGGCAGGAGAGAGCATGATCGCAGGCGTCCTCGCCAGGCTGGCGGAAAGCTCGTCATTGCTGGGAGGCAGCGCCCTGAGCCTGGCCCGGCTTCAACCCCAACAGTGGGCGGGGAGTTTTATCTGCTGGGGCACGGGCAACCGCGAGGCCGCCGTGCGCTTCGTGCCGGGCCTCAAGGGCTACGAGGACAAGCAATCGAACGTGGAAGTGAAATGCTGCGACGGTTCAGCCAACCAGTACCTGGCCGTTGCAGCAATTCTTGCCAGCGCGCTGGAGGGCTTCAGGGAACAGCAGCAACTGCCCGCCGAGGTCACTGTCGACCCGGGGACATTGAGCGAGGCGGAGAGGGAACGCGCCGACATCCGGGCATTTGCCCCTGATATGTTGACGGCCCTGGACGGTCTTGACGGCAGCAGCTTCCTCCGCACTGCCTTGGGCCATGATGTGGTGGACTCCTATGTGGCAGTGCGGCGGGGCGAAGCCGAGCGTTTTGCCAGGCTCGACCGTGAGGCCGTGATTGCCGCCCTCCGCTGGCGGTACTAGCCGGCGATGAACCGTACAGCGGCATTCGACACTGGGCCTGCATCCAACACAGATCCTGCGTTCGCGCGCCTGGCCACCGAGGTGCAGAACGTTCAGGTGCTGTACCGGCAACTGCATGCCCAGCCCCGGGTCTCGGGGGACGAGGGCCACACCCTGGCCACGCTCGTGAACGAGCTGCCCGACTCATTCCGTAAGGAAATACTGGCCGGAGACATCGGCATCGTCCGCCTCGGTGGCGCCGGTGCCGCCGTCGCAATCAGGGCGGAGATGGACGCCCTGCCCATCGTGGAACGGACAGGCCTTCCCTGGGCCGCCACCAATGGGGCCATGCACGCCTGCGGACATGACGTGCACATGGCGGCATTCATTGCCGTTGCCCGCACTGTTGCTTCGCTAATCCCACTGCCGGCTCCGCTGGTGGGCATTCTCCAGCCCAGGGAAGAAGTCGGTGAATCCGGGGCCCGCGATGTACTGCGGGCCGGGGTGCTGGAGGCCCAGGAGGTGGGGGCCGTTATCGGAGCCCACCTGCAGCCGGCCCTGGATTCCCTGGCCTATTCCTGCACGCCGGGACCGGTCAATGCCGCCGCCGATGAATTCGAACTGGTCATCACCGGCCAGTCTGCGCACGGCGCCTACCCCCACCATTCTTCCGACGCCCTCCTCGCCGCCAGCGCCTTTGTGGTTTCCTGCCAGCAGATCGTTGCACGCAACGTCGATCCCACCGTGTCGGCGGTACTCACCGTCGGGACTTTCAGTGCCGGCGTCAGCCCCAACGCGATCCCGGAAGAGGCAACGGTTACGGGGACCATCCGCACCATGACGGAGCCGCAACGGCAGATGATCCACAACCGTCTCCGCCAGGTGGCCAACGGAGTGGGCATGGCCCACGACTGCACGGTGCGCCTGGAGATCAGTAAGGGCGAACCGATCCTGGAAAACGACGCCGGACTTGCCGCCGAAATCGGACGCCGGCTTGGCGCCCGGGGGAATGAACTCCGTGAATTCCGTTCCTACGGTTCGGATGATTTTGCGTTCTACGCTTCGGCGGCGCGGGCAGCGATAATCTTTACCGGGACGCCGGCTGCGAGCGGAACCCTGCACGCCAGTACATTCGCGCCGGATGAACAGGCCGTCAGCCGTGTCGCCACAGCCATGCTCACCGGGTACCTTGCTGCCGCCCGGATGCTCGGTCAAGGCAGGGCATGACGTCGGCTGCGGCCTATCGGTCAGGAATCGAGAAGCCGGGCCGCCGCGGTGGACATTAGGGTGAGGAGTGCGATGAATCATAACCAGGAGGGCGCATGCCATACACCGTAGATTTCCAGAACGTGTCCACCGTTGGGCTGGAGTCGTCCCCAGTGGCAGACGCGCTGGCGGGACTGCGCGCCAACGAGGCACGTTATTACAAGAACAAGTACGATCACGCGTTCACCGTCGAGCCCGCCGGCGACGCGCCGGAGACGCTCGACTGGGTAAACCGCGTCCTTTCCAACGAGCGCAACATCGTCTTCTCAGCCCGTCCGCTCGAGGTTACTTCCTTCGAAGTGGACGGCCTTCGGATGGCATATGTGTTCTACGAATCCGGGCTGGCAGTCAACGTGATGTACGGCATCGAACCGGGAGCGAAGCGCGCAGTCGGCTTCAAGCTCTCACAGGGCATGGAGGTTCCCGAGGAACTTGCAGCCAGCTTCAAGTTCGCGCGCCAAAAGTCGAAGCTGGCCGGGGAGATCCGCGGCTCCTACTTCGTGATCAAGGGCGAGTACTAGCGTGTACTAAGCAGCCCCACCAGGGCGACTGCCCGCCGTCGTAAGTGTCCGTTAACCGGCGGCGGGCGCCTTGGCGGCCTTGGCGGCGGCCTTGGCTGCCTGCTTGCTGGCGCGAACCTTCGTCAGCGACTCCGGATCCACGATGTCAGCCACCGAGAGGTACGAACCCTCCGCGCCGTAGTGGCCCGCTGCCTCACGCCAGCCCGGCGCCTGGAGTCCGCACTGCTTGCCGAGCAGCGCCAGGAAGATCTTGGCCTTCTGCTCGCCGAATCCGGGCAGTGCGTTCAGCCTTCGGAGGACTTCCTTGCCGTCCGGTTCGTCCCGGGTCCAGATGGCCGTTGCCTCGCCGCCCCACTCGCTTTGCACGGCCTCGGCGAGCGCCTGGACGCGGCCGGCCATGGAACCGGGGAAGCGGTGGACTGCCGGACGTTCCTTGAAGACCTCAACGAAACCTGCCGGGTCATGTTCGGCCACGGCGGCAGGACTGATGGAGCCGATGCGCGCGCGGATTTTTTCGGGTCCGGCAAAAGCCGACTCCATGGTCACCTGCTGGTCAAGCAGCATGCCGGTGAGCAGCGCGAAGGCGTCATCGCTGAGCAGTTTGTCGGCGGCCTCGTCGCCGGTGATGTGCAGTTCCATGCGCCCATCCTCCCACTTCCGGCCCGTGTCACAGGCACCGCACGGTGAATCCGTGTCAGGATCAGTCATGGTCCACCGCCTGATGCTGCTCGACACCGCCTCACTGTACTTCCGTGCCTTCTATGGGCTGCCCGATACCATCCGCCGGGCCGACGGCACCCCGGTAAACGCCGTCCGCGGCCTGCTCGACATGATCGCGCGGCTCACCACCGACTACGGCGCCACGCATCTGGTGGCATGCTGGGATGATGACTGGCGTCCCCAGTGGCGGGTAGACCTCATTCCCACCTACAAAGCCCACCGAGTGTCCGAGGCAGTGGCGGGTGCGGCCGATGTGGAAGTGGTGCCGGACGCGCTTGAGGCGCAGATCCCCCTGATCCGCCACGTGCTGGACTTGGCCGGCATCGCCGTCGTGGGGGCCCCGGAGCACGAGGCCGACGACGTTGTGGGAACCTACGCCAGCCACGCCAGCCTTCCGGTCGACGTGGTGACGGGGGACCGGGACCTCTTCCAGGTGGTCGACGACGACCGTCAGGTGCGCGTCATCTACACCGCCCGGGGAATGCGGAACCTCGAAGTTTTGACCGACGCCGTCGTCGTGGGAAAGTACCGTGTGCTGCCCGCGCAGTACGCCGACTACGCGACCCTCCGCGGGGACGCCTCGGACGGGTTGCCCGGCGTCGCCGGCATCGGCGAGAAGACCGCCGCGTCGCTGCTCCTGGAACACGGCACGCTCGACGGGCTGCTCATTGCGGCGGCGGATCCCGGAGGCGGGGTGTCGTCCTCGGTGCGCTCGAAGCTCACCGCCGCGGCAGACTATCTCAAGGTGGCCCCCACGGTCGTCAACGTGGTGCGCAATCTGGACCTGCCGTCCCTTGATGAAGCGGGCGCCGAATTGCACGCTGTGACCGGTGAGGCGCGGGACGAACTTGAGCGGCTGGCCACCGAGTGGAACCTCGGCGGTTCGGTCCGGCGGCTCCTGCAGGCGCTGGACCGCCGTCCCTAGAGTGTCCTTATTTTCCCAGCCCGGCCTCGGCGATCAGCTCCGTCAGCCACGGCCGGTGCTCGCGGTGGAAGGTCAATCCCTCAGGCAGGCCCTGCACGGAGGGCTCGGAGCCGGTGATGTCGATGGTGATCCGGCCGCCGCCCATGGGCGCGTTGGTGATATGCAGGTCGCCGTAGGAGGCCGGCAGCACCGGGTCCATCCACATGCCGCCCCGGGACACATGCGCGTCATACCGCATCAGGCTGGTCACCAGCATGATCGGCGTGGTGGCTGCCCACGCCTGCGGGGAGCAGGCCGTCGGATACGGCACCGGCTCAGTGACCTGGTCCCGGCTGAAGCCGCAGAACAGTTCCGGCAGGCGCCCGTCGGTGTAGTCCGCAGCCTCCAGCAGGGCCGTCGCGATCCGCTGCGCCTCCTCGACGAAGCCATAACGCAGCAGGCCCACCGCGATGATGGCGTTGTCGTGCGGCCAGACCGAGCCGTTGTGGTAGCTGGCCGGATTGTAGGCACCCATATCGGTGCCCAGCGTCCGGACCCCCCAGCCGCTGAACATCTCGGGGGTCATCAGCCGCTTGGCCACCAGCGGCACCTTGTCCTCGTCCACAATGCCGTGCCACAGGCACTGCCCCATGTTGGACGCGCACGCGTCAACGGGCCGCTTGTCCCGGTCCAGTGCGACGGCGAAATAGCCGCGGTCCGGGAGCCAGAACTGCTCGTTGAATTTCTTCTTCAACTCCGCTGCCTCTTCGGTGAGCTGCGCCGCCAAACCTGTGTCACCGGCGTCGTACGCCATCCACGCCCGGGACAGGAACGCGGAGTAGACCAGCGCCTGGACTTCGCAGAGCGCGATCGGCGGCTCCGCCAGCGTCCCGTCGGCGAAGTTGATGCCGTCCCACGAGTCCTTCCAGCCCTGGTTGATGAGGCCCTGGTCATTGAGCCGCTCATACTCGACGAACCCGTCACCGTCCTTGTCGCCGTAATTCCTGACCCAGTCCAGGGCGCGGTCGGCGTGGGGGAGCAGAGCGGCGATGGTGTCCCGGCCGAAACCCCAGCGGCTCACCGAACCGAGCGCCATCACGAACTGCGGCGTGGCGTCGTTGCTGCCGTAGTAGGCCGATTTGCCGCCCAGCGCCAGCCCGCTGGAGACACCGAGCCGGACCTCATGCAGGATCTTCCCGGGCTCCTCCTCGCTCATCGGGTCCACCACCTTGCCCTGCCGGTCGGCGAGCGTCTGCAGGGTGCCCAGCGCCAGCGACGGATCCACCGGCAATGCCATTTCCGAGGCCCACAGCGAGTCGCGGCCGAAGAGCGTCATGAACCAGGGGGCTCCCGCGGCCACGACGATACGCTCCGGATGGGCCGGATCCTCAATGCGGAGCGCGCCCAGGTCGTCGTAGCTGCGCCGCAGTGTGCGCTCGATGGAGCGGTTGCCCATGTGCAGCTTGGGAATCTTGGCCACCCATTCCTGCCGGCGGCGGTCGCTCGGGGACAGGTCACCGGAGACGGGACGGATCAACGACGACGGCGGGACCCCGCCGCCGTCGGCGGCAGGCGCCACGCTTACCCGCGAACTCCACTCACCGCGCGGCGGGACCACCGTCCGGAACGTCAGGGAGTCGGCGGTGACCTCGGCGCCGCTTGCGTTGACCACGACGCTCTTGACGAGGTCCTGCCAGCCGGCCTTGATCACCAGGGAGTCGCCCTCTGGCCGGCGGGACTCCTCCCAGCGGCGCTGGACACGGGCTTCCTTCACCTCAAAGAGATCAGCGAAATCCGACTCAACGCTGAGGGAGACGATGCACTCGGTCTCCTTCGAGGAGTAGTTCCGGATGGTGATCTCCTCGCGGATGCCGGCACCCACCTCCCGCAGGCGCTCCACGATCAGGGGACTGTCCGCGTACCCGTCAGAGCGGGGAACCCGGCCAATGAACAGCGCCCGGTACGGCTCCTTGGTCTCCGCCGTCAGCGCCTCCAGTGGCAGGCCGTTCACTGACAGGTTCCACCGGGACAGGATGCGGGTGTCCTCATGGAAAACGCCGTGCGGATGCTCCGGATGGATGTCACCGTTCGCCGAGGAGATGCAGAAGGACGAACCTTCCACCAGGGTGACCGTGCCCGACCCCACAGGACCGGCAGCCGTGTCAGCATTCCAGCCAGCAGCCATTCCCGCCTCCTTCGACGGCTCAGGATAGGGGCGGCGCCGTGCGGACCGGGGCCGCACTGACTTTCTCCGCCTACTCCGTTGGGCATGACGCTACGCTCGAACGACCCCTGATAAAAGGTCTCTGGCGGCCCCCGGTGAAGACGGCGAGAATGGATTCGTGCCCCAACTTCGCGCCGGGACGGACAGCGAGGCGATGAACCCGGCGGCCCGCAAGGTGCAGCGCATCTACCTGACGCTGACACTCGGCAATACCCTTGCGGCGTCGTTCATCTGGGGCATCAACACGCTCTTCCTCCTCGACGCCGGGCTCAGCAACCTTGAGGCTTTTGCCGCAAATGCGTTCTTTACCGCCGGGATGGTGCTGTTCGAGGTGCCCACCGGCGTGGTGGCCGACGGCTGGGGGCGCCGGGTCTCCTTCCTGCTCGGCACCGCCACGCTGTCCGTCTCGACGCTCCTCTACTACCTGCTGTGGCAGCTCTCAGCGCCGTTCTGGGCGTGGGCAGCCGTGTCCGTGCTGCTCGGCCTGGGCTTCACCTTCTTCTCGGGTGCGGTGGAGGCGTGGCTGGTCGATGCGCTGCACTTCTCCGGCTACGACGGCGCGCTGGAGACGGTGCTCGGGCGCGGCCAGATGGTGTCCGGCACTGCCATGCTCATCGGGTCAGTCGCAGGCGGCGTGATCGCCCAGGCCACAAACCTCGGCGTGCCGTTCCTGATCCGTGTGGGCGTCCTGCTGGCCATGTTCGGAGTGGCCCTGTGGCTCATGCACGACGTCGGCTTCACGCCCGAGCGCTCGGCGCGTCCACTTCAGGCGACGCGCGCTGTCCTCTCTGCCTCCATCGAGAACGGCCTGAAGAATCCGCCCGTGCGCTACGTGATGCTGTCCGCGCCGTTCACTGCCGGCGTCGGGATTTATGTGTTTTATGCCCTCCAGCCGTTCCTGCTTGAGCTGTTCGGCGACCGCGGCGCGTACGCCATCGCAGGACTGGCGGCGGCCATCGTGGCCGGTGCCGAGGTCCTTGGCGGCTGGCTGGCGCCGCACTTCCGGCGCCTGGTCCGCAAACGCACCACGGTGTTGATCCTCAGCGGGGCCGTCAGCGCACTGATCCTGGTGGCGCTCGGGTTCACGCGTGACTTCTGGCTGGCCCTGGTGCTGCTGGCGCTCTGGGCACTGGTGGCGGAGGTGGGGATCCCGGTGGGGCAGGCGTACCTCAACGACATGATCGATTCCAGGCAGCGGGCCACGGTGCTCAGCTTCGCCTCACTCATGGGCTCCAGCGGCGGCGTGGTGGTGCAGCCGCTGTTGGGCCGGGCAGCCGATGTGTACGGCTATTCGGCGTCCCTGGCATTCAGCGGCGTCATCCAGCTGCTCGCCGTGCCGTTCCTGTACGCCAGCCGCCGTCAGCGCGCCGCAGCAGACGAAGCGCACGGCCGCTAGAGGCAGGCTGAAGGTTCGGACCGGTGTATGTTCTCGCCGTTGAGAGTCCTTCCACCGCGGAGTAGCGTGACAGTACCGTCAACCCGCATTACACCGACCCGGGAGCGACCATGCCATACCTGAGAAGCCGAGTAGCAGCCGTCACCACGGCCCTGGCAGTGAGCGTGACGGCAGGCGCAGTTGCCAGCCCCGCGTTTGCGGATGAACGGGTGACCGAGAAGACTGCGACCGCCACCGGGTACGGCGGTGCAGTGAGCACCGTTGACCCGGAAGCGTCCGCAGCGGCCATCGACATCCTCCGCAGAGGCGGCAACGCGGCCGATGCCGCTGTCGCCGCGGCCGCGACCCTCGGGGTGACCGAGCCGTATAGCGCCGGAGTAGGCGGCGGCGGGTACTTCCTCTTCTACAGCTCACACACCGGGCATGTGAGCACCATCGACGGCCGTGAAACAGCGCCGGCCGCCATGCCGCATGACGCCTTCATCGATCCCGGTACCATCACCCCCGAAAACCCGGCGGGCAAGCCCTACAACTTTACGCCGGAGCTCGTCACCAGCGGCATATCGGTGGGCGTGCCCGGCACCCCGGCCACGTGGGAGCGCGCGCTGGACCGGTGGGGAACCAAGGACCTGGACGATGTCCTGGAGCCGGCCATCAAGGTCGCGGACCGGGGATTTGTGGTGGACGATACCTTCCGCCAGCAGACCCTGGATAACAAACTGCGCTTCGAAGCGTTCACCTCCACGAGCAAGCTGTTCCTCCCCGGCGGTGACGCACCTGCCGTCGGCAGTATCTTCAGGAACCCGGACCTCGCGGCCACCTACCGGCTGTTGGCGGACAAGGGCACCCGCGGCTTCTACCACGGTGCGCTCGCCAAGGAGATAGCGTCAGCCGTCCAGGCACCGCCGAAGAGCAAGACCACCAAGCTGCCTGTCCCGGCCGGACACCTGACGACGGCGGATCTGGCCAGGTACCGCGCCCTGAACCAGCAGCCCACCCACGTCGATAACCGCGGCCTGGACGTCTACGGCATGGCTCCGTCGAGCAGCGGCGGCACCACAGTGGGCGAGGCGCTGAACATCCTTGAGCCGTTCGACCTCTCCGGGATGTCCACGCCCAGCGCGCTGCACCACTACCTCGAAGCCAGCGCGCTCGCCTTTGCGGACCGCGGCAAGTACGTGGGGGATCCTGCTTTCGTGGACGTTCCCACCGACGCCCTGACGGACCCGCTGTTCGGTAAGGAACGCTCGTGCGGGATTAACCCGAAGCTGGCGGCCGTGAAGCCCGTGGCGCCGGGTGACGTGGCAAAGTACGACGGCGCGTGCCCGGCCGCCGCGGCGGCCCCCGCCAGCGAGCAGGACACCGAGAACATCTCCACCACCAACCTGACGGTCGCTGACAAGTGGGGCAACGTCGTCGAGTACACCCTCACCATCGAACAGACCGGAGGGTCCGGCATAGTGGTTCCCGGCCGTGGCTTCCTGCTGAACAACGAACTGACTGACTTTTCGACCGTGTACGACCCGAAGGACCCGAACCGGATTGAGCCCGGCAAGCGGCCGCGGTCCTCGATGTCGCCGACGATCATCCTCGAGGACGGCGATCCGTTCCTCGCCCTCGGCTCGCCCGGCGGCTCGACGATTATCACCACCGTCCTGCAGACCATCCTGAACCGGGTGGACCTGGGGATGAACATCTCCGATGCCATCGCCGCTCCGCGGGCAGCGCAGCGGAACTCTGCCAAGGTCACGGCCGAGCCCGGGTTCATCACCGCGTATGAGAGCCAGCTGAAGCCGTTCGGCCATGAGTTCACCCCCTCCGGCGACGCGTTCACCTCGGCAGCAGAGATCGGCGCGGCCACCGCCATCGAGTTCAAGTCCGGGGGACGCCTGGTCGCGGCGGCCGAGCCGGACAGGCGCGGGGGAGGCTCAGCCATGGTGGTCAAACCCGCGAGGTGAGTCCCGCCGTCGTCCGTGGAAAAGCCAGCCGCTGCGGAAGGCGGGCCGCTGATGGGGAGCGAGCCGATAATAAGAAGTGCGCCGCTACGGCCGGCTGTCGCCGGGGCCCGGCAGCAACTGGAGGTTCCTGATCTGCGACGGTCCGAACTCCACCGTGAGCGGACGGATTTCCCAGGAGCCGCTCCGTTCCCGTGAACGGCGTTCCCCGGGCCCGTCTTCCCTTGGGTGGCCCTGCGGCTTCGGCTTGCCCACGGCAACGTGGGGGCGCCACCGCGGATACCTGTAGCCCAGGGCGCGGGAGCTGAGGATGAAGTCGTCCGGGTTGTCCACTAGCAGGTCATCAAGCAGTTCATGGAGGGCCTGGACGAGCGAGACCTGGAAGTCCCGCACGGCCTGGGGCACGTCCACCTCGAGTCCGGACACCCGGCCGCCGCCCAGCAGGATCAGCCGCTCCGCGGTTCCGGAGAAGCCCTCCAGCACGGGCAGGCCGCGCAGCCAGTCCGCAGTCCTGGCAACGGCCGCGGCAGGATCCGTGGCGCCCTTGGTCCACTCGGCAATGTCGGCGGCGAAGTCCTCCAGAATGCCGATGTGGAGCAGCGTCATGTGCAGTCCCTGCGGCCTGCGAAGCCCGTCCGCGTAGGCAGCGAGCTGTTCGTAGTCCGCGGGTCTGGTGCCGACGCCGAGCACCGGAACCTCAACTGTGATGCGGGGAAGCCTCAGCATCCGGACCTCCTTGTCCCTGGCCGCCGTCGGAATTCTCTTGCCTGTGGTTGATGCCATTATGCGCTTCAGGCGACCCAAGGTTTTCCCAAAGTTTTCCCAACCTCCAGGGCCGACCATGTGCCCGGGGTGCAAGCTGGATGGCTGCGGAAACTAAACAGAACAACAGTGAGGACATGCCATGGGCGAGCTACGGAAACTCGGCACGATCGGAAGCCTTGGGCTGCTCCTGTCGGGCAGCCTGATTTTTGGTCCATCACAGACCGCCCTGGCGGCCACCTGCCGTGCCGGAACGGCAGTCCCGGTGACCAACCTCGGGGGTAAGGTCCTGACCGCCACAACCTTTGAGGGCAACACCCTGGCACCGTTCGTGGCCACTCGGTCAGGCAATGGAACGGTGGCCGTGGCCAGCCCTACGGCCCATACCGGCACGTGTTCGGTCCGGTTGCGGGCGACCGATACCGTCGGGTCCGTGGCCAACATGGGATACGGCCTGGAGGCCGGCACCACGCGGGCCAGCGCCGACGCCTGGGTCAACATCGTGTCCGGCGGACTCCGGGGGAACAACGTTCCCTATGTGCGCTTCTTCTCCGGTGCCACCCGGATCGCCGATGTCTTCCGCGACAATGCCACGGGCACGCCCTGGCTGCGGACCACCAATCCCAACGGGACGTTCTCGTTCACCAAACTCTCGGCGTCGAACATGCGCCTGGGCGCCTGGCACCATGTGCAGATGCAGGTCAGGGCCAACGGTGACAAGTCCTCCATCGAGATCTGGCTTGACGGGGCAAGGTTGTTCGCCAACAACAGGGTGACCCTCGGCGCCACGAGCCTGAGCAAGGTCCAGTTCGGAGCCGAGCACCCGCGTCAGATGGGTGACAGCTACGTCGACGACGTCGTCATCCGGAGGTAGCGGGTCCCGAAGGTAGCGGGTCCCGAAGGTAGCCGAGGTACGGCGGTAGGGCCGCAGTCCGGCGGGCAGTACGGCCCCGAAGCTCCTGCACGGCCTGCTTTCCCAGGCCGTGCAGGTCATTGCTTGGATCCCGTTGCAATCGGGGCGTGGCGCGTCCGGGCCGCTCCTGCGGTCCGGCGTTTTTGTCACACCCCCCTGTCATGCTGTGGGTATGGGAAACAGTGTGGCTGCTGCGGAGGTGTTGGAGGCTATTGGTGCCTCTGCCTTGGCGCTGGCTGCTGAGCTCCGCGGGCTGGCTGATCCTGCCCCGGCGGGCGCGGTTCCGCTGCCGGATCATGTTGACCCTCTTGGGGAGCAGGCTGCTGCGTTCCTGGACGGCCTGACCGGGGTGGCCGGGATAGAAGCCCGGCTTGCGGCGGTGAAGGTGCACTTCGCTACCGGATACGTCACCGCGGATGCGGCGATGGCGCCCCCGGCTCAGAAGCCGCAGGACGTTGCCGTGCGGCAGATGTCCGTGACGGCGGAGGTGGCCGGTGCGCTGACCGTCAGCGAGGGTGCGGCGGCACGGTTGCTGGTCGAGGCCGCCAGGCTGAGCACGGATCTGCCGCTGACGCTGGCCGCGATCGGGTCCGGAAGTCTGTCCTGGCAGCACGGGCGGATCATGTGCGATGAAACCGACGGGCTGGATCGGGAGGCTGCGGCGGCGTTGGAGGCGCACTTCCTGGATCCGGACGCGCCGGGGTTTGCCCGGGGTTGCCCGGCCGGGGAGCTGACCCCTGCGAGGTTCCGCGCCAAGGCACGGTATTGGCGGGAACGGCATCATCAGGACAGCATCGAAACCCGGCACCGCAACAGTGTGAAGGACCGGCGCCTGGAGTACCTCCCGGCCCGGGACGGCATGGCCTGGCTCTCGGCGTTCCTGCCCGCGGACCAGGCCGCCGGGATCTGGAACCGCTCCACCGCCGCCGCACGCGCAGCCCAGGGCCCGACCGAGACCCGGACCCTGAGCCAGCTCCGGGCCGATGTCTTTTCCACCGGCATGCTCGGTCCCGTTTCGGGGATTGACGGCACGGGCGCAGCATTCTTCGCCGGCCCGGTGCCCGCAGGTGTTGGGCCCGCAGGTGTTGGGGCCGCGGGGGACGGGCCCGCTGCTGATGTGCCGTCCCCGAGGGCTCAGGTCCTGGTCACGGTTCCGGTTTTTTCGCTGCTCGGACTGACCGACGAACCGGCCACACTGGATGGGTATGGGCCCATTCCCGCCAGCATGGCCCGCCGGCTCGTCGCCGACGGCGGAACATCGTTCCTGCGCGTCCTGACCGATCCGCGGGACGGGGCGCCCCTGGAGATCGGACGCACCAGCTACCGGCTCACCAAACCGATGCGCCAATGGCTCCGTCTCCGCGACGCGCGGTGCACGTTCCCCGGCTGCAACAACCACTCCCTGGACAACGACGCCGACCACATCCTGGCCTGGGCCGACGGCGGCACCACCGGCGTCGCCAATCTTGGCCAGCCGTGCCCGAAGCATCACCGCCTGAAACACACGACGGCGTGGAGGCCGGTCGGCGCCACCCGCGAGAGCCCGCCAGGCTGGATCTCACCCGCGGGACGGTCCTACCCGGCCGAATACCAGGACTGGGAACCACCCCACTGGCCAGAACCGACAGCCGGTGCTTTGCCGGAACCGCCACCCGTTCAGGCTTTGCCGGAGTTGCCACCCGGTCAAGTCTGGTCCACGTCGCCGCCCGGCCTGGACGGACCGGAACCGCGACTCATCGAAGTCTCTCCGGAACCACCGGACTGGCTGGAGCCGCCGGATCGTCCGGCCGTGCCCGGCGGCTTCGACCAATTCGAGGGCTACCCGGACGTGGGCGGTTACCGGTGCCCCGAGCCTTCGGAAGCTCCCGACGACATTGACGGACTCGAGAGCCCGACGGCCTTCGACGGCGTTGAACCACCGCTGCCCGTGGATCCATGGCCCTGCTGGTCATCGTCAGCAGCAGCCTAGGAAGACGCCTGCCTGTGTCAGGACCAACGGCTACCACCGGCACAATGGAAGGGTGACTTCCGTACCGCTCCCGCAAGACGTGCTACAGGGCGCCGTGACTGGCTCCGCCCCCTTCGACCTGCAGGCCATCGGTGCTGGCCTGGTTTTTGCGGAGTCGATGGCGGAGCTGGCCGGGGTGCTGCAGACACAGGGGGCCGGGGGCGCCGCGGTGGTCCAGGCCCCGCCCGGCACCGGCAAAACGACGCTCGTGCCTCCGCTGGTGGCCAACCTGGCACAGGCTGCCGCCGGTAAAGGACGGCCGCGCGTCGTGGTCACCCAGCCGCGCCGGGTCGCCGCCCGGTCAGCGGCTAGACGTCTGGCCGCCCTGGACGGGACGAAGCTGGGGGACCGGGTGGGCTACACGGTCCGCGGCGAACGGCAGGCCGGTCCCGCCACGCTCATTGAGTTTGTGACGCCGGGCATCCTGCTACGCCGCCTGCTGGCTGATCCCGGCCTGGAGGGCACCGCCGCCGTTATCCTCGACGAAGTTCATGAACGCGGCCTGGAAACCGACCTGCTGGTGGGACTGCTCGCCGAGGTGCGCCAGCTGCGCGGCGACCTCATGCTTGTCGCCATGTCCGCCACCCTGGACGCGCCGCGGTTCGCGGCCCTGCTCGGCGCCGACCCAAGCGCGGATCCAAGCGCGGATCCAAGTGGCGAGCAAAGCGGGGAGGCCGACGGCGGCGGCCCGGCTCCCGTCGTCGACTGTCCTTCCGCTCTTCACCCGCTGGAAACAGTATGGGAGCCGGCGCCCGTGGCGCGGCTCGACCGACGCGGCGTGACACGTGCCTTCCTGGACCACGTGGCGGACACCGCCGCGGAGTCCTACGCGGCAGCCCTTGCCGCCGACCCCGGCACCGACGCCCTGGTGTTCCTGCCGGGCGCCTGGGAGGTGTCCCACGTTGCCGGCCGGCTGCGCACCCGGGTGGGTCCCGGCGTCGAAATTCTGGAACTGCACGGCCAGGTCAGTCCCGCGGCCCAGGACCGTGCCGTGTCCGGGCGGCAATCCCGGGATCCGGCCCGGATCATCGTTTCCACGGGGCTCGCCGAGTCGTCCCTCACTGTGCCCGGCGTCCGGCTGGTGGTCGACGCGGGTCTGTCCCGCGAACCGCGCCGTGACGCCGGCCGGGGCATGACTGGCCTGGTCACCGTCTCCTGCTCGCGGGCCTCTGCGGAACAGCGCGCCGGACGTGCTGCGAGGCAGGGGCCAGGGAAGGTGGTCCGCTGCTACGACCAGAAGACCCTCGGCGCAGCGCCTGCACACCAGACCGCCGAGATCGCCGTGTCCGACCTGGCGGGTGCCGCCCTGATCCTCGCGTGCTGGGGCTCACCGGGCGGCCGCGGGCTGGCCCTTCCGGACGCTCCGCCGCAGGCCGCGATGGGCGACGCCGTCGAAGTGCTGCGCGAGCTTGGGGCCGTGGGCGGGGACGGCCTCGCCACGGACTTGGGCAAAGCTCTTGCGCGCATCCCCGCCGACCCACGCCTCGGACGCGCCCTCCTGGTCGGGTCGTCGCTGCTGGGTGGCCGGCTGACTGGTCGTGCTGGTCACGGAACTGCCGGATACGGAACTGCCGGATACGGGACGGCGGCGGAGGTTGTGGCCGCCGTCGCAGGGGACCAGCGCGCCACGGGAGCCGACCTGCCCCGGCTGGTGTCTGCCCTCCGTTCCGGCAACGATCCCGCCTCCAGACGATGGGCTGAGGAGGCGCAGCGGCTGGATAGGCTGGCACGCGAAGCGGCGGCCGGCGTCGGGCTTCCCTCCGTCGACGTTCCCTCCACCGCAGTGCCGGCGGGAACCGCTGAACAGATCGGTCTGGTCGTTGCCTTGGCGTTCCCGGACCGGGTGGCACGCCGCGTCCCCGGGGACGGGCCGGAGCGCTACCTGCTGACCTCCGGCACGCGTGCCGGCCTTCCCGCCAGCAGTCCGCTCGCCGGACATGAATGGCTGGCTGTGGCCGAGGTTGCGCGGGCGGACGGGCGGGACGCCGCCGGGACCGGCGCGGTGATCCGCTCTGCCGCGCCGCTGACAGCGGACACGGCCGAGGCCGCCGCGGCGCACCTGCTGTTCGACTCGGTGGAGGCAACGCTCACCCAGGGCCGGGTGACGGCCCGCCGGGAGCGCCGGCTGGGCGCCATATCGCTTTCCTCCACGCCGGTGCGGGCGTCCGCCGGCGAGGCCCGCGCCGCAGTGTCACGGGCTTTGGCGGACCAGGGGCTGGGAGCAATCGGATGGTCGATGGCGGCAGATGGGCTGCGCCGCCGGCTCGCCCTGCTGCATAAGGAACTGGGCGATCCCTGGCCGGACATGTCCGAGCAGGCGCTGCTGGCCCGGCTCGACGACTGGCTGGGTCCGGAGCTGGAGGCGCTGGCCGGCGGTGCGGCAACCTCCGGAATTGACCTCACGGACCCGCTGCGGCGGCTGCTGCCATGGCCCGACGCCGCCAGGCTCGGCGAGCTCGCGCCCGAGTTTTTGGAGGTGCCCAGCGGTTCCCGCGTCCGGATTGATTATCCGGACGCCGGGGACGACGGCGGCAGGCCCGTTGTTGCGGTCAAGCTCCAGGAATGTTTCGGCTGGGACCGCACGCCGATGCTGGCCGGCGGACGGACGGCGGTCCAGTTCCATCTACTGTCGCCCGCCCGGCGGCCGCTGGCCGTCACTGACGACCTCGCCTCCTTCTGGGCCGGGCCCTACGCGCAGGTCCGCGCCGAGATGCGCGGCCGCTATCCGAGGCACCCCTGGCCCGAGGACCCCTGGACCGCGACGGCGACCGCACGGACCAACGCCCGGAAGTGATTATCCCGCGGCCTTCACACCGGTCAGCCGTGCGTACAGCGCCAGATGGGCGTCTACCATGCGTTCGGTGCTGAAACGGTCTTCGGCCTGGGCCCGGACTGTCCTGCGGTCCAGGTCCGCGGCGCGCTGAAGAAGGCCGGCCAGGTCCTCTGGCGAAGAAGCCAGGTAGCCGCTCACGCCGTCGTCAACGATCTCAGGTGCTGACCCCATGGGTGTGGCAACGACGGGGGTGCCGGTGGCCATCGCCTCGATCATCACCAGCCCGAACGGCTCCATCCACTGGATGGGGTTGAGCAGGGCGATGGCTTCACCGAGCAGGTCGTACTTCTCCGCGCCGCCCACCTCGCCCAGGAACTCCACCTCCGGACCCTGCAGCGGCTTCACCACATCGTGGTAGTACTGCACTTCGGCCGGTTCCCGCATCTTCGCGGCGATCCGCAGCGGAATACCGGCCAGTTGGGCCACTCCGATGGCCTCCAGCACGCCTTTGTCGGGGCACATCCGGCCAAGGAAACACGCGTAGCCGCCTTGCCCTTTCCCGACCGGAACAGCGGCCACCTCCATGCCATGGGGGATGATGGCAGCGACGCGGTCCGCCAGCACGCTGCTGACCTGGCTTTTGGAGATGGCGATCAGCGTTGTGTCCCGGGCTGCGGCGCCATAGACAGCGGCAAACGCTGGGTTCAGGTCGCTGTGAATAGTGGTCACCACCGGCAGCCCCTCGGGGCGGCCCCGGTAGAGCGGGCCTGCAAGGGTGTGGTCGTGGACCAGGTCCACCATGCCGTCCATCCCTGCATACGCGTTGATCACGTGGCTGAGTTCCGAGGACGTGAACCCTACGAAGTCGGGCTCGGAGATGCGCATTCCAGGGAGCTGAGCCACCGGGCAGGTACTGTCCGCGGCGGCGGCGAGCAGCACCTCATGGCCTGCCCTGGAAAATCCCCTGGCCAGGGCATCGACCACCAGTTCGATGCCTCCGTACCCGGTCGGGGGAATCGGATACCAGGGCCCCGCAATTAGACCGATACGCATCCGCAGCTCCCTTGTTGTCCGGATGTACCGGGACCGTTTGACTACTGAGTCCATTCGGTTGTGGGTGGCACCGAAAGCCGGAGCTACGGTGCCATATTTGTTGGTGCCGTGTTTGTTACTGCGTCATCAGCCGGGCCAGCGGCGGCCGCGGCTTATGCAGCAGGGTCAGGCCCTCGCGCAGCCCGTCAATGGTCCCTTCCGTCCCCTCCGCGCGTAAGGTGAGCCGTGCAGAACCCATCAGCACGTGGTCCGCCCGGAAGCTGCCGAACTCAGCCGGAAGCACGGGGGCCAGGCAGACCTCTTCGCGGGGAATCAGTGGATCGAAGCGCAGCAGGGTCCGCATCAGGTGCACCGGCGCGGCTGAAGCCCAGGCCTGCGGCGAGCAGGACGTGGGAAAAGGGACCGGTTCGGGGAAATCGTCCCGGGCGAACCCGCAGAAGAGTTCCGGCAGCCGCCCGTCGAACTGTTCCGCCGCGTCAAACAGGCCCATGGCAACGCGCGTGGCCTCCTCGACGAACCCGTACCGCATCAGTCCGCCGGCTATGAGGGCTGTGTCGTGCGGCCACACCGAACCGTTGTGATAGCTGACCGGGTTGTAGGCGCCCATGTCGGACGCGAGGGTACGGATGCCCCAGCCCGTGAACATCTCCGGCGACATGAGCCGCTCGGCCACCAGGGGCGCCTTGTCAGTGTCGACGATGGCTGACCACAGGCAGTGGCCCATGTTGGAGGTGCAGGCATCCACCGGACGCTTGTCCTTGTCCAGGGCCACGGCGAAGTACCCCTTCTTGGGAAGCCAGAACTTCTCGTTGAACTCGGCCTTGATGTCGGCGGCCCGACGGTTCCATTTGGATGCCGTCTCGTCGTCGCCCAGCTGCTGGGCGAGCAGCGCGCGTCCAAGGTAGGCGCCGTAGACGTAGCCCTGCACTTCACAGAGGGCTATGGGGGCCTCTGCCATCCGGCCGTCGGCGAAGTTGATGCCGTCCCAGGAATCCTTCCAGCCTTGGTTCAGCAGGCCGTGCTCGTTGGCGCGCTGGTATTCAACGAAGCCGTCGCCGTCGCGGTCGCCGTAGTGCTCCACCCATTCCAGGGCCCGGTCCGCATGCGGGAGGAGGGAGTCCAGCAGGTCGCCGGCAAGCCCCCAGCGTCCCAACTCCGCGAGCAGCGCCACGAACAAGGGCGTTGCGTCGGCGGTGCCGTAGTACGCCTGGCTGCCCCCGAGCGCCAGCCCGGCGGTGACGCCCAGCCGCACCTCGTGCAGGATCCGGCCCGGTTCCTCCTCGGTATCCGGATCAACTTTTTCTCCCTGCAGCGCTGCCAGCGTCTGAAGGGTTCCTGCCGCCAGCTTCGGATCCACCGCCAGCGCCATGTAGGAGGACAGGATGGAGTCCCTGCCGAACAGCGCCATGAACCACGGGGCGCCGGCGGCAACGGCGGCCCGCTCCGGGTGGTCGGGGTCGAAAATCCGGAGGGCGCCCAGATCCTCCTGGCTGCGGGTGAGGACCTTTTCCACGTTCTTGTCCGTCACAGTGAGCTTGGGAACATGTTCCTCCCAGGCGGCGTAGCGCTGCGCGCCCACGTGCGGAGCCGTCTCGTGCGTGAAGGGCTGCTCAGGCCCGGTGCCGTCCACCAGGGGCGTGGTGAACACGCTGGCGGTCCAGGTGCCGCGGGCGGCTAGCTCAGCGTCGAACGTCAGGGCATCCTCGGATACCGTGGCGCCCGCGGCGCTGATGACCACGCCGCGGTGGACCCCGTTGCGTACGGCGTCAATCTGCAGGGCGTCGGCCCGGACCTTTCGGCTGTGCTCGGCGGACGGCACCACCTTTCCGCCTTTGACGTCGAACAGGTCGCTCAGGTCCGCATCCACCCTGATCTGGATCCGGCAGGTCCGCGGCTGTTCCGAATAGTTGTGGACCTTGATGTCGTCACGCAGGCCGGGGCCGACCTGCCGGCTGTGCACCACCACCAGCGGGCTCTCCACCGCACCGTTGGCCCCGCGGGGCCTGCCGACGAACACCGCCCGGTAGGGCTCACGGGTCTGGCCGGACAGCGGTTCCAGAGGAACGCCGTCGACCGTTAACTGCCAGCGGGACAGAATCCGGGTGTCCTGGTAGAAGGCGCCCTGCGGCTGGCCGGGGAGTACGTCCCCGCTCTCGGCGGAGATGCAGAAGGAGGAGCCTTCCACCACGGTCACTGCTGTGAGGCCGGAGGACCCTGCACCGATATTTTCATTCCACGCACTCATCGACCGCTCCCTGGCGACTAGTCGGATGGCATGGGCCGGCCCTGCGGCCACGTTATCCATCGTCCCCCTGCCGGCATGACGCCGCAACGGGTTATTGCCTGCCAGCAGGGCGGGACCGGAGAGCCGCGCCGTCGGACTGGCGCTGAGGGGCCGGACCCCTTGCTGAACAGCGGCTTTAGGTGTCGAATCTTCTTACCAAGGCCGCGTGGCGGCTCACGACTAACACGCCGGGAGATGGTCATGTCGGTAAAAGGCACTAACGGCCGGGGCAAGGGTCCGGGCCGCGGCAGTTCCGATCTCCGGCGGGCGGACGCGTCGGCCGGAGCGCCCGTGGACAAGCCGGAGGGCATCCGCAACGTCGCGCTGGTGGGGCACTCCGGGGCCGGAAAAACCATGCTGCTCGAGGCCCTCCTCGCCGCCGCCGGGACCATCCCGCGGATGGGCTCCATCGTTGACGGCAACACGGTCAGCGACGCGGAACCGTCCGAGATCCACCAGCAGCGCTCCGTGGTCCTCTCCGTGGCGCCGCTGCTTTACGACGGCGTGAAGGTGAACCTGCTGGACACCCCGGGCTACGGCGACTTCACCGGCGAGCTGCGGGCTGGGCTGCGCGCTGCGGACGCGGCACTGTTCGTGGTGTCGGCCGTGGACGGCGTCGATGCCGCCACCACCGCGCTGTGGGCGGAGTGCGCGCAGCTGGATACGCCCCGGGCTGTGGTGATCAGCCGGCTCGACCACCCGCGGGCGAATTTCGACGCCGCCCTGGCCGCCTGCCAGGGGGCCTTTGGCCAGTCGGTGGTCCCGGCCTACCTGCCGGTCCGCGGGAACGGCAGTGTGACGGGACTGCTGGGGCTTCTGTCCGGGCAGGTCTCGGAGTACGACGGCGAATCCCCGGAGCCCGCGGTCCGGGACGGGAGTGCCGAAGAGCTCGCCGCCGCGGAGTCCGAGCGCGGCACGCTGATTGAGGGGATCATCTCCGAGAGCGAGGACGAGTCCCTGATGGAACGCTACCTCGGTGGTGAGGACATCGACGTCGAAATCCTGGTGAGCGACCTCGAAACGGCTGTGGCGCGCGGATCGTTCTTCCCGGTCCTGCCAACCTCGGCCGAAACGGGCCTGGGCATCACCGAGCTGCTGGACATGCTGACCCGTGCGTTCCCGACACCCCTGGAGCATGCCGTCCCGGAGGTGACAGACCTGGCCGGGGAGCCGGCCGGTCAGCTGTCCTGCGACCCTGCCGGGGCGCTGGCAGGCGAAGTGGTGCGCACCACCATGGACCCGTTCCTGGGGCGGGTCTGCCTGGTGCGCGTCTTTTCCGGAACGCTGCGCGAGGATTCGGCCGTGCACGTCAGCGGCCGGGGCCTGGCCGAACGCGGCCACGAGGACCACGACAGCGACGAGCGCCTCACCCACCTCTACTCGCCGATGGGGGCAAGCCTGCGGCCCGTCCCGTACAGCGTGGCCGGCGACATCTGTGCCATCACCAAACTGGGCAGTGCCGAGACGGGCGATACCGTGTCAGCGAAGGATGCCCCGTTGCTGATCACCGCCTGGGACATGCCGGAGCCGCTCATGCCGGTCGCCGTCGAGGCCGCCACCCGCAGCGACGAGGACGCCCTTGCCAAGAGCCTCGGCAAGGTGGCCGCCGGCGACCCGACGCTCAGGGTGGAGCGGAACTCGGAAACCCACCAGCTGATCCTGTGGTGCATGGGTGAGGCCCACGGCGAGGTGGTCCTGGACCGGCTGCGGGAGCAGGGCGTGAAGCTGCAGACCGTTCCCGTGGTGACGCCGCTGCGGGAGACCTTCGCCGCCCCGGCCGCCGGGCACGGACGCTACGTCAAGCAGTCCGGCGGCCACGGCCAGTACGCCATCTGCGACATCGAGGTGGAGGCGCTCGATCGCGGGGCGGGCTTCGAATTCGTGGACAAGACCGTGGGCGGAGTAGTGCCGAACCAGTTCATCGGCTCGGTAGAGAAGGGCGTGCGGGCGCAGATGCAGAAGGGTGTGTCCGCCGGGTTCCCCGTGGTGGACATCCGGGTGACCCTTGTGGGCGGCAAGGCCCACAGCGTTGACTCCTCGGACGCCGCCTTCCAGTCGGCCGGCGCGCTGGCCCTGCGCGAGGCCGCAGCCGCCGGCCGCATCCAGCTGCTGGAGCCTGTCTCCGCCGTCACCATCAGCATCCCGGACGAGTACGTCGGTTCGGTCATGAGCGACCTGTCGTCGCGCCGTGGCCGGCTCACGGGCACGACGTCGTCCGGCGGGGACGCCACGGAGGTCACCGCCGAGGTCCCGGACGGTGAGCTCCTCCGCTACGCGGTCCAGCTGCGGGCGCTGACCGCGGGCACGGGCCGGTTCCGCCGCAGCTACCTGCGGCACGAACCCGTCCCGGGCAACGTGGCGCCCGCGGCGGCGAACGCCTGAGGGCACCAGGCGTAACGCCCTCAGGCATCGCCTGAGGGCGTTACGTATCTGCCCGCCCGCCAGGCGGCGGGCGTTGGTGTGCCGGGAGCTGCTAGCGTGCCCTGCCGTCGGCTCCGGCCGTCGTGGGCGCTGCCACAGCAACCGGCGCCATGCCCAGGAGCCCGGCCGCGATCCGCGCCCCGATCATGGCCGTGGGGAGATTGATGTTTCCCCTGGTGATGCTGGGCATGATGGAGGCGTCGGCTACGAAAAGCCCCGAAACGCCGTGGACTGCGCCGGTGCTGTCAACCACGGCGGTTTCGTCCGTGGCCGGGCCCATCTTGCATGTCCCCGCAGGGTGGCAGTAGTTCACGATGTCATCGAGTGGTGCTGTCTTACCGGGAACGCGGTCGCCGAGCATGGCGGCGAGTTCGGGCACCTGCACCATTTGCTCCATGAGGTCCAGGGCCTCGGAGAGCACGGTCCGGTCGTAGCCGTCGGGGTCAGTCCCGTAGCGGTGGTCAATGACGGGGTTGGTGATGTCCAGTTCGGCGTTGAGCGTGACTGATCCTTCGGAACGTGCGCGCATGGCGCCGCCGTAGAGGGTGATCGGCGGCAGGCCGGGGTGTCCGCTGTTGGCGCCGGCCACCATGAAGACGTGGATGTCGTACGGGCCGGCATCGCACCTGCTTGATTTGGCCCGCCCGACTGTCTGCTCGTCCGGATTCCAGGGGAGCCTGGCGAGGTCTTCGACAAGCCCGGGCTGGCCGGCGAAGTCGAGCTGGACGCAGGAGTGGTCGAGCAGGTGCTTGCCGACTCCAGGCAGGTTTGCCTGGACCGTCAGCCCAAGGGCGGCCAGTTCGGCCGCCGGACCGACGCCTGAGCGCAGCAGGATCGCAGGCGAGTGGTAGGCGCCGGCGGCGACGACGACGCGGCTGGCTTTGATATGGGCAACACCTGCGGCGGTTTGGACGAACACTCCCTGCGCGACGCCGCCGGCAATGTCGATGCTGGTGACCTGGACACCTCCGGCGATGGTCAGGTTTTCCCGCTCCCGGACCGGATCAAGGAACGCGAAGGCGCTGTTCCACCGGACCCCGTCGGCGACGTTGACCGGCATCGGTCCGATCCCCTCGGCAGCTTCGAGTTCATCAAGGTCGTCGGCAAACGGCAGTCCTGCGGCAACGCCCGCGTTGACGAATGCCTTCTGCGGCGGGGTGAGCTCGTCCATGGTGTACCTGCGGACGCGGAACCGGTCCCTGACCCATTCCAGAAGCGGCGTGACCTCCCCGGCTGACCATCCGGGATTGCCGGCGGCGGCCCATTCGTCGTACTCATGGCGTGCGCCGATGGATGCGGTACAGCCGTTGTGGGCCGAGCAGCCGCCAAGGATGCGTGCTCGGGGCAGGTCCAGGACGCCCTCGCCGGAGGAGCGGCTGGCCCTCAGGTCGTAGTCGTGTGAAAGCGGAATCGACCGGGCGTCGAGCATGTCGGCGGGCCACTGGCCCAGCTCGCGTGCGCCGTAGTCGGGGCCGGCCTCAAGGAGAAGGATGGTTTCGTCGCTGTGCGCAGCGAGCGTCCCGGCGAAGGCGGCTCCGCCGGTTCCACCGCCGATGACGACGGTGTCTACGGATGAGGGGAGTGTATGGGGCATGTCAGGTCCTGTTGTTGAGTAGGTTGCCGGTTGGTGGGTCAGTCGACGTCCGGGAGTTCGCCGGCCCTGGCCATCCAGCCGCGGTTGCCGGGGCGCAGGTTCCGTCCGTAGAGGACAGCCGCGCCCAGCAGGACGTACGCGAGGGCCAGGAAGGGGGCGAAGATCACGGGGTAAGCGGGCAGCGGGACGATGCTGTTGTAGGCGATCGTCAGCAGGGCGAGGGTGGAGACCAGTGGTGCGGCCACATGCGCCCAGATGCTGAACTCCTGTGGGTGGCTGCGGCGGAAGTACAGGAAGGCGGCGACGTTCATCAGAATGAAGATCGGAATGTAGACGAACGTCCCGGTGGTGCCGAGCATGTTGAAGAGGTTGTAGGGGCCGAGCGGCAGGCCGACGGCGAGGCAAATGGCCAGGGCGATTGCCGACTGGACGTACACCGCGGTGACCGGAGTGCGGTGCTTCGGCTGTGTGCGGGCGAAGAACCCGGGAAGCGCCCCGGTGCGGGCGATGCCGTAGATGGTCCGGGTGGCGCTTGTGGTGCAGGCGATGCAGACACCGAGGCCGGAGTTGACGAGGGCGATCAGGACCAGGACCGAGGCGCCGCTCCACAGGCGGTCGGCGAGGACGAACGCGGGTGCGGTTGGCGACGCGGCCAGGGCAGCAATGTCGCCGGTGCCCCAGCCGATCTGCAGGCCCCAGGCGGTGACAACGTAAAAGACGCCGATGAGGACCAGTGAGCCGATGATGGCTTTGGGTACGATCCGCTTCGGGTCCCGGGATTCCTCCCCAACGGCCGCCGCACTTTCGAAACCGGTGAAGGCGAATATTGACAGCACAATTGCGAGGAAGAATCCGGACGGATTCTGGACGTTGGCCGGGTTGAAGCCGTCCAGGTTCACGCCGCCGGTACCCGGGTTGAACATGCCGGTTACAGCGAGGCCGAGTCCGACAGCCATTTCGAATACGGTCATGACAACAAGAAACTTGATCGAGATGACGATGCCCCGGTAGGCGCAGGCAAAGCAGATGACGAGTATGGCGGTCGAGTAGAGCCACCACGGAAGCCCGATGCCGTATTTGCCGCTCAGCTCATCCTGGAGCACGGCGCCGGTGAAGGCCGCCAGGGCGGCCGGGACGATCGTGACCATGACGGCGTAGAGCCAGCCCGTCATGAAACCGGATTTGGGGCCGATGCCGGCGGAAACGTAGGTGTAGAAGCCGCCGGCCGACGGCAAATGCCGTGCCAGGCCCAGCATCGGAACAGAGATCACCAGGCAGACCAGGAACGCTGCCAGGTAGGTCAGCGGGGCAGACGAGCCTGCCTGTCCGCTGGTGAATGCGATGGTGTAGAAGATCCCCAGCGTAGGGGAGATCTGGGCGATCGACTGCATGAGGGTGCCGCCGAGGCCAATGGACCCGGGGCGAAGCCCGGTGTCGAGGTGCTCGCCTGTCGGCTTTGTTGAGGCTTCCGGTGGGTTGGTTAACATCTGCTCTTCCTTGAACTATGAGTATTTAGCGATCGCGGGCCGTGGCCGGCATCTGGAAGCCGGCCATGGTGAGGTAGGCCGCGCCGATGGCGCCGCCGAAGTCGTCCAACTGCGTTGCCGCCAGCTCGGCATGGTGGATCCAGGGTCCGAGCCGGCGGAGATAGGTCTCCAGCTCTTCCCGGTAGAGATCCAGGTGCTCGGCCGCGCTGCCGCCCAGGACGACCGTGTGCGGCCGGTACGCGGCCAGGAGCGTGCCGAGCCCTTCGGCCACGGCGAGCCCGTACTCCCGGAACACCCGGGTGGCCACAGCGTCTCCGCGCGTAGCCCTTTCAGCAAGGTCTGCGACGACGTTTCTGTCCCGGGAATCCCTGCCGAGGGCAGAAGCGGCCGCGCGTTGGAGCGCCTGCCGGGAGGCGGCCATTTCCCAGCACGCCTCCCGTCCGCAGTAGCAGGGCTCGGGCGCTTGCCGGACCGTGATGTGGCCGGCCTCGGGGTGCATCCCGTCCGCACCGCGCAGCGGCCGTCCGGCCAGGAGCAGGCAGGAGCCGATTCCGGTGCCGAGCGTGATGTGCAGCAGGCTTGTTGAGCCGGCGGCGGCCCCGACCCGCTGTTCCGCGACGGCCGCACAGACGGCGTCGTTGTCGATGGTGACCGGCGCGCCGAACCGCGAGGCCAGCGCGGAAACGACAGGTTCCCCGGTGAACCCGGGCAAGGTGTCCGGGTTCCGGATGATGCCCTCGGGATCGACGGGTCCGCTGGCCCCGATTCCGATTGCAGTGATGGGCCGGCCCGGCGCAAGCAGGCTGATCTGGCCGGCGAGGAAGTCTGCGGCCGAGCCGGAGGTGAACTCGCCGGGGGTGGGCACGGCAAGCCGTGCGAAGACTTTCTGCTCCGCATCCATGGCAACGAAACGGGTGCCGGTGCCGCCGATGTCCATGCCGACGCGCACTCCCGCCGCGGAGCCGGTCCGGTCCGGTACGCTGACTGGCATTCAGACCGCCGTGGTGATCTTGGAACCGTAGAGGAAGGCCCCCGGTACAACGCCGTTGGCCCGGGCGAGCCCGACGGCGAAGAGCTCGGCCGCGACGGAGCTCGCCGCCAGGCGATCCAGGGCCCCGGCGCCGGGAATACGGACATTCGTTGCGCCCGGGACCTCGTCGTCGCCCACGATGATGACGCTGGAGCCCGTACGGACGAGATCAGAGGCAAGCAGGCGCAGGCTGGGATCGGGTTCCGTGCCGTGCATTCCGAAGATCACGACGGCGAGACCCTCTCCGGCCAGTTCAAAGGGGCCGTGCCGGAACTGTCCGCCGATGAATCCTTCGGCCGGGACCTTGGAGGATTCTTTGGTGATGAGGGCTGAGAACAGGGCGGTGGCCGCTTCGTCCCCCCGGCCGACGTAGGCAAGCCTGCGCTGCGGATGGCCGGCAACGGCCGCGGCCGCGTCCGCCACCTCAATCGAGCCGATGGCCTGCTCGACGGCGGCAGCCGCGCCCAGGATCTCGGCCGTGACTTCGTCGAGGGGGTGGCCCTCGAAGGCGGCGGACAGCATGCGGTGCACAGCCAGGGTGTTCAGGTAGCTCTTGGTGCTGACGGTGGCTTCGCTGCCGCTGTGCAGCGGCAGGAACAGGTCGGAGTCGACGGCGAGGGGGCTCGAGGTGTCATCGCCGATGCCGATCAGGAGGGCGGGGGCGATCAGGCCTTCCTTGCGCCGGTTCAGCAGTTCCACGACCTCGCCGCTCGCACCTGATTGGGAGGTGACGATGAGCAGGGTGTTGATGGTGATGGCGTTGGGGCTGTCCAGCAACTGCCCGGTGTCTATGCTCCAGGCCGGACGGCCCAGCTCTGTCAGCTTCCGCCAGGTGGGGATGCCGGCGAAGTGGGAGGAACCCATGCCGGTCAGGATAATCCTGTCCCAGCGCGAGCCGGCCAGATCCCGCAGGGGAGGGATTGCAGCGGCTGCAAGGCGGCGCAGCGCGTCCGGCTGCTCAGCTATGTCGAGCTCGAAAGGGGTCATTTCGTACATCTGGGTGCAGTCCTTCGCATAAATCGTGTGTGCCGTCGGGCGATATCTGGTCTGTCGTCGCAGCGCGCCGCCAGCGGCATCGCCAAACATTGTGGTTGTGCGAACGATCATAAATATGGTGCGAATCGATTGTCAATGGCCGCTTCCAAGTGTTTGAATTGGCTTCCAAGCACACCGCCGAGAGGGGCAACACGATGGTCAGCGCCAAGGAACGCCGTCACCAGGGAATCCTGCAGATCCTGCAGGAAACCGGCACGGCGGCCGTCGGGGAACTGGGCACGCGGCTGGGGGTCACCGAAATGACCATCCGCCGCGACTTGGAGTTGCTAGAGGCCGATGGCGTGCTGAAGCGGTTCCACGGCGGCGCGCGGCTGGCCTTCGGCAGCAGCTATGAGCCGCCGTTCCCCGCGCGGGAGAAGACGAACTCTGAGCAAAAGCGTGCCATCGGCGAACGCGTAGCCGGGGTTATCAAAGACGGCGACACCATCATCCTGGACGGTGGTTCCACGGGGCTTGCCGTGGCCGAATTCCTTGTGGACCGCGAACTGACAATCTGCCCGCTGTCGCTCCGCGTGGCCTGGGCTTTTGCCAGGTCCACCACGGTGAACCTGATCATCCCGGGCGGGTCGGTACGGCAGGGGGAATTGAGCCTCAGCGGAGCCGACACGATCGACTATCTGCGGGGGCACCACTTCGACACGTACGTCATGACGGCAAGCGGAATGTCGTTGGAGCATGGCTTCACCGAGTGGAATCCCGACGATGCCGCAGTCAAGAAAGCTGCCGTTGGCGTGGCCGACAAAACCGTCGCCGCCGTCGATTCGAGCAAATACAACCGCGTGGGCTTCGTCAGGATCTGCCCGACCGGGACTCCCGCCACGATCGTCACCGACGGTGGCGCCACTGCAAACCAGCTGGAGGCCCTTCGAAAGCACGCCCACGAAGTCATCGTCGCCGCGTAACGGCAGCTAACGCTGCTCGGGAGGCATCAAGCCTGGGTCCGTCTAGACTGCAGGCCCGTCTAGACGGCAGGCCCGTTAGCGCGGAGGAACGCTGCAACCGGCGCGGCCAGTGAGGCGCCGATGTCCTCGGCGCTGCGCTTGTTGCCGGCTACGGCGAAGGAGTGGTCGCCGCCCTCGCACCACTGCAGCGTAGCGGTGGGTCCGATCCGGGACACCACGCCTTCCAGGAGCTCCCGGGTGGCGAAGGTGTCACGCGTCCCCTGCAGGAACAGCATGGGGGTTTCCAGCCCGTAAAGGTGTTCGTCGCGGAGCTTCTCCGGCTTGCCCGGGGGATGCAGCGGGTAGCCAAGGTAGACGAGCCCGGCGGCGGGCATCCCTTCGGCCACCGCCATGGACGCCATCCGGCCACCGAACGACTTCCCGGCCGCCCACACCGGCCCCGCTTCCCCGCTGGATCCCGCACGGGCCACCGCCTCAGCCATCGCCGCCCGCCAGGTGGCAATCGCCGCCGGCGGCCGGTCGGGGAACTTCCGTCCCGCCTCGCGGTAGGGGAAGTTGAAGCGCAAGGTGGCAACGCCGTCGTCGTTCAATGCGCCCGTGAACCCGCGCATGAACGGATGCTCCATGCCGGCGCCGGCACCGTGGGCCAGCACGAGTGTTGCGAACGGACTGTCCGGCCGGGCGTAGGCGCCGGAGACGTGGCCGTCACCGACGGCAATGGTGATGGGCGAGTCAGCGGTGGGCATGACTCCATCATGCCCGATCCGGATGCCTGGCGGCCTGGGCGCCTGGATGCACAGCCCGGGCACAGGCAGGCGAAAGTCTCCAGCCAGCTCCGGACCGGACAGTTGATGCAGAAGCCGGAAACGCCGGACGCAGCCCATCAAGCACTAGGAGGAACAAGCATGATCGTGTACCGCCCCATTGCACCTTTGACCGTCGGCAGCGGCAGGCTCGGCGCAGCACTTGTAGCGATGGTCGTCGCGGCCTTCTGCGGCACGGCGGCCTTCGACAGCGGCAGTTCCGGGGAGTGTTCCTAGGAGGCCGACACCACCCTGAGCCAGGCGTAATCCTGCGGCCGCAGTACGAGCCCCTCGTCGATCCGCACCGGCTCCCCGGAAAACAGGTCCAAAGCTTCGGCGGCGAACCCGGACAGGGTTTCCGCTGCTACCACCTGCGGCCCGTCACTGAAGTTGGCGAGGGCCAGGACCACAGTTCCCTCGCCGGGCCGCTGGTACCCCAGCACGGCGGGGTTGTTGGTAGTGAACGGGACGAGACGGGTGCCGGCCAGCTCAGGAGTTGCCGCGCGGACCTCTGTCAGCCGCCGCAGCCCTGCGAACACGGCGCCCTCAGGGCTGCCCGGGTCCAGGCGCTTCGCGTATTTCTCGGCCGGGAACTGCGGGCGGTGCACCCACCGGCTGTCCGCTTCGTGGCCGTCCTCCCGCGTGTAGTCGTAGTCGTTGAGCTGCCCCACCTCGTCGCCCAGATAGAGCAGGGGGATGCCGCCGGTGCTGTAGGCCACGGAGTGCGTCAGAAGGACGCGGCGGATGGCCTCTGCCGAACCGTCCTCAAGCCCGGACAGCGACGCGGTGGTGCCGGAGATGCGGCAGTCGCCGGTCCGCGGGTTGTCCTGGAAGGGCACGCCGTGGGCGAAGCTGCCGGGAAAGCGGTTGACGTAGAACGAGTTGAGGAACCGGCGGTGGTCGAAGCCGTTGATGCCGAACTCGGCGGCGTCCTCATCGGCGAACGTCCAGCCGATGTCGTCGTGGCTCCGCACGTAGTTCACCCAGGACGTCCCCGGCGCGATGTTATGCCTCCGCTCGAGGGCCTGGGCCAGGAGCGCCACGTTCCTCGTGGCCAGGGCTTCCCAGGTCAGCGCCATCTGCAGCGGGTTGTAGGAGAGCTGGCACTCGGCCGGATCGATGTACAAGGCCACTTCGTCCGGGTGCACGATCGCCTCGGACTTGAACAGCAGCGACGGCGCCGCCAGCCGGCAAACCGCGTTGAACGCCTGCAGCAGGGTGTGTGCCTCGGGCAGGCTCTCGCACGTTGTTCCCAGCTGTTTCCAGATGAAGGCCACGGCGTCCATCCGCAGGATGTCCACGCCGAGGTTGGCCAGGAACAGCATTTCTCCCGCCATGGCCCGGAACACCTCGGGGTTGGAGTAGTTCAGGTCCCACTGGAAGGTGTGGAACGTGGCCCAGACCCACCGGCCGTCCGGCAGCTGTACAAAGGAGCCGGGGTGGTCTTCGGGGAAGATCTCGCGCACATCCTGCTCGAACGCGTCGGGCATGGCGCGATCCGGGAAGATCCAGTAGTAGTCGCAGTACCGCGGATCGCCCTCGGCAGCCCGCCGCGCCCACTCATGTTCATTCGAGGTGTGGTTGAAGATGAAGTCGACCACCAGGCTGATGCCGTTGGCCCGCAGCTCGGCGGCGAGCGCCCGCAGCTGGTCCATGGTGCCGAGCTTCGGGTTGACCTCGCGGTAGCTGGAGACTGCGTAACCGCCGTCAGACAGGGGCTCCGGGGCCAGGAACAGCGGCATCAGGTGGAGGTAGGTGAGGCCGAGTTCCTTGAAATAGGGGATGCGGGCGCGCACACCCTCCAGGTCGGTTGCATACCGGTCCACGTAGCAGACGCCGCCCAGCATGCGGTTGGACTGGAACCATTCGGTATTGCCCTCCCGGCCGGCGTCGAGCACCTTCAGGTCTGCCGGCCGCTCCTGCCAGGAACGCGCGATCTCCAGCGCCAGGGCCGCCAACTGCTCCTCGATGTCCGGCCGCGATCCGTACAGTGAACGGAACAGCCTGGACAGATCAGGGAAGTGGCGGTCGAACCGCCGCTCCAGTGCGTCCCAGTCCCCGCTGCCCGGCTCCAGGCCGGCCTGCGCGGCCGCCGTGCCGAACAGCCCGCGGTTGCCTGTCTGGGATGACCCGGATGACTGTGGAGAGCCGGATGCCTGGGATGCCCCGGGTTCCTGGGGTGCCCCGGATTCCTGGGCGGCGGATGGTCCCTGGGTAGCGTCCAGGCTCGCGGATTCAACCATGGACGGGTCTCCTTCGAGGACGCTCTGCGCCTGTTCGACGATGTTCAGCGCCGGGCGGCGCCCGGTGGGTTTCATCCTTACAGATGGCCCCGCCGCTGCCCAGAGAGCGGGCAGAAGTTTCTTAGGGCCCGACGGCGGGACTCGCCTGAGGGATCCGCCCGCCGTATCCGCCTGCGGTATCCGCCTGCGGTATCCGCCTGCGGGATCCGCCTGCCGTGGATCTTCGCTGGAATCGCGGCAGGCGTACTGCTGACGCCGCGGGCCGTGCGGGGTAGGTTGTCCCCATGGCCAGTGAACAGACCACCATCAGTGTCGACGGGCCCGACGGCCCCCGTGAAATGCGCGTCTCCAGTCCGAACCGGGTGCTGTGGCCCGAATTGGGGCTGACCAAGCTGGACCTTGCGCGGTACTTCGTGGACGTGGGCGAGGCCTTCATCCGGGCCAACGGAGACCGGCCGGTGGCGCTGCAGCGGTTTTCAGACACCGTGGACGGTGAGCAGTTCTTCTCCAAGAACCCGCCCAAGGGAACGCCGGACTTCATCCGCACGGTAAAGGTCACCTTCCCGAGCGCGCGCTCGCATCCCATGCTGGTCCTTGACGAGCCCGCCGCGGTGGTCTGGGCGGCGCAGATGAACACGGTGGTTTTTCATCCCTGGCCGTCGCGCGCGGACAACACTGACAACCCCGACCAGCTGCGCATCGACCTCGACCCCCAGCCGGGCACCGACTACGACGATGCCATCCCCGCCGCGCTCGAACTTCGGAAGGTGCTCGCCGAGGCAGGGCTGGATGCCTTCCTGAAGACCTCCGGCAACCGCGGGCTGCACGTGTATGCCCCCATCGAGCCGACCCGCGAGTTCCTGGACGTCCGCCACGCCGTGATCGCCGCCGCCAGGGAGCTCGAGCGGCGCATGCCGGACGAGGTCACCACCAACTGGTGGAAGGAGGAACGCGGCGAGCGCATCTTCGTCGACTTCAACCAGGCCAACCGGGACCGCACCATCGCCGGCGCCTACAGCCCTCGGGCCCTGCCGCATGCGTCCGTGTCCTGCCCGATCACCTGGGACGAGCTGGCGGACGTTAGGCCCAAGGACTTCAACATCCTCACCGTGCCGGACAGGCTGAAAACGGTGGGGGATCCGTGGGCGGACATGCAGGCAAACCCGGGCACCATCGACACGCTGCTGGGGTGGTGGGAGCGCGACGTCAGGAACGGGCTCGGTGAGCTGCCTTTCCCGCCCGACTATCCGAAAATGCCGGGCGAACCTCCCCGGGTCCAGCCCAGCCGGGCGAAGAAGCCGGAATAGCCGGCGGCGCCGCCCACCGAAAGCGCGCCGCTACTCGAACCGGGCCGGGTCGCCGGTGCCGCGGCGCACCACTTCGGCGGTGCCGCCGGAGAAGTCGACGACAGTGGTCGGTTCCGAGCCGGTGTCACCGGACTCGATCACCGCGTCCACTACATGGTCCAGCCGTTCCTTGATTTCCCAGCCCTGGGTCAGCGGTTCCTCTTCGTCCGGGAGCAGCAGCGTGCTGGACAGCAGCGGCTCGCCTAGTTCGGCCAGCAGCGCCTGGACGAAGTTGTGCCGCGGGATGCGCACTCCCACCGTCTTCTTCTTGGGGTGCAGCAGCCGCCGCGGAACTTCCTTGGTGGCCGGCAGGATGAACGTGTAGCTGCCCGGGGTGACGGACTTGATGCTGCGGAAGACGTCGTTCCCGATGTTCACAAACTGCCCCAGCTGCGCGAAGTCCCGGCAGACCAGCGTGAAATGGTGCTTGTCGTCCAGCTGGCGGATGGAACGGATCCTGTCCAGCGCCTCCTTGTTCCCGAGCTGGGCGCCGAGGGCGTAGCAGGAATCCGTGGGGTAGGCGATCAGCCCGCCCGATCGAAGGAGCTCCACGATCTGCGAGATCGCGCGGGGCTGGGGGTCCTCGGGGTGGACATCAAAGAATTTCGCCATGCGTTGAGCCTACGGCCGGGCGGCTCTCCGCGCACGCCCCCACGCGCACGCAGGCACGCAACGGCACGCACCCACACGCACTCAACCCACGTGCACCCACGGACGCCTGGTGACATTGGGCTCGGCCTCCCGCAGCACCTCCCGGGTGACCGGCGCGATCTCCCCCTCCCCGAGAAACAGGAACTTCAGCAGGTTCACCACCGGGTTTCCCTCGGTCCAGCGGAAATAGATGTGCGGCATGAGCCCGGTGACGTCCCGGATGTGCAGGAGAACGGAGGCGATGGTGTTCGGCACCACCGGCCCGTGCACCTCCAGCACCCGGTAGCCGTGACGCACCACGCCGCGCACCTGCAGCTCGGTTTCGAAGTCGGAGGAGTCGTCAACGATCACCTCCAGGAACAGCGCCTGGTAGTGGACCGGCAGGTGGCTGACCTCGATGGCGGACGTCAGCTTCTGCCGGTACGCCTCCGCGGTCAGCCGGCGCGGTTCGTGTGCAATGATGCCGATGGGGCCGCTCTCGTCCGCAGCGACGAACTCAAGGGCCGTCCGGTCGAGGCGGACGTGCGTGGCGTGCAGTTCGAACGACCGCCCGATCCTGGACAGCAGCGAAATGACAATGATGCCGGCGATGAAGAACGCGGCAATGCGGATGCCTTCGGGGCGCTCAATGACGTTCGCCACCGTCGTGTAGATGAACACCAGCGCGATCAGCCCGAAGCCGGCCGTGCGCTTCCGCTGCCGGCGGCGCCGGGCGGACAGCGCGACGGCGACCGCCGCCGAGGTCATCAGCACCAGCACCCCGGTGGCGTAGGCACCGCCCTGGGCGTCGACGTCGGCCTCGAAAAGAATGGTGACCAGGAACGCAATGAAGCCGAAAACCAGGACGAGGGGCCGGACGGCCTTGGCCCATTCCGGTGCCATCCCGTACCGCGGCAGGTATCTCGGGACGAGGTTCAGCAGGCCGGCCATTGCAGATGCGCCGGCGAACCAGAGGATGGCGATGGTGCTGAGGTCGTAGACGGTGCCGAACCCGTTCCCAAGGTATTCGTGCGCCAGGAAGGCCAGTGCACGCCCGTTGGCCTGCCCGCCGGGTTGGAATTCCGCTGCCGGAATGAGGATCACGGTGATGAAGCTGCTGGCGATGAGGAACGCGCTCATGATCAGCGCTGCCGTGGTCAGCATGCGGCGTGTCCCCTCGATGCGGCCCGGCGGGTTCTCCTCCGTGTCCGAATGCCGGCCACGGACCTGCGGCATGACCGCCACGCCGGTTTCGAAGCCGGACAGGCCCAGCGCCAGTTTGGGGAACACCAGCAGCGCTATGGCCACGGCCAGTACCGGGTTGCCGTGCGATGTTCCCAGGGCCTCCCACCAGTTCCCGACGGCGCCCGGGTGGCCCAAAGTTTCGACGGCGGCTCGCGCCACCACCACGACGTTCAGTCCCAGATAGACCGCCACCAGGACGACGGCGATCCCGATCGCTTCCTTGAATCCCCGCAGGAACACGGCGGCGAGCAGGGCCAGGAGAACGAGGGTCACCGTCACCTCCTGCCCCTGGAGCCAGCCCGGGGCGTAGGGGTTCTGGATGAGGTGCGCCGTGGCATCGGCGGCGGAGAGGGTCATGGTGATCATGAAGTCCGTTGCCGCGAAGCCGAGCAGCACCAGGACGAACAGCTTGCCGCCCCAGCGGGGGAGCAGCCGTTCCAGCATGGCGATGGAACCCTCGCCGCGCGAACTCTCACCCGCCACACGCCGGTACACCGGCAGCGCCCCGAAGAGCGTGACGGCCACCAGGACCAGCGTGGCCAGCGGGGAGATGACGCCGGCCGCGAGTGCGGCGATGGCGGGCTGGTAGCCGAGGGTGGAGAAGTAGTCCACGCCGGTCAGGCACATGACCTGCCACCAGGCATGCTTACGCTCGTGCGCTGTGGTCTGGCCGCCTGGTCCCTGGTGGGAGCCCTTGCTGTCCTGCAGGCCCAGAAGCAGCCAACTGGAAAGCCGCTGCACGCGGGTGTGGCGCAGCTCTGAGGGGTCCGCCGGCGGGCGGCTCATGGTTGTCATGGTGCCTTTCAATTGTTGTTGCTGCCCCGCAGCCGCGGTAGATCACAGCGGCCGCTGTGTGTCGCCGCTGCCGCGCGATTTCGCTGGGGCAATGCCGAACGTAGCACCGGGCAGGAGCGCCGGAACCGCCGGCAGCGGAATCTTGACGGATCCTTAACGCCGGAGTGAGGAACCCCACGTACCGGGCAGCCTGTGCCGTGGAAAGGTGGTGTGCAGGTGAAAGAATGGCGTCATGGCAGGGGAACGGATCGTCATTGGCCTGTCGGGAGGCCTTGAGGGGGAGATCCTGATCCGCCGTGCCGTCAAGGTCCTGGACGGTGCGGGCGGCGGGGACCTGATCGCCGTCCACATCCGCTCCGCGGAGGGGGCGTCCCGCGAATCGACCCGCGCCCTCGAATCACAGCGCCGGCTGGTGGTGGAGCTGGGCGGCAGCTACCACACCGTCGCCGCCGATGACCCTGTCGAGGCACTCCTCGGATTCGCGTCCCATGTCGGCGCCACCCGGCTGGTCATCGGCCAGTCACGGGCGCACCCGCTGTCGAGGCTTCTGACCGGCGCGACGGAGACACGGATCATCCGCCGTGCCGGTGACCTCGACGTGCAGGTGGTGCCGCACCCCCTGGCCGGACGCGGCACAGGCAGCCGGCGGCAGCGGGACCTTGGCCGCGCCCGCGTCGCCGTCGGGTTCGTGCTGGCGGCCGCCGTCCCCATCCTCATGCAGCTGGCGCTCGCCGTCATCCAGCACAGCGTGGCCACCGCCGTCCTGGTCCAGCTCGCCGGGGCCGTTGCAGTAGCGCTCGTGGGTGGCCTGTGGCCTGCCGTCGCGGGGGCACTGTGGAGCAGCCTGCTGGTCAACTACTTCTCGACGCCACCAATCGGTGAGCTCGCCATCAAAGATCCGCAGGACCTGCTTTCCCTGGGCGTCTTCGTCGGCGTCTCGGTCGCCGTGGCCGGCGTGGTGGACAGGTCCGCCCGGCGCTCCAAGGAGGCGGCCCGGGCCCGCGCCGAGGCTGCAACGCTCGGCGAGCTGGCCCGCGGAGCCACCAGGGCGGAGGACACGGTGGGCAGCCTGCTGGAGCAGGCACTTGACGTCTTCGGCGTCCGCGGGGCGGCTCTCTTCAGCGGCCCGGCCTTCCGGAACCGGCCGGGTTCCGGTGACTCCCGGCCCTCCGGTGACGCGCGGGCCTTCCGGGAGGGAGAGGGCGGGGCGGAGAGGAAACTGCTCGCGAGTGCGGGCGAGCTGACCGATTCCGAGCGGGAAGGCGCGGATTTCGCCGAGCACACCGTGGAACCGGTCGACGACGGCACCTGGCTGGTGCTGTTCGGCCGGACGGTGCCGGCCGCGGACAGCAGCCTGCTGGGCGCCTTCGCCGCGCACGTGCTGGCCCAGCTCGAGCGCCGGCAGCTGGCCGCCAGCCGCCTGGAGGTGCTGCGGCTGGCAGAGGGAAACACCATGCGTACCGCGATCCTCCGGGCCGTCTCGCACGACCTCCGCACACCGCTCGCCGGCATCAAGCTCGCCGTCGGCGGTCTCCTGCAGACCGCCGTCACGTATACCCCTGAGGAGAAACAGGAGCTGTTGGAAACCATCGATGAATGCTCGGACCGGCTGGACATCCTGGTGGGAAACCTCCTCGACATGTCCAGGATCACGGCCGACTCGGTCCGTCCCCTGCTGAAGCCCGTCCGGTGGCTCGACGTCGTGCCTCCGGCGCTGCGCGGCCTTCCGGCCGGCAGCGTCCGGGTGGTGCTGCCACCGAACCTTCCCGCCGTCGACGCTGACGCCGTCCTGCTGGAACGCGTCATCGCCAACATCGCCGAAAACGCCGTCAAGTACGCGCCGGCATCCGAGATCACCGTGACCTCGGCGTCGGGCGGCCTCAGCAGCGCCGTCCTGAACGGCCACCCGGCCGGCGAACTGCGGATCATCGACCACGGACGCGGCGTGCCGGACCGCAACGTGCCGGCCATGTTCCGCCCTTTCCAGCGGCTGGACGATCTTTCCCAGTCAACCGGCGTCGGCCTTGGCCTGGCCGTGGCCAGGGGATTTGTCTCGGCCATGGGCGGCAGCCTGGCCGCTGAAGAGACGCCCGGCGGGGGACTCACCATGGTCATCCGGCTTCCCCTGTCAACGGGCCATGGCTCAGCAGGGCATGACGGGCACGACGGCGGGCCATCCGCCGCTGCTGCCGTCCCGCCCGCCGATTTTCCGCAGGAGACTGCCCGGTGACCGGCGTCCTCGTGGTCGACGATGACCAGCACCTGCTGAAAGCCCTGCGGATCACCTTGCAGGCGCATGGCTACACCGTGGAGACGGCCGCGGACGGTGAGACCGCCCTGATCGCTGCCTCGCGCAACCCGCCCGGAGTTGTCGTCCTGGACCTCGGGCTGCCGGACATGGACGGCGCGGCGGTCCTCAGGGAACTCCGCCGCTGGAGCACCGCCCCGGTCCTGGTGCTCTCGGCCAGGCACGGCTCATCAGACAAGGTGGACGCCCTCGACGCCGGTGCGGACGACTACATCACCAAGCCCTTCGGGCTCGAGGAACTCCTCGCCCGGCTTCGCGCCCTCCTCCGCCGCGCTCCCGAAGCCACCGAGTGGTCCACGGTTGACACCCCGGAGTTCAGCGTGGACCTGGGCCGGCGGATGGTCACCCGGAACGGAGAGCCCGTCCGGCTCACTCCCACGGAGTGGAGCATCCTCGAACTGCTGGTGCGGAACCCGGGGAAGCTCATCACGCAGCAGCAGATCCTGGCCAGCGTGTGGGGGCCCGCCTACGAGAAGGAAGCCAACTACCTGAGGGTGTACATGGCCCAGCTCCGGCGCAAGCTGGAGGCTGACACGGGAAATCCGCGCCACCTGCTGACCGAGGCCGGCGTCGGCTACCGTTTCCGGCCCTGACCGCCGCCTGGGTATCCGCCGGTGAACTTCCGTGAACGCCCGTGAACCCCTATGAAGGGGAGCCGGATTCGGGCAACATGTGTAATGCCGGGCGCCGCACACCGGGCGCCACACGTACAGCCGAAGGAGAACCGACCGTGTCCACTCTGCTCAACCCGTACATCAGCTTCCGTGACAACGCCCGCGACGCCATGACCTTCTACCAGTCGGTGTTCGGCGGCGACCTGGCGCTCAGCACCTTCGGGGAGTTCCAGGCCAGTGAAGATCCCGCGGAGGCGGACAAGATCATGCACGGGATGCTGACCTCGGAGAAGGGGCTCGTGCTCATGGGGGCCGACACCCCCAGCTCCATGGACTACTCGCCGGGGAACACCATTTCCGTGTCGCTCAGCGGCGACGACGAGGCCGAGCTGCGCGGCTATTACGACAAACTGTCGGGCGACGGCGGCACGGTCACCGTCCCCATGGAGAAGGCTCCGTGGGGCGACATCTTCGGCATGTGCACCGACAAGTTTGGCATCGCGTGGCTGGTCAACGTCAGCGGAGCCCCGGCGGCTCCCGCATCCTAGCGACAAAATCTACGGGTGCGGCGGCGACCAGACCCACTCGCGGATGCCGGGCAGGTCCTCGAAATGCTCCCGGATGTACCCGGCGTGGGCGTCCAGCTGCTGGTTGCAGTGCTCGGCCAGGGCCGCTGCGCCGTCGAACTGCCGAGGCAGCCGGCGGAGCGCCTCCAAGGCCAGGTGGTAGCGGCTCATCCGGTTGACCACCACCATGTCGAACGGCGTGGTGGTGGTGCCCTGCTGGCTGTAGCCGCGGACGTGGAACCGTTCCGGGTTCGGCCGGCCATGCAGCAACTGGTGGAATGAGCGGGCGTAGCCGTGCCAGGCCACCACCACCTCGCAGGTGTCGGTGAACAGCGAAGTGAAAGTCCCGTCGTCGAGCCCGTGCGGGTGCACGTCCCGCGGCGGCAGCACCATGGCGTCCATGACGTTCACGACGCGCACCGTGGCGCCGGGTACATGGCGCTGCAGCAGCCACGCCGCTGCCAGCGTCTCCTCGGTGGGGATGTCGCCGGCGCAGGCGAGAATGACGTCGGGTTCAGTGCTGCCGCCGTCCTCGTTGCCGGCCCATTCCCACCGGGAGGCCCCGGCCTCGGCGTGCGCGCGGGCTTCAGCCAGCGTCAGGTACTGGGGGTGGGACTGCTTGTCGACCACCACAAGGTTCACGTAGTCCTTGCTGAGCAGTGCGTGTCCTGCCGCGGCCAGCAGTGTGTTGGTGTCCGGCGGCAGGTAGATCCTCGTCACTTCGCCGGACAGGGACAGCACGGTGTCGATCAGCCCCGGGCCCTGGTGGCTGAAGCCGTTGTGGTCGTTGCGCCAGCAGGTGGAGGTCAGCAGAATGTTCAGGCTCGGCACCGGCGAGCGCCATTCCAGGTCGCGGGCGTGCTGCAGCCATTTGGCGTGCTGGACGGTCATGGAGGCGCTGACCATGGCGAAGGCTTCGTAACTCGCGAAGAACCCGTGCCGGCCCGTCAGCAGGTAGCCTTCCAGCCAGCCCTGGCACAGGTGTTCGGAGAGCACCTCCATCACGCGGCCCTCACCTGAGACATGGCCGTCGTCGCCGTTTCCCGGCAGCATGAGGCAGCGGTCGGTGGCCTCGAACACGGCGCCCAGCCTGTTGCTGTTGGTCTCGTCCGGGCAGAACAGCCGGAACCGCGGATTGTCCGCCGTTCCGGTGTAGAGGTCGCGGAACAGCTCGCCCAGCGGTTTGGTGGTTTCGATGCTGGAGGAGCCCGGCTGCCCCGGCTCGACGGCGTAGCGGGCGAGGTCGGGAATCTCCAGCGGGACGGACGGCTGTCCGTTGGCCCGGGGCGCCGCGCCCATCCGGAGCCTGCCTGCGGGAGCCAGAGCGGACAGTTCGGGCACCAGGCGGCCGCCGTCGTCGAACAGCGTTTCCGGCTGGTAGGAGCGCATCCATTGCTCCAGTAGCGCCAGATGTTCGGCGTTGTCCCTGACGCCGGACAGCGGAACCTGGTGCGCACGGAACGTGCCTTCCACCGGCTTGCCATCGACGGCCTCCGGGCCCGTCCAGCCCTTGGGCGTGCGCAGGATGATCGCCGGCCAGCGGGCCGCCGTCGTTCGGCTACCGCCCGGGCCGCCGGCGCCGGTTCCGCCGGTGCCGGTGCCGGTGCCCCGGGCGTCCTGCTGGATGTCCCGGATGGTGGCGTAGGCATTCTCCAGGGTGGCGGCGAGGGCACGGTGGACCCTTTCGGGCTGGTCGCCGGAGACGGTGACAGGGTCCCAGCCGTTGGCCCGGAGCAGTGCCTCGACGTCCGCGTCCGTGCGGCGTCCGAGGACGGTGGGCCCGGAAATCTTGGCGCCGTTGAGGTGCAGGATGGGCAGGACCGCCCCGTCCCGCGCGGGGTTGAGGAAAAACGGCGCCGTCCAGGAGGCGGCGAGCGGCCCGGTCTCAGCCTCGCCGTCACCCACCACGCAGGCAGCGATGAGGTCCGGGTTGTCCATCACCGCGCCGGTGGCGTGCATGAGCGAATAGCCCAGCTCGCCGCCCTCGTGGATGGACCCGGGGTCGCGGGGCCCACGTGGCTGCCCACTCCGCCCGGCGTCGAAAACTGCCGCGCCAGCCGGCGCAGGCCGGCAGCGTCGCGGCTGATGTCCGGGTAGATCTCCGAATAGGTGCCTTCGAGGTAGACGTTCGCCACCACCGAAGGTCCGCCGTGGCCCGGCCCGGCGATGAACAGCACCTCCGCGGAGGTGTTCCTGATCAGCCGGTTCAGGTGGGCGTAGATCAGCGACAAACCGGGGCCGGTGCCCCAGTGGCCCAGCAGCCGTGGCTTGATGTGCGCCGGCCGCAGCGGCTCCCGGAGCAGCACATTGTCCTGAAGGTAAATTTGGGCCACCGTCAGGTAGTTCGCCGCGCTCCAGTAGCGGTGGAGGAGGTCCAGTTCGTCGTCCGAAATCGTCCCGGCTGACTCGGCCATGCTCATTGGTGCGCCTTCCGTCGGTGCAGTTCCCGCGCTGACGGGCACAGTCTACCCCCGACGTTTTGGCGGCCTCAGATCCACTTCGGGGCGGCGGGAACGTCGCTGCCGGCACGGGGCCCGCCTGCGGTGACGCCGCTGGTGCCGCCGCTGGCGCCGCGGCCTGCGGCCCATTCGACGACGGCGGGCAGGGCTCCGCTGATAATCGTGGGGTCGGCGGCGCGGGTGTCGCCGAACACCAGCCCGGTGCCGGTGACTTTGACGAGAAGCCCGGTGTCCGTGCCGCGGGTGCGCCACGCGGCGGTGATGTCCTTGAGCAGGCGCGCAAGGACGGGCTCCGGGATATCGGCGAAGCTTGCCCCGTTGCCGAGGTCGACGGCGTGGATCCAGACTTCGCGGGTGCGCATCCACACGGTTTCCGATGCCGGGACGGTGCGGCCCTGGATGGTCTTCACTTCGTTGTCCCAGTCCTGGTCCGGCAGGTCTCGCCATTCGACGGACAGGTGCACGGCGGAGTGGTCGAACAGGTTCCGCAGGGCGATCGGGCTCAGCGTGGCGCCGAAGTTGATCTCGTGGTCGCGCACCTCGGTGGAGGGGTACATCGGGGTCTCTACCCCCGTGGCGGCCCACTCCACCAGCCGGGCGATAGCCCTGGCGTTGTAGCCGACGTGCGCCACGACGTGCCGGCGTGTCCAGCCGGGAAGGAGGGATCCGCCGTCGAGCTCTGCATCGGTGAGCTCGTTGAGTTTGCGTGCGAAGAACGCGGTGCCCCGCCGGGCCTGCAGGAGTTCTTCCTGCAGGCCCGGGTCGGTGGCGAGGTCGTGCCGGGCGGCCATCAGGCCTCCTTGACCACGCGGTTGGTCAGCTGGCCCAGGCCCTCGATGGTGGTGACCAGGACCTGGCCTTCCTGCAGGTAGCGCTTGGGGTCCTGGGCGTGGCCCACGCCGCCGGGGGTGCCGGTGGCGATCACATCGCCGGGGTTCAGCGTGATGATCGTGGAGATGTAGGCGACCAGGAACTCCGGGGTGAAGACGAGGTCGCCGGTGGGGGTGCTCTGCTGGACCTCGCCGTCGACGGCCGAGGTCATCAGCGGCCCAACGGTGAACTCGTCCTTGGTGACCAGGGCCGGGCCGAACGGGGTGGAGTTTTCCCAGGTCTTGCCCTGCAGCCATTGCACGGTGCGGAACTGGTAGTCGCGCATGCTGATGTCGTTCAGCACCGAGTAGCCGGCGATGTGGTCCGCGGCGTCCGCTTCGCTGATCCGCCGGCCCTTCTTGCCGATGACGACGGCGAGCTCGGCTTCCCAGTCCACCGTGTCGGATTCCTGCGGCAGCGCAAGGTCGTCGTTCGGGCCGATCAGGGATTCCTGGTATTTGGCGAACAGGGTGGGATGGTCCGGGATTTCCCGGCCCATCTCCTTGATGTGGTTCCGGTAGTTGTGGCCCACGCAGATGATCTTGCCGGGGGAAGGCACGACGGCGGCCAGGTCGGCGCCCTCGAGCGCGTGCGTTGCGCCGTTGGCCGCCGTGGCCGTGGTCTCCCAGTCGTCGCTGCGGAGCAGCTCGCCGACGTCGGCGAAGCCGTCGATCTCCGTCAGGGTGCCGCCGTCCTGGCGGACGGCTTTCGTTACAGTGGTTCCCTCATTCAGGAGGCGGAGTGTCAGGAGTCTCATGCGTTCTTGCGTCCTTCGGTGTAGGTGCGGTTGAAGTTCAGCCGTTCAAAAATGGGGGCGTCGCTGAAGCGGAACAGATCAAACTCGCTCCCGGCTTCGAGCGACCACTCAGCCCAGGACGGGACCACGAACAGGTCGCCCTTGGCCAGTTCCTTGCGTTCGCCGTTGAGCAGGACGCTGCCGGTGCCTTCGAAGACCTGCCAGACGCTGGAGCCGACCTCGCGGAGGGGCTCGGTGGTGGCGCCGGCGCGGAGCCGGTGGAATTCGGCGCGGATGGTGGGCATCACGTCCCCGCCCGTGGTGGGGTTGGAGTACCGGATCGCTGCGTGGCCCTGGGAGACGGTGGCCGGGTGGCCCTCGTCCTCGAGCAGCAGCTGCTCGCGCAGGGCCCGGTCGGTGTATTCCCAGCGGTACGCGGCGATGGGGGAGTTGGTCGTGTTGTCCAGGCCGGACAGCGGGCGCAGGCCGGGGTGGGCCCAGAGCCGCTCGGAACGCGAAATGTCCGGGGTGGCCTCGTCGGTGACGCGCTCGGTGCCGAACTCGAAGAACCCGGCGTCGGCGTAGTGCACGAACGGGATATCCAGGCCGTCGATCCACGCCATCGGCTGGTCGGTGTCGTTGTGGTGGCCGTGGAAATTCCAGCCGGGAGTCAGCAGGAAGTCGCCGCGGCGCATCGCCACCGGGTCCCCGTTCACTACTGTCCAGACCCCTTCGCCCTCGACGACGAACCGGAAGGCGTTTTGGGAGTGACGGTGCTCCGGCGCGGTTTCGTGCGCGCCAAGGTACTGGATCGCGGCCCACAGCGTCGGCGTCGCGTACGGGGTACCGGCCAGGCCGGGGTTGGCAAGGGCGATGGCCCGCCGCTCGCCGCCCCGCCCGACCGGGACCAGGTCACCGGCGCGTGCAGCCAGTGGGTAGAGGTCGCTCCAGCGCCACACATGGGGCCGGGCCTTGGGCGAGGGAACCATCGGCATCAGGTCACCGATCTCGGTCCACAGGGGGATCAGGTTCTCCTGCGCGAAGTCGCGGTACAGCTGCTCCAGCTGCAGGGCCTCCTCCGGCGTGGGCTCCGGGACCACCTGGGCGGCGGCAACTGATTCGTGGGTCGTGGTCCCGGCGCTGATGGACACGGCGGCCTCCTCGGTGGGTATGGATGACGTCTGGGCGTAGTACCGAGATTAGGGACAGCGTGTCTGTGAACCACAGCATATTCTGGCAGACAGAATTCCTTGGCCCAACTGGCTCGCAGTTGTTTGGGTTTTTTGGGCCCAAAAAACAAAAAAAAACGACCGAAAGTGGTTTCCAAA